>NZ_JABEMG010000155.1 GCF_013004695.1 Promicromonospora citrea
CCGACGCCCACGGCGAGCCCGTCACCCACGCCGAGCCCGACGCCGTCGGCCACGGCGAGCGCGAGCCCGTCGCCCTCGCCCGCCACCACGCCGACCGCCGCCCTGCTGCAGGGCGTGCCGACGCAGGAGCCGCCGTCGGCCCGGACCCAGGCGGTCGCGGTGCAGGAGGACGAGCTCATCACGCCGCTCGGCTGGGTGGGGGTGCTCGGCGCGGGCGCGCTGCTCGCCGTCGGTGGCCTGCTGCTGCTCTGGCGGCGCCTCACCTGACGAGCCGGGGCAGACTGGGCCCGTGACCATGCCTGCCGGACTCCTCCTGACCCCCGGCGCCGGCGCGAGCAGCGAGAGCCCCGCGCTCGTCACGGTCGAGCGCGTGCTCGCCGAGGCGTCCGTGCCGCTGCCCGTGCGCCGCGTCGACTTCCCGTACCGCCTCGCAGGCCGGCGCATGCCCGACCGGCCCCCGGTCGCCGTCGCGCACCTGCGAGAGACGGCGGCCGCGTGGGCGGACGAGCTCGGCGTGCCGACCGACCGGCTGCTGCTCGGCGGGCGGTCCTACGGCGGGCGGATGTGCTCGATGGCCGTCGCCGAGGGGCTGCCCGCCGCCGGCCTGGTGCTGCTGAGCTATCCCCTGCACCCGCCGGGAAAGCCGGAGCGGCTGCGCGTGGAGCACTTCGGCGCGATCGGCGTCCCCACGCTCTTCGTGTCCGGCGACAAGGACCCCTTCGGCACGCCCGACGAGCTCGCCGAGCACGTCGCGGCCATCCCCGGCCCGGTCACGACGGTGACGCTGCCCGGCGCGCACGACATGCGCGGCGTCGGGCGGGAGCGGGCCGTCGCCGAGGCGGTCGCCGACTGGGTGGCGTCGCTGTGAGCCGGCCGAGGACCCGCCGGGGCGCTCAGCGCCCGCCGGCCGGCTTCTCGGGGTACTCCGGCGGCGTCTTGTCCAGCTCGATCGCGATCTCGCGGCGCTCCGCGACGATGCGTCCGCGCTCCTCGTCACGCTGCCGCAGCGCGTCGGCCTGGAGGTCGGCGTCGAGGTGGTCCCAGTAGAGGGTGCCGTCGAGGTGCTGGGACTCGTGGATGAAGCACCGCGCGAGATAGCCCTCGCCGGAGAGCTGGACGGGCGCACCGTGCTGGTCGACACCGCGCACGCTCGCGCGGCCCGGGCGGGCGAGCGGCTCGTACGCGCCCGGCACGGACAGGCAGCCCTCCTCCTCGGTCTCGGGCTCGGCGTCGAGGTCCATCTCGAGCACCGGGTTCACCACGTGCCCGACGTGCCGGTCCCCCGCCGCGTCCGTGAGGTCGTAGACGAACACCCGCAGGTCGACGCCGACCTGCGGCGCCGCGAGGCCGACGCCCTGGGCCGACTCCATCGTGGCGAACATGTCGTCGAGGAGCCGTGCGAGCTCCGGCGTCGAGAACGTCTCGACCGTGCGGGCGGGCGTGTGCAGCACCGGCTCGCCGATCTCGGTGATCCGCAGCACGCGCCCGCGCTCGACCTCCGGCGACAGCGCCGGGTACTCCTCGACGGCCTGACCGAGCAGGTAGGTGACGGGCTTGCGGCGTCGGGGACGGGTCCATGCCATGGGACAGAGGGTACCGTCGTCGCATGCCCCGCACCCCGCTCCGCGACGCCGCGCGCGCGGCGGGCTACGTGCTCGACGACGCCCAGGACGCTGCCGCGGGCCGCCTCGAGGGCCTGCTGGACTCCCTGGGCTCGGACGCGCCGCGGGGCGTGTACCTGTGGGGGCCGGTGGGCCGGGGCAAGACCTGGCTCCTCGACCGCTTCCACGAGGCGGCCGGCGGGCCCCGGTTCCACTTCCACGCGTTCTACCGCGCGCTGCACGCGGAGGTCTGGGCGCGCACCGGTACCCCCGACGCGATGGAGCGTGCCCTCGACGCCCTGCTCGGCGACGCGACCGTGCTCTGCTTCGACGAGCTCCACCTGCACGACGCCGGGGACGCGACCCTGCTGTCCCGCGCGCTGCGCACGCTGCTGCGGCGCGGCGTCGTGCTCGTGGCCACGTCGAACTACCCGCCCCAGGGCCTGCTGCCCGACCCCCTCTTCCACGAGCTCGCGGTGCCGCTCATCGAGGCGCTGGAGGGGTCGCTGGACGTGCTCGCCGTGGACGGCCCGGTGGACTACCGGACGCGGCGCGACGGCGGCGCACCCCCGGTGGGCGGCTGGCGGTCGGGCCTCCTGCTCGACCTCGCCTCCGCCGACGGCGGGGGCGCGCTGGGCCGACCCGCCCCGGACGAGGCCGCCGACGTCGCGCTGCGCGGCGGGCGCACCGTGCCGGCGCTCCGGGCCGCCGACGACGCCGTCTGGTTCGACTTCACCGCCCTGTGCACCGCGCCCGTCTCGGCGCTGGACATGCTGTCGCTCGCGGAACGCTTCGACCGGTGGACGGTGACCGACGTCGTGCCGTTCGCGCACTGCCACGTCAACACCCAGCAACGGTTCGTGAACCTCGTGGACGTGCTCCACGACCACGACCGCACCCTCGTGCTCACCACGCCGGGCCCGCTCGACGAGGTGCTCGCCGTCCCGGCAGGCCGCCCGGCGCCGCCGGACCTGGCGCGCGCGGTGAGCCGCCTGCGCCAGCTCGACCGCCCCGAGGTAGTCAGTTGGCGAGGTAGTCACCTGGCGAGGTAGTCATCTGGCGAGGTAGTCACGTGGCGCGAACCGGTGACTACTTCGCCACGTGACTACCTCGCCAACTGACTACCTCGGCGGGTCGGGGAGGGCGAGCCCGCGCAGGGCGTGCCGGACGACCGCCCGTGCGACCTCGGGGGTGAGCGGCCCGGAGCGCTCGGACCACCGCTGGGCGACCGGCGCGAAGATCAGGTCGACGGCCACGTCGAGATCCACCCCCGGGTCGAGCTGCCCAGCCTCCTGCGCGCTGCGGAGGCGGCGCTTCTTGAGCTCCCGCATCGGCCCGTCGAGCCGCTCCTGGTAGAGGCGGGCGAGCTCGGCGTCCTCGACGATCGCCGCCGTGAGGCCGCGGAGCGCGCGGTCGAAGGCGGGGTCGGTCAGCTCGCGCACCGTGGCGACGAGGACGTCGGCGAGGTCCGCCTCGAGGTCGCCCGTGTCGGGAAGCTCCGCGGCCTCCGCACCGGCGCCCGTCGTCCGCTCGAGGACGGCGTCCAGCACCAGGGCGCCCTTGCCCGGCCACCACCGGTAGATCGTCTGCTTGCCGACGCCGGCCCGGGCCGCGACCTTCTCGATGGTCAGGCCCGCGTAGCCGAGCTCGGCGACGACGTCGAAGGCGGTGGCGAGGATCGCCGCGCGGGTCGTGGGGTTGCGCCGGCGTCCGGTGGAGCGGGTCGGTGCGGTGGTCATGCAGAGATCCTAGCCCCACACGAGACGAGACGGTTCGTCTTGACAAAGCACGAGGCCCCGCCGCATGCTGGTTGTCGAGACGGTCCGTCTCGACAAACGACGAAAGGGGTCCTCGTGACCGCCACCTCCCCCCGCACCTGGTTCGTCACCGGCGCGAGCCGCGGCCTCGGCCGCGCGTTCACCGACGCCGCCCTCGCGGCCGGCGACCGGGTCGCCGCTGTCTCCCGCACCCTGCGCGACGACGACACCCGCGACGGCCTCCTCCAGATCGCCGCCGACGTCCGCGACCCCGCAGCGGTCCAGGCCGCCGTCGACCGCGCCGTCGAGGCGTTCGGCCGGCTCGACGTCGTCGTCAACAACGCCGGCACCATGTCCTACGGCTTCGTCGAGGAGTTCACGGACGAGCAGGTCCGGGCCCAGCTCGAGACCAACTTCTTCGGCGCCGCGTGGGTGACCCGCGCCGTCGCGCCGGTGCTCCGCCGGCAGGGTTCGGGGCACCTGATCCAGGTGTCCAGCATCGGCGGCGTCGCCGGGTTCGCCGGCACCGGCCTGTACAGCGCGAGCAAGTTCGCGCTCGAAGGGCTCAGCGAGGCCGTCGCGCACGAGCTCGGGGCGTTCGGCGTCGCCGTCACGATCGTGGAGCCGGGCGGCTACTGGACCGACCTCTACACCGCGATGGAGACGGCCACGCCGCTGCCCGCGTACGACGGCCTGCGCGAGAGGCTGGCCGCCGAGCTCCAGGAGAACAGCGTCGACAGCGAACCCCGGCTCGCCGCCGAGGCGCTGATGACGCTCGTCGACTCCGACGACCCGCCGCGCCGTCTCCTGCTCGGCGGCGTCGCCTACGACGCCGCGCTCGCCGCGACCGAGGAGCGTCGCCGGACGTGGGCCGCGTGGGAGGCGGTGAGCCGCGCGGCCGAGAAGGCCGTCCCGGCGCCGGCGGGGTGAGTACCCGGGAAGTACCCGGCCCGTCCCGCAACACAGGAAACCCCGCCCGACCGAGGCACCTGAGTGACTGGTGGAGCGGGGTTTCCGACCGGAGCCGCCTGTGGGAATCGAACCCACGACCTTCTCATTACGAGTGAGACGCTCTGCCGACTGAGCTAAGGCGGCGGATGCACCGCACACCGGTCACGACCGGATGGGCGAGCGGCCCTAACTGTACCCAATGCACGAGCCAGGTCCAAAGCGAAACCGTGTGACGCCTCCGACGGCGGGTTCGAACCCGAGCGGGACCGCCCTCAGCAGGTCAGGCCGTCCTCTGGGACGGTGCCCTCCACCAGGTAGTCCTCGACGGCACCGGAGACGCACGAGTTGGAGCGACCGTACGCCGTGTGCCCCTCGCCCTCGTAGGTGACCAGCACGCCCGCGTCGAGGGTCTTGGCCAGGGACTGGGCCCAGCGGTACGGCGTCGCGGGATCGTTCGTGGTGCCGATGACGACGATCGGCGGCGTGCCCTTCGCCGAGGGGTCGAACTCCTGCTCGGCCGGCGGGTAGGGCCAGTCGGCGCACTCGATGCCCGAGTAGCCGAACGACTCGCCGAGCGTCGGCGCGGCCTCCTCGATCTGCTGCGCGAGCGCGCGCATCTGGTCCATGTCCTCCTCGGCGCGGCCGTCGGCGCAGTTGATCGCACGGAAGGCCTCCTCGCTGTTGGAGGAGAACGAGCCGTCCTCGTCGCGGTCGTTGTAGACGTCGGCGAGGTAGAGCAGGTCGTCCCCCGTGCCCTCCCACAGCACGCCCTGCAGGGCCTGCGTGAGGTACGGCCAGGACGCCTCGTCGTACAGCGCCACCGCCACGCCGTAGAACGCGAGCTTCTTGGTCACCGACCGCGCCGACGAGGTCGGGATCGGGTTGGCCTCGGCGTCCTCGACGATGCTGTGGATCTGCTGCAGGCCCTCGTCGACGCTGCCCGTCAGCGGGCACTGGTCGCCCGCCTGGCAGTCGGCCACGTAGGCGCGCAGCGCGCTCTCGAAGCCCTCCGCCTGCTGGAGGGCGACCTCGTCGGAGCTGAGCGTCGGGTCCAGGGCGCCGTCCAGCACCAGGCGGCCCGCGCGGTCCGGGAACAGCCCCGCGTAGGTGGCCCCGAGCTGCGTGCCGTAGGAGAAGCCCAGGTAGTGCAGCTCGTCGTCGCCGAGGGCCGCGCGCAGCATGTCCATGTCACGCGCGGCCGACTGCGTGTCCACGGTGCCGAGCAGCGGGCCCGTGTTCTCGGCGCACGCCTGCCCCCAGGCGCGGACGGCGTCGATCCGTGCCGCCAGGCCCTCGGGCGTGTACGGGTAGTCCGTGCTGAGGAACTCGTCCTTGCCCTGGTCGTCGAGGCACGTCACGGGCGTCGAGCTGCCGACGCCGCGGGGGTCGAACCCCACGATGTCGAACGAGGAGCGCAGCGCCAGACCGAACCGCCCCGGGTCGCCCACGAAGTCGACGCCCGAGCCGCCCGGCCCGCCCGGGTTGACCAGCAGCGAACCGACCTTCTGCCCCGTCGCGGGGATCTTCCTCAGCGCGAGCTCGATGCTGCCCGCGTCCGCGTCCTTCCAGCTCAGCGGGGCCGACGCCGTGGCGCACTGGAAGCCCTCGCCGCACTCGGTCCACTCCAGGGACTGGCCGTAGTAGTCCTCGAAGCCCTTCGGCGCACCCTCGGTCGCCGAGCCGTCCGCCTTGCCCACGTCCTCCAGCGCCGTCTGCACCTTGGGCGGCGCACCGCACGCCGCGAGGAGGAGGACGGTGGTGAGCACGGTGGCGACGACGGCCGCTGGCTTGCGAGGGCGGGCGGGACGAATCACCCGGACAACCTATCGGTAGTACCCGGGAGATTTCTTACCCGCTGGCGAACCGACACGCGACCCTCACGACTCGAGCCACGCGACCGGTCCGGGCTCCCCGTCCGCGGGCCGGGGCTGGAGCTGCACGGTGCCCTTGTCCCCGATGGCGACCGGGATCTCCTCGCCCGTGTCGGCCTCCGCCGGCACCTCGACCACGGTCGTGGTGGGCACGAAGTCCATGGTGCAGATGCCGTCCTCCTCGGGCAGGAGCTGGACGGTGAGCACGCCGTCGGCCGCGGCCACGCCGCCCTTGGCGCCGCTGCCCGCGCCGAACGTCGCCTCGGGCTCGGCCAGCGTCGGGCACGAGCTCGACCCGTTGGTGACGACGTACAGGAGCCCCTCGTCGGGCGCCCACGCCACCCCGGCGGGCGACTCCGTGCTGCCCTCGAGGCCGGGCGGCAGGCCGCGACCCGAGGTGCCCGGCGTCGTGGCCATCTCGGCGGCCTCCGGCAGCCTGCCGTCGTCACCCGCGCCGCCCTCCTCGGACGGGCTGGGGCTCGGGCTCTCCTCGGGCGCCTCGGTGGCGTCCGACGCCGAGCCGGACCCTGGGTCGGACGACCCGCCCACGTCGGACTGCGCGCACCCGGACAGGGTGAGCGCCGCCGTCACGCCGAGCCCGAGCGTCGCCGCCAGGACTCGTCCCGTGCCACCGGACCGCTGCATCCGCCTGATCGTCATGCCCAGATCCTTTCACTCGCCGCTGAGAACCGCCGGTCGGAAGCGGCGCACGTCGGCCCGCCCCTACCCCTCCTGTGTGGCGGCGCCACCGGGTCTTGCACGGGCGGCGGGAAGAAGACAGGTGGCCGGCACCCCGACGGGTACCGGCCACCTGGACGTCGGCGGGTCAGACGCGCGCGGTCTGGAAGCGGAGCTTCTCCGGCGTGGCGTCGGCGGCCGTCTTGCGCAGGAACGCACGGCGGTGCACCGAGAACGCGTTGCGGTCGTCGAAGAAGTCGCGCGCCATCTCGGCGAGCTCGATCGTCTGGTAGTACGACAAGGGCCGGTCCGTGGCGCGGCGCTCCGCACGGGCGGCCAGCATCCAGCCGAGCGTCGCGGGCTCCTCGTACCCCTGGGCGGCGGACGCGAGCCAGGCGTTGAACTCGCCCCACTCGCGCGGGCCGACGGCGCTGATCAGCCCGATGCGGGCCGCCTCGGCCACCGAGATCGGCAGCTTGCGGTTGAGCAGGAGCGACGCGCGGTGCTCGCCCACGCGGGCAGGCACGCTCCAGGTGTGCAGCTCCGAGCCGAAGATGCCCATGTCGTAGTACGGGTTGAGCACCACGCCCTCACGAGCCAGCGTGACGTCGGCGCACAGGCCCATCATCACGCCGCCCGCGCCGGCGTTGGCCGTGAAGGCCGCGACCGTGAGCTGCTCGGCCGTCGCGATCGCGAGGCACAGCTCGTCGATGGCGCAGATGTTGTCCCAGGCCTCCGCCGCCGGGTCGGGCGACGCGTCGATGGCACCGAGGTGGATGCCGTTCGAGAACGCGTGCTCCGTGCCCTTGAGGACCAGCACGCGGGTGTCCTCGGTGAGGGCCTTCTCGACCGCGCTCGTCATGCGGCGGCACTGCTCGGTGTACATGGCGCCGTTGTAGGAGCGGAACGTCAGGTAGCCGACGTTGCCGTCCCGCACGTACGTGGTCTCGGCGAGCGCGTCCGGCACGCGGCGGAAGGGCGCGTGGCTCGCGTCGATCACCTGCGCGGCGGGCAGCTTGGGCCCGCGGCGGCCGCTCAGCTCGGCCGCGTAGCCCACCCACAGCGTGCCGACGCCGCAGGCGATCGCCACCGCGTCGAGGTTGCGGCCCACGACCGTGCCGGGGGCCGCACCGGTGTGCTCGGGCGACGCGACGGCGTCGAACACGCAGACCGACCGGCCGTTGACCTCGGCGGGCGCACCCGGCGCACCGTCAGCGGCCGCCACGAGGCGCTCCAGCTCGGCGGCGGGACGGTTCCAGTCGACGCGGAAGTCGACGCGGCGCAGCAGCGGCAGCTCGCCCTCGACGGGCACGATCCGCAGGCAGGCCTCCGCCGGGATCGGCCGCTCGCCGTCGGCCACCTTGCGGACGACCTCGCCGATGCAGGCCATGGCGGCGTCCGCGACGCGGCTGTTGTAGAGGGCGCTCTTGGAGATCGGGTCGTCCGGCATGTCGAACACCGCGGTGGCCCAGACGGGCCCGGCGTCGAGCTCCTCGACGGCGGACAGCGCCGTGACGCCCCACCGGTCGCGGCCGTCGCGGATCGCGTGGTCCAGCGACGACGGACCGCGGTCGCCCACGGGCCCGGGGTGCACGATGACGGTGGGCCAGCGGTCGTAGATCGTGTCCGGCACGCGGTGCTTGAGGAACGGGCACAGGATCAGGTCCGGGTCGGCGCGCTCGACGGCTCGCGTCATGGCGGCGCCGGACTCGAAGGTCGGCGCGAGCTCGACGCCCACGTCGTGCCCCTGCTCTCTCAAGGAGCACCAGACCCGCTGGGTGAGTCCGTTGAAGGCTGAGACCAGCAGGAGGATCCTCATCGGGCGGTGGACTCCTTGTCGTACGAAAAAGCTCTGGGGGCCGAAAAACGCATCGGGGGCGCCCCGCACTCTAACCAGGGACGGCATTCAGGACAATGTGCCCGGGTGGTGGGGATTCACCCGTGCGAAATCTTCACAGGCGGGCCTCATCCCTGCGGACGGAGCGCGATGGCCATCGCCTCCAGCGCGAGCAGCGGTGCGACGTTACCCTCCAGCCGCGTGCGGGCCACGCCGATCGAGTCCATCCGCCGCACCGTCTGCTCGGGCGTGGAGTCGGCGGCGAGCGAGCGCACCGTGTCGGCCAGCTCGGCGTTGACCAGCTCCACCTCCGCCCCCAGCTGCACCACCAGCACGTCCCGGTACAGCGACAGCAGGTCCACCATCGCGCGGTCCAGCACGTCGCGCTGATGGCGGGTGGCCCGGCGCTTCTGGTCGTCCTCGAGCTGCTTGAGCTGGGAACGCAGGCGCGGCGGCAGCGTCTCACCGTCGGCCACGCCGAGGGTGCGCAGCAGCTCGGCCTTCTCCGCCGCGTCGCGCTCCTGCGTGGCCGCCGCGGCCTCCGCCTTGGCGACGTCGACGAGCTCGCCCGCCGCCAGCACCGCGTCGCCGACGCCCCGGATGCGCCGTGCGATGCTCAGCACCGCGGTCCGGCGCTCGCGCGCGCCGGCGTCCCGCGCGAGCCGTCTGGCGAGGCCGACGTGGCTCTGCGCGGCGCGGGCGGCGCTCAGCGCGTCGGCCGGGTCCACGCCGTCGCGCC
>NZ_JABEMG010000156.1 GCF_013004695.1 Promicromonospora citrea
CGGCGGTGGCGCGCAGGACCTCGCGGGCCGTCGGCGGGCCCGCAGCGGCCGCGCGCTCTGTCGTGCCCTCGTCCGAGCCCGGCCAGAGCGCCGTGACCTCCTCGGCGTTGCGCGGGTTCTCGGCGTCCGGCTCCGGCGCGGGCGCCCACAGGTCGGTGCCGACGAGCCCGGCGTCGGCCAGCTCGGCGAGGAACGGGGACACGCCGCGCGGCCTGCTCGCCGTGCCCCACCAGGAGGCCGTGAGGAAGAGCTCGCGGCGCGCCCGCGTGAACGCCACGTAGGCCAGGCGGCGCTCCTCGGCGAGCCGGTGCGCACCGCACGCCGCCTTGAACTCGTCGCGCAGCGCGACGAGGTCCTTGGTGTCCGACGCGTGCTCCCAGTCGAACCGCGGCAGGTCGTCGGCGTCGCCGCGCAGGTGGTACGGCAGCTCACCGAGGTCGGACAGCCAGCCCGACGACGACTCCCCCGACCGTGATCCCTTGTCCCACGTGGGGAACGCGCCGTCGGCCAGGCCCGCGACGGCCACCACGTCCCACTCCAGACCCTTGGCGGCGTGCGCGGTGATCACCTGCACGGCGTCGGGGTCGGGCTCGTGCACGGGCATGTCGAGCCCGCGCTCGCGCTCGCCCGCGACACCGAGCCAGGCCAGGAACGCGCCGAGCGTCGCCGTGTCCGACGACTGCGCGAACGATGCCGCCACGTCCCGGAACGCGTCGAGGTGCTCCCGGCCGCGGTCGCTCACGGCTCCGCCGACCCCGGCGCCGGTCAGCGCGAGTGCCGTGGCGGACTCCACGTCGAGGCCCAGCGCGCGCTCCGCCTGGACCACGAGCTCGGGCAGCGAGAGGTAGGTGAGGCCGCGCAGGTCGCGCAGCAGGCGGGCCAGGGCCGAGAGCCGCCGGTGGGCGTCGGGCGACAGCGTCCGACCGTCCCGCGCGGGCGTCCCGAGCGGCGGCAGGTCGTCGAGCGCGTCGATGATCGACCGGTGGTCGGTGACGTCGCCCTCGACGACGCGGAGGTCGTCCTCGGCGTCCGGTCCCGGGCCGGGGACGACACCCTGCTCCGCGCCGGTACCCGCCCCGGCCCCGCGGCGCGGGTCGTCGAGGCGCGCCAGGTCGGCCGCCCACGACCCCAGGGCGTGCAGGTCGGCCGCGCCGAGGTTGAGACGCGGCCCGGTGAGCAGGCGCAGCAGGGCGTCGCCGCGGGAGGGGTCGTGCGCGGCCTGCAGCAGCGCGACGACGTCGACCACCTCGGGCGTGGTGAGCAGGCCGCCCAGGCCCACCACCTCGACGGGCAGGCCACGTCGGCGCAGCGCGACCTCGAGCGCCGGGAACTGGGCCCGGGCACGGCACAGCACGGCCGCCGTCGTCCGGCCCTCCGGGTGCGCACCCGACCGCCAGCGTTCGGCGACCCACTCGGCGGCGGCCTCGGCCTCCTCCTCCAGGGTGGCGGTGACGTGCGCGGACACCGCGCCCGTGCCCGCACCGGGGCGCAGGTCGAGCGGGGGTACCTCGACGGCCCCCGCCTCGGCACGCAGCGGCCCCGAGACGACGTTCGCCGCGGCGAGCACCGCCGCGTCGTTGCGCCACGACGTCGACAGGTAGTGGACGACGGCCGGCGCGCCGTCGCGGTGCGGGAACCGCGCGGGGAACCGGGCGAGGCCACCCGCCGAGGCCCCGCGCCAGCCGTAGATCGACTGGTGCGGGTCGCCGACGGCCGTCACCGGGTGCCCGCCGCCGAACAGCCCGGACAGCAGCTCGACCTGGGCGTAGGAGGTGTCCTGGTACTCGTCGAGCAGCACCACCTCGAACCGTGCACGCTCCGCCGCCCCCACGAGGGGCACCTCGCGCGCGAGCTGCGCGGCGAACGCGACCTGGTCACCGAAGTCGAGCGCCTCGGCGATGCGCTTGCGGCGCCGGTACTCGACCACGAGGTCGACGAACCGGGCCCGCTCCGCGACCGACCCGATGAGCTTGTCGACGTCCTTGGTGCGCTTCTTCTGCCGGGGGCCGAGGGGCAGCGACTCGAGGTGCTCGGCCATCTCGGTGAGCCTGTCCCGTGCCTCGGCCGGGTCCACGAGGTGCTCGCCCAGCGCACCGGACAGCGCGACGACGGCCGCCGTGACGGTGCTGACCGCCTTGTCGGTGCCGAGGTCCTCGTCCCAGGACTCGACGACCTGCGAGGCGAGCTGCCACTGCTCGGCCTGGCCGAGCAGCCGCGCGCTCGGCTCGACGCCGAGGCGCAGGCCGTGGTCGGCCACGAGCGAGGCCGCGTACGCGTTGTAGGTGGCGACGGTCGGCCGGTCGAGGTCCAGGCCCGCGAGCGCCTCGCCCGACTCCTCGCCGAGCGCCCGGTTGAGCTGCGCCAGCCGAGTCTGGACGCGTTGCGTGAGCTCGCCCGCCGCCTTGCGCGTGAACGTGAGGCCGAGCACCTGCTCCGGGTGCACGAGCTTGTTGGCGATGAGCCAGACGACACGGGCGGCCATCGTCTCCGTCTTGCCGGACCCCGCCCCGGCGACGACGAGGGCGGGCTCGAGGGGCGACTCGATGACGCGGACCTGCTCGTCGGTGGGTTCGGGGCGCCCGAGCAGGCGGGCGATGGCGCGCGCGGACAGACGGATCTCCGGCTCGGTCACTCGACCACCTTCCGGCCCTCGGGCTGCAACGGGCAGGAGCGCCGCACGGGGCACACCTCGCACAGGTCGTTGGCGCGCGCGGCGAACCGCGCGGCGGCCATGGTGTCGGCGGCGCCCTCGACGGCGTCGCGTGCCCAGCTCCCGCCCTCCTCGTCCGGGGCGAGCGCCGGCTGGTCGCGGATGCTCGCCGAGACGGTGTCCGTCCCGACGTACACGAGGTGCGCACCCTTGCTGACCGTCCCCTCCGGCAGGTCGAGCGCGCCCTCCTCGACGGCGAGCTGGTAGGCGCCGAGCTGCGGGTTCTCGGCCGCCTTGTCCTTGCTCGCCGCCGTCTTGCCGGTCTTGAGGTCGGTCACCGTCACCGCGCCGTCCCCCGCGTCCTCGACCCGGTCGACCTGGCCGCGCAGCCGGGCCCTGCCCACGCGCAGGTCGAAGTCGGCCTCGACGAGGAGCGGCTCGCCCGAGGCGGCGAGGTAGTCGGCCAGCCGCTCGACCATCCGCTCGGCGCGCTTGCGGAGCTGGCGCGACGGCCAGCCGTCGGGCAGCGCGAGCTCGGGCCAGCGCCGGTCGAGCTCCGTGCGGAGGTCCGTGAGCGAGCCCTTCGGGTGGGTCTGGGCGATCGAGTGCAGCAGGGTGCCCAGCGTCTGGTGGGTGGCGTCGGGCGCGGTGCCGCCCGCCGCCTCGAACGCCCACCGCAGGGCGCACGTGGTGACGGTCTCGACCTTGGACGGCGAGACCGTCACGGTCTCGCGCTCGCCCCACAGCGGCACCTCGCTCGACACGCCGGCCACGCCGTACCACGTGGTCGGGTCGGCCTCGGCGACGCTCGCCGCCGCCAGGTCGGCCAGCAGCGCGGCGGCGGGGTGCTCGGGGGTGGTGGTGCCCGCGGCATCGGCCCGCCCGGCCGCCGCGCGCACGAGCTCGGACCGGGCGGCGGCCACCACGCCGCGCAGGTCGAGGGGCGGGCCGACCGGGACGCGACGCGGGTCGGGCCCCTCCCCGCCGTCGTTCCGCGGCGCGACGAGGTCGCAGAAGACGCTCGGCGCCTCCTCCGTGTCCTCCACCGCCGTGACCAGGAGCCGGCGCCGGGCCCGCGAGACCGCGACCGCGAAGGCGCGCAGCTCGTCGGTGAGCACCTGCCGCCGGGCCTCGGAGCCCACGACGCGGCCGTCCTGCGACCGGCCCGCGATCAGCTCGACCAGCGCCTGCGAGCCGAGCAGGGAGTCACGCAGGCGCAGGTCCGGCCAGACGCCGTCCTGGACGCCCGCCACGACCACGACGTCCCACTCGCGACCGGCCGCGCCCGCGGGCGTGAGCGCCTCGACGGCGCCGGTGCCCTGGGCCGACGCGGCGAGCGAGTCCGCCGGGAGGTCCTGCGACGCGAGGTAGTCGACGAACGCGGCGACCGGTGCGCCCGGCATCCGGTCCACGAACGTCTCGGCGGCGCGGAACAGGGCCAGCACGGCGTCGAGGTCACGGTCCGCCCGCAGACCTGCCGGGCCGCCCGCCAGCGCGGCGGCGCTCCAGCGCTCCGCGAGGCCGGTCGCGGCCCAGACCGCCCAGAGCACCGTCTGCGCGGTGGCCCCTGGCTGGGCGGCGGCGTCGCGCCCCGCGGCGAGCACGCGGGCGACCGCGAGCGGCCCGCGGCGCACCGGCGCCGGCAGCAGCGCGGCTCGGGCCGGGTCGGCCAGCACCTCGACGAGCAGCGCGTCGGACGTGCGCCCGCCGCCTGCCGTCAGCTCCTGCGCGCGCAGCGCGCGGCGCAGCCGACGCAGGGCCACGGCGTCCAGCCCGCCGATCGGCGAGACGAGCAGCAGGGCCGCCGTCTCGGGGTCGAGCGCCTGCGGCGTGCCGTCGAGCTCGTCGGCGATCAGCGCCTCGAGGCTGCCCCGCGGCGCGCCCGCACACGTCCGGACGGCCGCGAGCAGCGGAGCCACGCCGGGCTCGTCCCGCAGCGGCAGGTCCGACCCGAGCAGCGCGACGGGCACGGAGGCCGACACGAGCTCACGCCGCAGCGCGCTGAGCCGGGTGCCGCTGCGCGCGACGACCGCCATCCGCTCCCAGGGAGTGCCGCGCAGCAGGTGCTCGGCGCGCAGCTCGCGCGCGATCCAGGCCGCCTCCTGGGCCGCGCCGGCGAGGACGGCGACCTGGACGGCGGGCGGCTGGTCCGACGCCGGCTGGTCCGACGCCGGCTCCTCCTGCGCGGGCGTCCCCGACGCGGGCCGCGCCGTCGCCCGCCGGTGCACCGCGCTCGCCGAGACCGGGATGCGGTCGGTCACCGCGCGGGTGACGGCCCGCAGCTCGGGCTCCTGCCGCCAGACCGTGCCGAGCACCACGGTCTCGGCGTCGAACGCACCGAAGTCGCCCGCCGGCGCGGCGGCGCGGCCGGTCAGGCCGGGCGCGGCCCCGCGGAACGTCTGGACGGCCGAGTCCGGGTCGGAGAGCAGCACGAGGCGCGCTCCGTCACCGTGCACCACGTGCAGCAGGCGCGCGGTCGCCGCCGTGGCCTCCTGGTAGTCGTCCACCACGACGAGGTCCCACGCCGGCCGCGGCGCCCCTGGCACCTCGTCCTCCCAGGAGCGCAGGGCCTGGGCCGCCTCGTCGATCACGACGGCCGGGTCGTAGCGGGGCCCGGCGTCGGGCGTGGCCAGGCGCAACGCCATGGTGTCCAGGTACTCCTCGTAGAGCTGGGCGGCCATGACCCACTCCGGGCGCTCGTGCGTGCGCCCCAGCTCGTCGAGCTCCACCGGACCGAGCCCACGCTCGGCCGCGCGCATCAGCAGGTCGCGCAGCTCCTGGCGCAGGCCGCGCAGCCCGAGCGAGTCCTGCGGCAGCCCGGCGGGGAGCGTGAGCGGACGCCCCTCCCCCGCCACGTGCCCGGCGAGCAGCTCGGCGAGCACGAGGTCCTGCTCAGGCCCCGAGACGAGGGTCGGAGCGGGCAGCTCCAACGCCGCCGCCCGCCGGTGCAGCACCGCGAAGGCGGCGGAGGACGCCGTCCGCACCATCGGCGCACCGACCGTGCGCCCCGCACGGGCGGCGACCTCGTCACGCAGCCGCGCGGCCGCGCGCCGGGAGGAGGCGAGGACGAGCACGCGCTCGGGCCGGGCGCCGCCGGCGAGCGCCCGCACCGCGATCTCGCACGCGACGGTCGTCCGGCCCGAGCCCGGCGCCCCGAGGACCAGCGTCGCGCGCCGCGCGAGCGCCGTCTCCACGGCGACCTCCTGGCTCGCGTCGAGACGCACGGGGGCCGAGCCGCCGGAGGACTGCCCGGGCGGCGCGAGCCGTGGTGCGAGGGCGAGGGTCGGTGTCACGCGGACGATGGAATCACGAGCCACTGACACTCCCCGCGGCCCCGCGCGGGAGTGCGACAGATGTCCGTTTCGCCGGTTCCGGGCTCAGCGTGCCCCGGGCGCGGGCCACGGCTCGGGGACGCACCCGCTCGTCGTCGTGGTCTGCTGCACCATCACGGTCGCGTGCTCGCCCTCGCCGGCACACAGGTCGTGCCGGTGCCCGATGACGTGCCCCACCTCGTGGTTGACCAGGTACTGCCGGTACCGGCGGGTGTTCTCCCACGCGCTCGACCCGGTGGCCCAGCGCTTGAAGTTGAGCACCGCGGTCCCCTCGATGCCGCACGACAGCTCGCCGATCGTGTCCAGCGGGAGGCACAGCTCGTCGGTCGTGCCGGGGCTCGCCAGGACCACGCGCACGTCGTAGCGGTCGGAGTCCGTCCACGCGAACGTGGAGCCGTCCGCCGCGTTCCACCCCCGCGGGTCGTTGAGGGTGTCCAGCACCGCCTCGGCGAAGACCTGCCGGTCCACCGGCAGCCCCTTCTCGACGGCGACCTGGACCCGCCAGACCTTGCCCTGCGCGGGGGCGGGCCGGGAACCGCGCGCGATGAGCAGGCGGCCGGACAGCTTCTCCCGGACGGCGGGCCGCGCGCCGACGATGCCCGAGCCCGGTTCTGCCGTCGGGCCGGGGCCGGCGGACGGGTGGGCGGACGGGGCAGCGGACGCCGGGCGCGGCGAGGGCGGGGCGGACTTGCGCGTCACCGGCTCGCCGGGCGTCGTGGCCGGTGCCTGCGCCGTGACGGAGTCTCCGGCGACCTCGAGCCCTGCTCGCGTCCCGTTCGCTGCCTCCTGCGCGGACTCGGGCGGCGAGGTGCGCTCGCCCGCGCGGGCCGCCTCGTAGGCGTCCCGCACGACGTCGGCGGCACCCGTGCCGAGGTTGTCCTCGACCAGGCCTGCGACCGCGGAGGCGGAGGCGTCCGGCTCGGCCGACACCGTGACCGCCACGCCGGCGCCGAGGCCCAGCGCGAGGCACACGCCGAGCGTCACCGCCGCGCGCCGGGGAGAGGTCGGACCACCCACGCCGTCCATGGTGCCACGCACGGCCCCCCGTGCCCATGGGCCGTCCGCAGCGCCTGCCGGACCGCCTGCCGCATCGCCTGCGGATGCCTGTCGGCTCACGGCGAAACCGTGGGCCGCCGGTCGTGCCGCGTGACTAGGATCGACTGGCCGGGTCCCCGTACCAGCGGGCACACGGCGCAATCCCCGACCGAACTGGAGTAAACGTGGACGTCACCATCGGTGTGCAGAACCTCACGCGCGAGGTCACGGTCGAGACGGAAGAGAGCGCTGACGCCGTTGCGGCCGCCGTCAAGAAGGCCCTGGGCGGCGACCCGCTCGAGCTCACCGACTCCCGTGGCCGCAAGGTGATCATCCCCGGCAGTGCCATCGGCTATGTCGAGATCGGCTCCGAGGAGCAGCGCAAGGTCGGCTTCGGCGCGGTCTGACCCGCGGCGTGGCGGGCCGGCACGCACCGCGCCGCCCGCCACGCGCCCACCGCACCGCGCCCACCGCACCGCGCCCACCGCACCGTGCCATCCGCAACCGCGCCACGACGTGGCGTTCGTTACTGCGGCGCACTTCTTCGCGGTTCGCTTACCACGCGGAAACATCCTGCGCGTACCATGACTGGCGTACATGGTTGCCCGGTCGTCTCGTTCCGACCCCGATCCCGTGCCCGGCCTCACCCCGAGGCTCACGCGCGGGATGCGCAGCCGGGGCCCCTGGTCCCTGGCGCGCGCTGATTTCCACGATCGGCTGCCGCACCCAGGCGCGATCGCCGGGCCATGAGGGCCCACCGCGCCGCGAGAGATGAAGGCGCCAGTGACTACCACAGACACCTCGGCCGCGAGCGCGGCCACCGTCAATCCCGAGCCCACGGTCGGCTCGGGCCCCGACTACTCCAGCCCGTCCGCCATCCAGGCGCAGAACGTGACGTTCGCGGACTTCGGCGTCCGCCCCGAGATCGTCGACGCGCTCAAGGACGGCGGCATCACCCACCCGTTCCCCATCCAGGCCATGACGCTGCCGGTGGCGATGAGCGGGCACGACATCATCGGCCAGGCCAAGACCGGTACGGGCAAGACGCTGGGCTTCGGCGTCCCGCTGCTGCACCGCGTGGTCGCACCGGGCGAGCCCGGCTACGACCAGCTCGTGGCGCCGGGCAAGCCGCAGGCCGTCGTCGTCGTGCCGACGCGCGAGCTCGCCGTCCAGGTCGCCAACGACCTGGCGACGGCGTCCGCCCGCCGGTCCGTGCGCATCGTGCAGGTCTACGGCGGCCGTGCCTACGAGCCGCAGATCGAGGCCCTCAAGGCGGGCGTCGACGTCGTCGTCGGCACCCCCGGCCGCATGATCGACCTCCTGAACCAGGGCCACCTCACGCTCCTGCGGGCCGGGACGGTCGTGCTCGACGAGGCCGACGAGATGCTGGACCTCGGCTTCCTGCCCGACGTCGAGAAGATCCTCGCCCGCACGCCCGCGCAGCGGCACACCATGCTGTTCAGCGCGACCATGCCGGGTGCCGTCGTCTCGATGGCGCGCCGCTACATGAAGCAGCCCACGCACATCCGCGCCGCCGAGCCGGACGACGAGGGCGCGACCGTCAAGAACATCAAGCAGGTCGTGTACCGGGCGCACGCGCTCGACAAGGTCGAGGTGCTGGCCCGCCTGCTGCAGGCGGACGGCCGTGGCCGCACCATCGTGTTCGCGCGCACCAAGCGCACGGCGGCCAAGGTCGCCGACGAGCTGCAGAGCCGCGGGTTCGCTGCCGGCGCCATCCACGGCGACCTCGGCCAGGGCGCCCGCGAGCAGGCGCTGCGCGCGTTCCGCAACAGCAAGATCGACGTGCTGGTCGCCACCGACGTCGCCGCCCGCGGCATCGACGTCGAGGACGTGACGCACGTCGTCAACTACCAGTGCCCCGAGGACGAGCGCACCTACCTGCACCGCGTGGGCCGCACCGGCCGCGCGGGCAACAAGGGCACCGCGGTCACCTTCGTGGACTGGGACGACGTGCCGCGCTGGTCGCTCATCGACAAGGCCCTCGACGTCGGCTTCCCCGAGCCGGTCGAGACCTACTCGACCTCGCCGCACCTGTACACCGACCTGGGCATCCCCGAGGGCACCAAGGGCCGGCTGCCGAAGTCCGCGCAGCACCTGGCGGGCCTCGACGCGGAGGAGCTCGAGGACCTCGGCGAGACCGGCAAGCGGGCCGGCGGATCGCGCTCCGGGCGGTCCGGCCGCTCGGGCGGGCAGCGCTCCGGCGGCCGCCAGGGCGGCTCGCGCCCGGCACGCGGCGAGGGCTCCTCGGCACGGCGCGACGCCGGGCCGGCCGACGGCT
>NZ_JABEMG010000157.1 GCF_013004695.1 Promicromonospora citrea
ACGGCGCGCTGGTGCCGGACGGCGTGGGGCCCGCGTGGACCGACCACCTGTGGTGGCGCGAGCCCGACGCTGTCGGCGCACCGGAGCGGGCGGCGGGGGCCCGTGTCGCCGAGGCGCTCCTGCGGCTCGAGGAGTCGGGCGACGTCGCCGACCCCGCCGCGCTGCGCGCCGACCTGCGGCTGATCGGTCGCACGCCCGGCCAGGACTGGGTGGGTGTCGAGACCCAGGTGCGCGCTCTGCTCCTGCTGGGCGACGTCGTGGGGGCGCGCGCGCTGCTCGCCGACCACTCCGGGCCCGCGACGGGCCGGGGGGCCGCCGAGGTCGTCGCCCGGGACCTGGCCGCGGCACGGGTCGCGGCGTTCGACGGGCGCGCCGCGGACGTGCGGTCCCACCTCGGCCGCGCCGCGGAGCTGCGGCCGTCGGTCGACGAGTGGCTCACGGCGCGCGGCATGCGGGCGTCGGCGGACGCCGTCGTCGACGGGACGGTGCCCGCCAGCACGATGCCCCCGCAGGCCGGCTCCTGGTCGGCACGGGCGCTCGGGGAGTACGCGGCGGACCTCGGCGCCGCGCACCTCGTCGTCGGGCAGGCCGAGGGCGCCGTCGCGCTGCTGACCATCGCGCTCGAGCACTGCGCGTGGCCCTACCGCGGCCGGGTGCAGGTGCGGTGCGACCTCGTCGAGGCCGTCATGACCTCCACGCCGCCGGGGCAGGTCGGGCCGCGCGCCCGGCGCCTCCTCGAGCCCGCCGTCGCCCCGGAGGAGCGCACGGCGCCCGACGTCGCGGCGGCCTGGTCCCGGCTCAGCGCGCTGCTCGCCGACGAGGGGGCGTCGTCGCCCACCTTCGAGGCCGCCCTCCACACGCCGCCCGCACCGATGTCGCCCTGGCAGCGCGTGCGCATGCTCGTCGCCTACGGCCGGTACGCCGTCACGCGTGGCGGGCGCACGGCGGGCACCGCGATGCTCGACGAGGCGCGGACGCTGGTGCGCCTCGCGGGCATGTCCGGCTGGCTGCGCGGCATCGACGACTTCCTGGCGGACGCCGACGCCAACGGCGCCGGCCCCGAGTGGGAGGTGCTCGGCGGGCACGAGCGCGAGATGGTGCGCCTCGCCGTCCAGGGGGCGACCAACTCGCAGATCGCGCAGGCGACGTTCGTCTCGGAGCGGACGGTCGTCAACCGGCTGCGCCGTGCGTACGCGACGCTCGGGATCCGGGACCGCCGGGACCTGGTGCGGCTCGCCGAGACCCGTCCGCCGGCCTGGCTCGTCGAGGGCTGACGCAGGAGCTCACGCCACAGGCGGGGCACGCCCGGCGCCCGGAGCGCCTGGCATGTCCCGCCTGACCTGCGTCGTAACGCAGATTTTTCACCCGCTCGGCGTGATGCCGCCCCGCCGACGAAGCGGACTTTCCCGACTTTCTTTCGTATTCACGCGAGTAAAGGTCTTTGTCACGGCTCGGTATGTCATGAACGCACGGCGAGGTGCGTTGCATTGCCTCAACGCACGATTACCGCTCTGCCTGGCAGGTCCCTGGGAACCACTGTTCGCTGAACCCCGGGCTTGGGTGTGCACGAGCCACCGCCCGACCGATCCGGACGTGATCACGTACCGATCCGGACGCTTTTCTTGAAGCGTGAATATGGAGGAGTGAGTTCTTTTGAACCGAACGCAAGTACCGTCCCGGCGCCGGAGGGGAGGCGTCGTGTGGCGCCGTACCCTGGCGACGGCCGCGGCTTCGGCAGTCGTGGTCACGGCCACCGGACTTCCGGCGGTCGCTGTGGACAACTACCCGGAGGAGCCGGCCGAGGCCGCCGCGAGCGTGCTCGACTCGACGCTCTTCCAGAACGCGCTGCTCGCAGCTGCCTACTCGGACGCGGGCTCGGAGTCGAACCCCGGTCCCAACGAGGGCAACCTCAACGTCGAGCTGCTCGGCTCGGAGCTCATCCGTCTCGGCGACGTCGAGGTCCCGCTCGACGAGATCCTGGACTTCGGTCAGCTCGGTGCGCTGGCCAGCAAGAGCGAGGCGACGTCCGCGACCGACGCGTACGCGGTGTCCGGCCTCGCCGGCGCCGACGGTGGCGTGACGCTCGACGGTGAGACCGAGGACTTCGGCAAGGCGTCCGTGGACGTCCTGTCCGTCGCGCGCCTGCTGGGCGTCGACGGCCTGACCGACGAGATCGTCGACCAGCTCCTGCTCGAGGCGGGCGCCGGTGCGGCCGAGGTCAAGGCCGAGGACGGCGTCATCCTGGACCAGGACGGCGTGGGTGGCCTCGGCCAGTACCGCGTGGCCGACCTGGACCTGTTCCTGCACTCCCCGGTGATCGAGAACGCCGCGTCGTCGGTCTACGACATCGGTGGCACGATCGACACGACCGTCGAGAGCCTCATCAACGACAACCTCGACCAGAGCGCCCTCACGGGGCTGTTCGACGCGATCCCGGGCGTCCCGACGCCGTCGATCACCGTCGACAGCAACATGCAGGAGAACCTGTTCCAGTCCGTCGTGGGTGAGCCGATCACCTCGGCCAACCAGCTCATCACGATCGACCTGTCGACGGGGACGCTTGAGGTCCACCTCGACAAGCTGGTGGACAACCCCGACGAGACCGAGGGCGGCCTCAACGAGCTGCCCCCGAACTACGAGCTCATCGACGACACGACCTACCCGCTCATCGCGGAGACCGTGCACGAGCTCATGCAGGAGGTCACCCGCATCCTGCTCGGCGCGATCGAGGACTCGCTGAACTCGGTCACGATCAACATCGCGTTCAACGAGGAGGGCCCGCTGGGCACCCTCGACGTGTCGTGGTCGCTGCCGCTGGCCGACGCTGTGAACGGCAACTTCCCCGAGGCCGTGAACAACAGCACGGGCACCCTGGCGCCGGTCGCCACGGTCCTGGTCAACACCATCAACACGCTCGGCCCGGCCCTCGCGCCGATCCTGGGCCCGGTGTACGACCTGCTCATCAGCGACGAGGGTGACAACATCTTCGAGCTGCTCATCAACGACCTGAAGACGGACTCCATCACGGCTCCGGTCCGCGAGCTCCTCTCGCCGGTCTTCGACGTGCTGGCCCAGGTCATCTCGATCACCATCAACCGCCAGGTCTCCGAGACCACCACCACGCCCGAGGGCGAGGAGGTCGTCAGCAACTTCGACCTGTCGGCGCTGAGCCTCGCGCTGCTGCCGGCCAACGAGGTCGCTCGCATCAACCTGGGCAACGCGGCCGTCCGCATCAGCCCGAACGGTGACGGCGGCCCGGGCGAGGTCGACCCCTCGCTCTCCGTGAACCCGGACTCGGTGGCCCCCGGTCAGTCGACCGTGGCGACCGGTGAGGGCTACACGCCGGACTCGACGGCGACCGTGCAGCTCATCGACCCCGAGGGCAACCCCGTGGGCGACCCGATCCCCGTGGACACCGACTCCGAGGGTGGTTTCAGCACCCCGGTGACCGTGCCGGCTGACGCCGAGCTCGGTGACTACACCGTCGTCGGCACCGACGACACGACCGGCGAGGCCGCCGAGGCCCCGCTCGCCGTGGTCTCCGGCTCCGACATCTGCGCCATGGACCCGACCCTGACGGTCGAGCCCAGCGCCGCCTACCCGGGCGACACCGTCTCCGTCGTGGGCCAGGGCTTCCCGGCCGGCGTGCCGGTCTCGGTCCAGCTGTTCGACGCCGAGGGCAACCCGGTCGGCGACGCGGTCACGGTCACCCCGGACGAGGCCTGCGGCTTCATCACCGACCTGACCATCCCCGAGGACGCCGAGCCCGGCGACCACACGGTGGAGGCCGAGCCGGAGGACGGCAGCGAGGGTGCCGAGGCGCCGCTCGAGGTGCTCGACCCCGACACCAACAACCCGGGTGAGTGCACCGACCCGACCATCACAGCCGACCCGACCATGGTCGAGGCGGGCGACGAGGTCATGATCACCGGCACCGGCTTCCCCGCCGGCTCGACGGTCACCGTGCAGCTCCAGGACCTCGACGGCAACAAGATCGGTGACCCGGTCACCGTCGTGGTGAACGACGACTGCGGCTTCGAGACCCCGATCACGGTTCCCGAGGGCACCCCGCCGGGCGTCATCATCGTCGACGCCCAGCCGGACGACGGCAGCGAGGGCGCGCAGACGCCGATCGCGGTCTGCGAGACCACCGGTGGTGGCGACGGTCGCGAGCTGACGGCGTGGTTCGAGGAGCCGACCCGCACGCACGGCCAGGAGCAGACGTTCTACGCGTCGGGCTTCGAGCCGGGCGAGGAGGTCGTCGGCATCATCAACTCGACCTCGTTCGCTCTGCAGGCGCAGGCCGCTGACGAGGACGGCAACGTCCAGTGGACCTTCACGGTCGACGAGCGGCTCGACGTCGGTCGCCACCAGGGCATCGCGGTCAGCACCGTCGAGGGTGACTCGGCGATGGCGACGTTCGACGTCGTCGCGTCGGCCACCGGTGACGGTGACGGCGACGGTGACGGTGACGGTGCGGGCGCCGGCTCGGACGGCCCGCTGGCCAGCACGGGTGCCAACGTGACGGCCCTCATCGCCGCCACGGTGCTGCTCCTCGGCGCCGGTGCGGTCATGATCAAGCGCCGCCGCGAGATCAGCCAGGCGTTCTCCACCGCGATGGGCCGGTTCTCCGGTTCGAGCAACGCGTGATCCCGTCGGGCTCGCCGGGTCCTGACCCGGTGAGCCCGACCAGGAGAGCCTGAACAGCAAGCACGACCGGCCCGGTGCGACCTCGTCGCACCGGGCCGGTCGTGTCAGGCAGGACCGAGAGGGGGAGAAGGACGTGTCGGAGCTCTCGCGGGGGCGGAGAGTGCTCCCGGCGGCCGTCGCGGCTGCCATCATCGTGGCTCTCGTCGTGGCGGCGGTGCTGATCGTCGAGCGGGCGGCGCCCGCTGCGCCCGCTCCGCGGAGCGACGACCAGGCCGTGACGGGCGCCGCGGCCGTCGACTGCGCCGAGAACGAGCCGATCGCGCGGCAGCTCGCCGGTGGTTCCACGTGGACCATGTGCTGGCGGGTGGACGCGAGCAGGGGGCTGGTGCTCGAGGACGTGCACTTCACGCCCGCGGGTGCGCGGCCCCTGCAGGTGCTGGCCGAGCTGTCGATCGGGCAGCTCGAGGTGCCGTACGACACCGGCGTGCGCAACACCGAGGACATCACCACCCAGGGGTTCGGCGGCAGCCACATGATGTCGCTGACCCCCACCGAGTGCCTGGGGGAGCGCCTCGAGACCTACGTGCCGAAGATCGGCGACGGCTCCGTGGGCGGCGGGGGCGCGCGGCGTCCCGTCCTGTGCCAGGAGGAGAGGGACGGCGGGCTCGCGTACCGCAGCGACGACGGCGCGAGCACCGAGGTCGCGCGCAGGACCGAGCTGCGGCTCGCGACCATCTCGAAGGTGGGCTGGTACGAGTACGTCAGCCAGTACACCTTCGGCAGCGACGGCACCATCCGCTCCGACCTCGGGGCGACCGGCGACCTGTCGCCCGAGGACTACGGGGACGACCCCGCGTACGGCTGGCCCGTCGGCCCGGGGGACAGCGACTACGCCACGAGCCACTCGCACAACGCGGTGTGGCGCGTCCACTGGGCCCTCGGCGGGCCGGGCGGCCAGGCGGTCGAGCAGTACGACGCCGCGCCCACCGGCGAGATCGGTCCCCGGTCACCCCTCGTCGAGGGCGGGCTCACCCGGGTCACGCACGAGGGCACCGCGCGGGCGGCGGACCGTCGGTGGTGGCGCGTGGTCAGCCCCGAGGTGCTCAACGAGGACGGGCACCCGATCTCCTACCAGGTGGAGCTGGGGGCGACGACGCCGTTCCAGCTCACGCAGGACCACAAGCACCCTGACGGCGGCGAGGGCGTCGACGACGGCTACACGATCGCCTTCAGCGAGGCCGACGACTGCCAGCTCTTCGCCACGTCGAACAAGGAGGGCGCGTGCGGCGCGGGCGTGCTCGACTTCGTGCGCGATCGTGCCCCGCTGTCCGACGTCGTCACCTGGGTCGCCGTCGGCTTCCACCACGTGGCGCGCGACGAGGACCAGAGCCCCATGGAGATGCACTGGCAGGGCTTCACCCTGACGCCGCGCGACCTCACCGCGCAGCGCGTCGAGGTGCCCCCGAGCCGTGAGGGCGTCAACGGCAGGCCGGCGCCCCACCACTGAGGCCGGGCCGGCACCCGGTCAGACCCGCCGTGCCTCCACGAGGGTGCGGCGGCTGTGGCAGACGAACGAGCCGTGCTCCGCGATGTGGTCGTACAGCGCGCGGAGCCGGTCACGGTAGCGCTCGACGGTGAAGTCGGGCACGGTCCACAGGACCTTGCGCAGGAAGTGCACCACGGAGGCCAGGTCGAGGAACTCGACCCGCGTCAGCGCGTCCCGCAGCCCGACCACCTGCAGGCCCGCCGCCGTCACGCGGGCCGAGAGCTCGTCGACGTACGCGGCGTCGCGATTCTCCTGCGGACCCATCAGGAACTCGTACAGGGCGCGGTTCGAACCGGCCCCCACCTCCTGCACGAGCAGCGTCCCGCCCGGGGCGAGCACGCGCGCGGCCTCCGGGTAGGGGAACGCGACGGGATGCCTGCTCGTGACCAGGTCGAAGGTGGCGTCGTCGAACGGGAGGCGCACGGCGTCGGCGTCCACCAGGGCGACGGAGCCGCCGAAGGGGGCGAGAGCCGTCGCGGCCAGCCGGTGGTTGGGGGCCCAGCGCTCGGAGGCCCGGACGACGGCGGGGACACGGCCCGCGCGGCCGAGCGCCTCGGCGAACACCTCGCCGCCGCCGGTGTCGACGTCGAGCGCGGCCCGCGCGGACCCCAGGCGCTCGCCGCACAGGCGCACGTAGCCCCAGCCGGGCCGCTCCTCGGTGGCCCGGCCGGTGAACCAGGAGAAGTCCCAGCCGTCCGTGGGGACCGCCGAACCCTCGGCGAGCTGGTCCTCGAACGGGGCGGTGGACGGCGTCGCGGTCATGGCCCGGACGGTAACCACAGGGATCCCCCGCCCACCAGCGGATATCCCCCGACCGGGGGAGGGGTGCACGGGCCGCCGGCGGGACGGTGGGAGCACGTCCCACCACTCACCGACCGGAGGAACCCCTGATGTCACGCCTCGTCCGCGCCACGCTCCTCGGCGCCACCGTCGCGAGCGGCGCCACCGCGCTGCTCGGCCTGTCCTGGCTGGCCGGGCTCCGGCCCACCGCCTACGCCGTCCCCGGGGCCGCGCTGCTGGCCCAGCTCGCCGGGGCCGACGCCGCCACCGTCGTGCACGTCCTGGCCGGGCTGACCGGCGTGGCCGCGGGCATCGCGGCGCTCGCGGGCGCGCTCGGCACGCGGGGGCGCACGGTCACAGCGGCGCTCCAGGTCGCCGTGCTGGGCTTCGTGCTGCAGGGCACCGGCCCCCTCTCCACGGTGGGCTACCTCGTCGCCATGGCGATGCCCGCCGCCGTCGTCGTGCTGCTGGTCCAGGTGGTGCGGCGGTACCGCGTCGCGCGCTGGACCGTCGGCGTGCCCGGGCTCGCGCTGCTGCTCGGCGGCGGGTTCCTGCTCCGCGACGCCGTCGCGGGCGTCGTCCGCATGCTCGGCGCCGGCCTCGCCGAGCACGGTGCCGGGCTGATCCTCTCGCTCCTCCTGCTCGTCACCGGCGCCCTGTGGGCCGCGGTCGGCGCCCAGGCGCTGTCCGGCACCGCCGCTGCGGAACGGGCCACCGCGTGGGTGCTGCGGCACCGCACCGCGATCACGATCGTCGCGGCCACCGGGCCGCTCCCGTACGCCCTGGTCCGCCTCACCTGGCTCACGCCGTGGCCGCAGCTCGGGTTCGACATCGACCTGTCGGCCCGCGTCTGGGGGCTCACGCTGTCCAGCGGCGCCTGGCTCGGCGTCGTGCTCACGCTCGGGCTGATCCGGCCCTGGGGCGAGGTGTTCCCGCGGTGGATGCCCGGGCTCGCGGGGCGCCGCGTCCCCGTCGCCGCGGCCGCCGTGCCGGGCGGGCTCGTCGCCGCCACGCTGATCTTCTCCACCGTGCCGATGCTCGTCATGTTCAGCGACCAGACGCTCGGCCAGGCGGTCCTGGGCGCGATCGTCTTCCCCTGCTGGTACTGGGGCCCGGCCCTGGCGCTCGCGGTCTGGGGGTACGTCGCCCACCGGACCCCCGTGGACCGGGCCCGCGAGAACCGGGCAGAGCCCGCCGAGCAGGCGGCGCGTGTGCCCGGCCTGGCGAGCCCGGTGGCCGACCGGAGAGGATGACGTCATGGCGACGACGCGGCGGCTGGGGCGGCAGGTCGTCCGGTGGTTCGCCTGGCACATGCTGGGCGCGGCGATCGGGCTGGCGCTGGCGCTGCTCGTCCTCGGCCTCCTCGGCGTCCTGACGGACACGGCGGGCACCACGGCCGGTACCGTGCCTGCGCCGGTCGTGGCCGCCGTCACCGTCGCGGCGGCCGTCGCCCTCGGGCTCGTGCCCGGAGCCCGGGAGCTGGAGGTCACCGCGGCCCGGGCGCTGCTCGGCACCGACGACGAGCTGGTCAGCCCCGCCCGCCCCCGGCTCGCGCACCGGGTCAGGACGGCGGGCTGGGTCGTGCTGCACCTCGCGGTGGGTCTGGTCGTCGCGTTCGCCCTGTTCGCCCTGGTTCCCGCTGCGGTGGTGATCGGCGCGGAGGCCGTCACGGGCCGTTCGGTGGGGTCGACGGTCCCGCTCCCGGGGAGCGGGGGCGAGGCGGCCGCCCGGGTGGCGGCGTGCGTCGTCGGCGGGCTGCTCGCGCTCGGCGCGACCTGGCCGCTCGGCGCCGCGGCGTCGGCCCTCGCGGGCCGGGTGCTCGGCCCGACGCCCCACGACCGGATGGAGACCGCACTGGCCCGCGCCCGCCGCGAGGCCGAGCACACGCGGCTGGCCCGCGAGCTGCACGACGGTATCGGCCACGCGCTCACCGTCGTCAGCGTGCAGGCGGTGGCCGGACGGCGTGTCGTCGCGACCGACCCGGAGGCCGCCGCCGGCGCCCTCGCCGCCATCGAGGACACCGCGCGCTCGGCGCTCGACGAGCTCGACCAGCTCCTCGCGGTGCTCCGGTCCGGCACCGGCGGCGACCCGGCCGGCGGCGACCCGGCCGGCAGCGACGGCACCGACGACGACGCGCCCCTCGCGCTCGCCCCCGCGCTCGGCGATGTCGTCGCGGCCCACCGCCGGGCAGGCCTCGACGTGCGGGAGGACATCGACCTGCCGCCCGGTCTGCCCGCGCTGCTCGGCCGCACCGTCCGGCGCGTCGTCAC
>NZ_JABEMG010000158.1 GCF_013004695.1 Promicromonospora citrea
AACGCGGGGCGCAGTGGCCCGCAGCGCGGCGGGCCGACCGGCCACCCCGGCGCCCTCGACGGTGCCGACCACGGTCCCGGCGACGACGGCCGTCCCGGCCGGCACGCCGGCGGTCACCGGCTCGAGGCTCGAACGCAGGCCGTCCGGGTGGGTGACCACGACGACCCCGCGCCCGGCGACCCGCCCGGCGAACGAGACGACGCCGGGTCCGGGGGCCATGACGCCCGCGCCGACGGCGGCGGTCAGGTCGACCCCGCGGTGACCAGGGCCCCACTCGTGCTCCGGCGGGTCGAAGCCTCGCTCGACGCCGAGGGGCGGGTCGATGCCCGCGACAGGGGCCACGTAGCCGAGGCCGGAACCAGGTCCGGTGCCCTGCGGCGCCCCACCACCGTCGCCCACCACCCCGGACGACGTCGACCGGCTCGGCCGGTCCTCGTCGCGCGCTCCGCCCCCGGTGCCGCCCGAGCTCGGCCACACCCGCTCCGCCGTCGAGGCCGCGTCACGCCGCACCGCGACGTCGGGCCCGGACCGCACCGCCGCGGCGGGCCCCGGCGCCCACCCTCCGACCAGCAGCGCCGTGACCACCACCCGGGCGATCCGACGGCGTACGGCGTGACGATCAGGACGCACCGGGCGCGCCCTCTCGCCCGGCACGCAGGAGCGTCGCCCGGGCCCGTCCGCCTGGCCCACCGTCGGGGTGTCTGTCGTCATGTCCCGAGCATCACGTGCACCGCTCCCGCCGTGCCGGCGCGAGCGACGAGCCTGTGGACAGGTGCCTCGAAAGAGCCCCTGTGGTCACGCTCGAACCCGCTCCCGGCGGACGGGGCGTCCGCCCCGGTAGCGCGGGCGACGTCACAGTCGCGCACCACCCGCCGGAGTCCTCGGTGCGAGGGCGGGTCGGGTAGACTTCCACCCGCGACCGGCATGCACGTCCGTCCGGCAGTCCCAGGGTCTCGGCCCGGGGCGGCAGGCGGGGGAGCGCCGGTCGACACCGCGCGTCACACCGAGTCGCGTCCGGCAGCGGTCCGGCCCCCAGGGTCGGCGTCGGGCACGACGTGACGCCAGGGGCACCGAGCAGCAGTGGTGCCGATCCAACCCGACCGCGGCCCAGGGCATGTTCCGGGCCGCCTGAAATGCGTGCGGAACATCTGGGGCGATCCCGGTCCGCGCCGAAAGGACGTGTCATGGCCGTCGTGTCCATGCGCCAGCTCCTCGAGAGCGGTGTCCACTTCGGACACCAGACCCGCCGTTGGAACCCGAAGATGAAGCGCTTCATCTTCACCGAGCGCAACGGCATCTACATCGTCGACCTGCAGCAGTCGCTGCACTTCATCGACAGCGCCTACGACTTCGTCAAGGAGACGGTCGCCCACGGCGGCTCGATCCTGTTCGTCGGCACCAAGAAGCAGGCCCAGGAGCCGGTGGCCGAGCAGGCCGCCCGCGTCGGCATGCCGTACGTGAACCACCGCTGGCTCGGCGGCATGCTCACCAACTTCTCCACCGTGCACAAGCGCCTCCAGCGCCTCAAGGAGCTCGAGGAGATCGACTTCGACGACGTGGCCGCCTCCGGCCTCACGAAGAAGGAGCTCCTGGTGCTCCGCCGCGAGAAGGACAAGCTCTCGCGCACCCTCGGCGGCATCCGCGACATGGCCAAGGTCCCCTCGGCCGTGTGGATCGTCGACACCAACAAGGAGCACCTCGCCGTGGACGAGGCCCGCAAGCTGGGCATCCCCGTCGTGGCGATCCTCGACACCAACTGCGACCCCGACATGGTCGACTACGCGATCCCGGGCAACGACGACGCGATCCGCTCCGTCACGCTGCTCACCCGCGTGATCGCGGACGCCGCGGCCGAGGGCCTCATGCAGCGCCACTCGGGTGGCGGCAAGACCGGCGCCGAGGCGGAGACCGCCGCCGAGCCGCTGGCCGAGTGGGAGCGCGAGCTCCTGGCCGGCTCCGAGGCCGAGGCCGCTCCGGCCGCTGACGCTGCTCCGGCCGCCGAGGCCGCAGAGGCGACCGAGGCTGCTCCGGCCGCCGAGGCCGTCGCCCCGAGCGCCGAGGCCGCTCCGGCTGCCGACGCCGCGCCTGCCGAGGCCGAGACCGAGAAGTGACGCGCCGCGTCGGCCGGGTCCCGTCGTGGGACCCGGCCGACGCCCGCTCCTGAAGGTCGCACGACCTCCCACGAACATCACGACTGCACGGAGGACCACACACCATGGCGAACTACACCGCCGCTGACATCAAGGCGCTGCGCGAGCGCACCGGCGCCGGCATGCTCGACGTCAAGAAGGCGCTCGACGAGGCCGACGGCAACGCCGACAAGGCCATCGAGATCATCCGCACCAAGGGCCTCGCCCGCGCCGCCAAGCGCGAGGGCAACGCCACCTCCGAGGGCCTCGTGGCCGTCAAGGTCGAGGACACCGCGGACGGCCAGGCGGCCACCATGATCGAGCTGAACGCCGAGACCGACTTCGTCGTCAAGAACGAGAAGTTCATCGCGCTGGCCGACGCCGTCCTCGAGGCCGCTGCCGCCGCCGGCGCGACCGACGAGGTCTCCGCCGCCGCCGCGCCGTCGGCCGAGGGCACCGTCGCGGAGCTCATCGCCGCGCAGGGCGCCACGCTGGGCGAGAAGCTCGCGCTGCGCCGGGTCGCGCGCGTCGAGGGCCCGAAGGTCACGACCTACCTGCACCGCACGGCCAAGGACCTGCCGCCGTCGATCGGCGTCGTCGTCGTCACCGACGAGGCGGGTGCCGCCGTGGCCAAGGACGTCGCGCAGCACATCGCCGCGATGGCGCCGAAGTACCTCACGCGTGAGGACGTGCCGGCCGAGGTCGTCGAGAAGGAGCGCGAGATCGCGCTGGAGACCTCGAAGAACGAGGGCAAGCCGGAGGCCGCGCTGCCCAAGATCGTCGAGGGCCGCCTGAACGGCTTCTTCAAGGACGTCGTGCTGGTCGACCAGCCGCTGGCCAAGGACCCCAAGGTCACGGTGGGCAAGCACGTCGCCTCCGTGAACGGCTCGCTGACCTCCTTCGTGCGCTTCCGCGTCGGTTCCTGACGCATCCCGGTCGGCCCGGTCCGCGCTTCGGCGCGGGCCGGGCCGACCTGTACGCGGGCCGTCCATCCGGGCGGCCCGGCCGCCGGGACCCGCTCGGGAGCCGGCGAGGCTTCGATATCTTCGGTGGGACGTGGAGCTCCCGTTCCACGCCGCACCAGGGATCTCGAGGCCCGATCGGCCGCCTGCGCACCCCGCGGAGGTGGGCTGCCCGCCGGTCGGGCAGTATTCCGACCAGGGGCCAGTCCCGGTAGTGACGACCGAAGGGTGACGGACCAGTGAGTGACGAGGCGACCCAGACCATGGCGGTGGACGCGGACGGCAAGCCTGCCCGGCGCGTCCTGCTCAAGCTGTCGGGCGAGGCGTTCGGCGGTGGCAGCGTGGGGCTGGACGCCGACGTCGTGCGGCGTATCGCGAGGGAGATCGGCGTCGCCGTGCGCGACGGCGTGCAGGTCGCCATCGTGGTCGGCGGCGGCAACTTCTTCCGGGGGGCCGAGCTGAGCGTCGCGGGCATGGACCGCGCCCGCGCCGACTACATGGGCATGCTCGGCACCGTGATGAACTGCCTGGCCCTGCAGGACTTCCTGGAGCAGGCGGGCGTCAAGACGCGCGTCCAGACCGCCATCACGATGGGCCAGGTCGCCGAGCCGTACATCCCGCTGCGGGCGATCCGGCACCTCGAGAAGGGGCGCGTGGTCATCTTCGGTGCGGGGGCGGGCATGCCGTACTTCTCGACCGACACCGTCTCGGTGCAGCGCGCGCTCGAGACGCACTGCGAGCAGGTGGTCATGGGCAAGAACGGCGTCGACGGCGTCTACGACTCCGACCCGCGCCGCAACCCGGACGCCACGAAGCTCGACCACCTCACCTACACCGACGCGCTCGTGAACCGGCTCGGTGTCATGGACGACACGGCGCTGGCCATGTGCCGCGACAACGACGTGCAGATGCGCGTGTTCGGCATGGAGGGCGAGGGCAACGTGACCCGTGCGCTGGCCGGGGAGCCGATCGGCACGCTGATCACGGCCCGCTGAACCGCACGAACCTTTCGGTGACCGGGGCGAAGTGTCCGTAGAGTGGCCCCGGCACCACCCGTAGACGAATGAAGGAGCAGTGGTGATCGACGACACCCTCCTCGAGGCCGAGGACAAGATGGAGAAGGCGATCGAGGTCGCCAAGGAGGACTTCGCGGGCATCCGCACCGGGCGCGCCAACGCCGGGATGTTCAGCAAGATCATGGTCGACTACTACGGTGCCGCGACGCCGCTGCAGCAGCTCGCGTCGTTCAACATCCCGGACGCCCGTACCGTCATGATCGCCCCGTTCGACAAGGGCTCGCTGCCCGCCGTCGAGAAGGCGCTGCGCGACTCCGACCTGGGCGTGAACCCGGCGACCGACGGCAACGTCGTGCGCGTGGTGCTGCCCTCGCTCACGGAGGAGCGCCGCCGCGACTACGTCAAGCTCGCCAAGGCCAAGGCGGAGGAGTCGCGCGTCTCGGTGCGCAACATCCGCCGCAAGGCCAAGGAGGAGCTCGACCGCATCGTCAAGGACGGCGAGGCCGGCGAGGACGAGGTCGTGCGCGCGGAGAAGGAGCTGGACAAGCTCACCAAGAGCCACGTCGACCAGATCGACCAGCTGCTCGCAGGCAAGGAGAGCGAGCTGCTCGAGGTCTGATGCCCGCACCGCCCCCACAGAGAACAGAGCGAGACGACGCGCAGACCGCCGTGACCGCAGACCCTGAGCCCGCACCGGCCGCACCGGCCCCCCGGAAGTCGCGGGCGGGCCGTAACCTGCCCGCTGCGATCCTCGTCGGCGTCGGCCTCCTCGGCGTCGTCGCCGCCTCGCTGTACTGGCGGCCCGAGCCGTTCGTGCTCCTCGTGATCGGCCTGCTCTGGGCCGGTCTCTGGGAGCTGCGCCAGGCGTTCGCGCGCCGCGCGCTCCACCTGCCGATGGTGCCCCTGTTCGTCGGGGCCGCCGGCATGATCGTCTCGGCCTACCGCGGCGGTCCCGAGGCGCTGTTCGTCGGATTCGTGCTGACGGTCGCCGCGACGGTGGTGTGGCGGGCGCTCGACGGGTCCGGCCTCGCCGCCGTCCGCGACTCGGCCGCCGCCGTCTTCGCCGCCGCGTACCTTCCGTTCCTCGCGGGCTTCGTCGTGCTCATGCTCGCGCAGCACGACGGCGAGATCCGCGTGGTGCTCTTCATCCTCATGGCGGTCGCCAACGACACGGGCGGCTACGTCGCGGGCGTCCTGCTCGGCAGGCATCCCATGGCGCCGACCGTGAGCCCGAAGAAGTCCTGGGAGGGCCTCGCCGGCTCGATCGTGCTGGCCACGGCGGTGGGCGTGGTCGGAGCCGTCTACGGTCTGGGGGCGAGCCCGCTGATCGGCGTCGCGCTCGGCGTCATGACGGCCGTCACGGCGACGATCGGCGATCTCGCGGAGTCGCTCCTCAAGCGTGACCTAGAATTGAAGGACATGGGCTCATTGCTCCCGGGGCACGGGGGCGTGCTGGACCGCCTCGACTCGCTGGTCATCACAGCCCCCTTCGTCTATCTCGTGCTCTCGGTGGTCGCCTGATGAAAACTCCCCTCGCCCAGCCTGTCGTCCGTCCCTCGGACGAGACCCCGGCCATCCCGCTGCAGATGGCCCCGCGCCGCCGCGGCAAGCCGCCGCGCCACTTCGCCGACCTGACGCCCGCCGAGCGGGTCGCCTCGGTCGTCGAGGCGGGCGAGCCGGCGTTCCGCGCCAAGCAGCTCGCGACGCACTACTTCACGCACTACACGAGCGACGCGACACGCATGACCGACCTGCCTGCCCGCACGCGGGACGACCTGGCGTCGACCATGTTCCCGTCGCTGATCCGTCCCACACGCACGCTCAAGGCCGACGGCGGCACCACGGTCAAGACGCTGTGGCACCTGTTCGACGACGCCAAGGTCGAGTCGGTGCTCATGCGCTACCCGCAGCGCACCACGCTGTGCGTGTCCAGCCAGGCCGGCTGCGGCATGGCCTGCCCGTTCTGTGCCACCGGCCAGCTCGGGCTCACGCGCAACCTGTCGACGGCGGAGATCCTCGAGCAGGTCCGCGCGGCGTTCCGCAGCCTGGCCGACGGCGAGATCCCCGGCGGGCCGGCCCGGCTCAACAACCTCGTGTTCATGGGGATGGGTGAGCCGCTCGCGAACTACAAGGCGGTCATCGAGACCGTGCGTGCGCTGGTGGCGCCGCAGCCCGACGGATTCGGCATGTCCGCCCGCAACATCACCGTCTCCACGGTGGGCCTCGTCCCCGCGATGCAGAAGCTGACCAAGGAGGGCATCCCCGTGACGCTCGCCCTGTCGCTGCACGCGCCGGACGACGACCTGCGCTCCGAGCTCGTGCCGATCAACACGCGCTGGAGCGTCGACGAGGCCCTCGACGCCGCGCGGAACTACTTCGAGGTCACCGGCCGGCGGGTGTCCATCGAGTACGCGCTCATCAAGGACATGAACGACCACGCCTGGCGCGCCGACCTCCTGGGCGAGAAGCTCAACGCGCGCGGCAAGGGCTGGGTCCACGTGAACCCCATCCCGCTCAACCCGACGCCCGGGTCGATCTGGACCGCGAGCGACCGCGAGGTCGAGGACGAGTTTGTGGCACGATTGCGCGGTCACGGCATTCCGACCACGATCCGTGATACCCGCGGGAGCGACATCGACGGCGCCTGCGGGCAGCTTGCGGCTGAGGAGGACGACGAGTGAGTGGGATGTTCAACACCGTTCCCAAGTTCCGCACCGGGTACGACAAGGACGAGGTCGACGAGTTCTTCGAGCACGCCCGGCAGGCCTACGAGGGACGGACCGCGGAGAGGCTGACGAGCGCGGACATCCAGGCGTCCACGTTCGACCTCACGCGGGGCGGCTACAACACGCACGAGGTGGACGCAGCGCTCGACCGCCTCGAGGCGGCGTTCATAGCGCGCCAGCGCGCCGAGTACGCGTCGGCGCACGGTCAGCAGGCATGGATGAACGCGCTCGCCGAGCGCGCGCGGTCGCTGTACCCGCGCCTGGGCCGGCCGGACGGCGAGAAGTTCGCGCCGGCCGACCGAGGGGCGCAGGGCTACGACAAGGACGACGTCGACGACCTGTGCGACCGGCTCGTCGGCTACTTCGACCGTCAGGAGCCGCTGACGGCAGGCGACATCCGCTCGGCGACGTTCGGGCGGGCCCGCGGGGCGAACGCCTACGACGAGGCGTCGGTGGACGCGTTCCTGAGCCGCGCGGTCGAGGTCCTGCTAGGCGTCGAATAACCCGGCCCGCCGAGGTAGTCACTCGGCGAGGTAGACACGTGGCGAGGTAGACACGTGGCGAGGTAGTCACTCAGCGCGCGCCGGGTGACTACCTCGCTGCATGTCTACCTCGCCACGTGACTACCTCGCCACGTGTCTACCTCGGCAGGGGGGTGGGTGGGGCGGGGGTGTCTCGGAGGAGGATCTCGTGCTGCGTGGCCATCAGGAAGTCGCGGATGGTGTCCCGGCTCCTGGTCAGGCAGTCGATCCGGGCCTGGACGCCCACGAGCTCCTCCGCGAGCTGGGCGGCGACCTCGCGAGGGCAGGTCGGGTCCTTGCGCTCCGCGGCGTCCTCGGCGTCGAGCAGCACCTTGACCAGCCGGGTCGGGATCCCCGCCTGGACCAGCCCCGCCACGCGGTCGACCCGTTCGACGTGCTGCTCCGTGTAGGCCCGGTACCCGTTGGCGGCGCGGTCGGCCACGAGCAGGCCCTGCTGCTCGTAGTAGCGGATGAGACGGGGGGACACTCCCGTACGGGCGGCGAGCTCACCGATCTTCATCGATCGCCTTCGGATCGATCGCTTGACCTTGACATCAGTGTCAAACTCTAGCGTGGCGGGCATGGAGACCTCACGCCTCGCCCCCGCCCCGCGCGACGTTCGCCCTGACGGCCTGCCGTGGCCGTCCCTGCTGGTCCTCGGCTCGGGCACTCTGCTCATGGTCACCGCCGAGATGCTGCCGACGGCGGTGCTCGGCCCGATGAGCGCCGGCCTCGGCGTCGCCGAGTCGAGCACCGGCCTGCTCGTCTCGGTGTGGGCGGCCGTCGTGGTGGTGCTGAGCTTCCCGCTCGTGCGGCTCACCCGCCGGTGGGAGCGGCGCGCCGTGATCGCGGGCGGGCTCGCCGTGCTCGCGCTCTCGTCGGCGTTGACGGCGCTCGCACCCGTCTACGCCCTCGCGGTCGGCGCGCGGCTGCTCGGTGCGGCCGCCGTCGGTCTGCTGTGGGCCACCACGAACGCGTACGTCGCCGACCTCGTTCCCGACCGGCTGCTGGGCCGCGCGGTCGCCGTCGTCCTCGGCGGCGCCACGCTCGGCATGGTGGTCGGCACCCCGCTGGCCCGCCTCGTGGCCGACGTCGCCGGCTGGCGCACCGCCTTCGGGGCCCTGGCCGTGCTGAGCCTCCTCGGCGCCGTCGCGGTCCGTGCGGTGGTGCCGCGGGCGGTGGCCGCGGCGGGCGGTGCGCCCGGAGCCGGCACGACCCCGGGGGCGCTGCCGCGGGCGACGCGTCTCCTGATGGTGACCGGACTGGTGGCGCTCGTCCTGGTCGGGCACTACGGCGCGTACACCTACGTGACCCGCCTGGCGGAGACGCCCGCGCAGCTGCTCCCCGGGGGGATCAGCACGCTGCTGCTGGTGTTCGGGCTCGCGTCGGCCGCGGGGGTCGCGCTCGCGGGACGCGTGGGCGAGCACAGCGAGCGCGCGCTCGTCGTGAGCGTCGCCGCGACGGCGGCCGCTCTCGCGGGTCTTGCCGTGGCCGACGCCGCACCCCTGCTCGGCGTGGTGGTCGTCGCGGCGTGGGGTGTGGTCTCCGGCGGGATGCCGCCGTTCGCGCAGACGCTGATCCTGCGCCTGGCGGGTCCCGAGCGGCGCGCGTTCGCCGGTGCCCTCATCCCGGTGCTGTTCAACGGCGGCATCGCGGTCGGGGCCGCGCTGGCGTCGTCGGTCGTGGCGACGGCGGGCCTGGCGGCCGTGCCACCGCTCGCCGCCGGCGTCGTCGCGGTGGCGG
>NZ_JABEMG010000159.1 GCF_013004695.1 Promicromonospora citrea
CGGCGTGGTCGCCGCGGTCGGCCGCGGCCTGCGCCAGCACGTGCCGCACCCGGGCGCGCAGGTAGAGCGCGTCGGGGTGCGTGCCCAGCCACCACCGGCCCACGACGGTCAGCAGCCGCGCGGCGTACGGCTCGGCGGCGGCGTGACCGCCCCGCTCGTAGGCCTGCCCCATCTGCGCGCCGAGGGCGTTGACGTCGTGGAGCGTCATGGGCCCACCTCCCGCGCGATCTCGACGAGCCGGTGCGGGTCGACGTCGGGCACGGGCGTCAGTCCGGGCACCTCGAGCCGGTACCGGGGCCGCGCGGCCAGGAGCTCCGGGGGAGCGGGCACGGTGCCGGACCACGCGTCGCCGGCGCGGCGCAGCGGGACCACCACGTCGCCCGCGACGGCCCGCAGCGGGACGTGCGGCGGCTCACCGACGACGGGCGCGGCGGGCACGGTCACCGCGAGGGTCAGGTCGACACCCCGCACCAGGTCCACGCGCCACGTGACGTCCCCGAGGGGGTCGGCGACGCCCTGCGGCACCGCCCCGGGGTCGACCGGGTCGGCGCCCTCGAGCAGGGCGGTGCCGGCCGGCCCGGACGCGCCCGCCGCGAGCGCGTACTCCTCCTGCCGGGGTGCGGCGCCGGTCTGCGTCCGCGGTGCGGCGGGCTCCTCGGCCGGGAACGGGTCGGGCGTCTCGAGGTCGACGCCGTGGTCCGCGGCGAGCTCGCGGACCTGCTCACCGAGGCGGCCGTCGAGCGCACCGAGGCGGGTCGTGAGCCCGGCGAGCTCCCGGAGCACGCGCGGCACGGCCTCGTCGTCGTCGGTGACCCCGTCGAGGGCGGCCAGCGCCAGGGCCCGGCGCGCGGCGAGCACGCGGGGGTCGAGCGGTGGCAGGTCGGCGATCCGGGACGCGGGCCACCACGCCGCGCGCCACGCGTCGAGCGCGGCCTGGCGGGCGGGGACGAGCAGCTCGTCGCCGGCGACGCCCAGCCACCCTGCCGCACGCGCCTCGTCCCAGACGTCCGCCCCCTGCCGGCCGGTCCCGAGGTCCCACCACAGCAGGGCCCCGGCACCCTCGAGGACCGCGGTGCGCCACGCCCGGCTCACGCGGCGCCGTCCCGGGCCAGCTCGACGGAGGTCAGGGCGCGCACGCGTGGGGCGCGCTGCCGCAGCACGTCGCGCGGCGGGGCGAGCTCCCTGGCCCAGCCGGAGGCGAGCAGCGCCTGCGCCTGCGCCGTCCGCCCCGGGGAGCCCAGCAGGTACGCGGCCTCCTCCTGCTCGGCGCGCAGCGCGAGCACGTCGCGTGCGTGCGGGTACGGGGCGTGCGGCTCGGCCAGCGTCTCCTCGCCGTCGCCCCACAGCACCACGAGTCCCAGGTCGGCGACGGGCGCGAACATCGTGGCGCGGGTGCCGACCACCACGCGGGCGTCGCCGTGCAGCGCCCGCAGGAAGGCGCGGTAGCGGGGGGCGGGCCCGTCGTCCGCCAGGAGCCGCACCACGTCCTCGGCCCCCAGGCCCGCGGCGTCGAGCGCCGCGACCACGCGCTCGGCGTCCCGGGCGTCCGGCACGACGACGAGAGCGCCGCGCCCGCCGGCGGTGCACGCCCGCACCGCCTGGGCGATCGCCGCGGCCCAGTGCGGGGTCATGGGGTCGGCGGTGTCGGCCCCCACGCCCGGGAGGGCGGACCACACCGCGCGCGGACCCTCGCCGCCCAGGATGCGGCGCAGGTAGGCCTCGCCGCCGCGGTAGGGCGCCCAGGCGGAGGAGTCGGGGGCGGACGGGCCGGTGTCCGCCCGGCTCGCCGCGGGGCGCGCGTCGCCCGGCTCGGGGGACGCGGCCGGCTCGTCCGGGCCCTCGGCCGTCTGCCTGCCCGCCGTCTCCTTCTCGACGCGCGCGTGCCGGGGCGGGACGGCCAGACGCAGCACGTCGGAGAGGGTGCCCGCGTACCGGTCCGCGACGGCACGGCACACCCGCAGCACCTGCGGCGTGAGCACGCGCTCGGCGGAGACCACCTTGCGCAGGGGCACGAGCCGACCGTCGTGGTCGGAGGTCTCCCGGCGCTCGACGACGTACCCGGCGACCTCCTGCCGCCCGAACCGCGCCTTGATCCGCACGCCGGGCTGCGCGTCCTGGTCCATCGTCGCGGGCACCAGGTAGTCGTACGGCTGGTCGAGGTGGGCGGGCTGCAGGTCCAGCGCCACGCGCGCGACGGGCAGCGTCGCGGCGATCGGGACGCCGTTGGTCTCGGCGTGGTCGAGCGGGTCCCGACCCGAACCAGCCCGACCCGAACCGCCCCCCTGGCGGGCACCGCCCACCTCGTCCAGCGCGAGCAGCGCGTCCTCCTGCACCGCCCCCGCCGTCTCGCCCCGGCCTGCTGCCCCGTTCACGCCCCTATCCCACCACGCGCCACCGACACCCCGCCCCCGCCGAGGTAGTCACGAGGCGAGGTAGTCACGAGGCCGCGAGGTCGGCCCTGCCGGGAAGGTCCCGACCTGGGCCGGTGTCCCGGCTCAGAACAGGCTGAGCAGGTCGTCCGCGCGGTCGGTGCGCTCCCAGGTGAACGACGGCAGGTCGCGCCCGAAGTGCCCGTACGTCGACGTCGCCCGGTAGATCGGGCGCAGCAGCTCCAGGTCCCGCACGATCGCGGCGGGCCGCAGGTCGAACACCTCGTTGATCGCCGCGGTGATCTTGTCGACGGGCGCCGTCTCGGTGCCGAACGTCTCCACGTAGAGGCCCACCGGGTGCGCCTTGCCGATCGCGTACGCCACCTGCACCTCGCACCGGCGCGCGAGCCCCGCCGCGACCACGTTCTTGGCCACCCAGCGCATCGCGTACGCCGCCGAGCGGTCCACCTTCGACGGGTCCTTGCCCGAGAACGCGCCGCCGCCGTGCCGTGCCATGCCGCCGTAGGTGTCGACGATGATCTTGCGCCCCGTGAGGCCGGCGTCGCCCTGCGGGCCGCCGATCACGAACTTGCCGGTCGGGTTCACGAACTGCTTCGCGCCGGACCACTCCAGCCCCGCCGCCTCCAGCACGGGGGCGATCACGACCTCGGAGACGGCCACGTGGAGCTTCTGCTGCTCGACGTCGGGCTCGTGCTGGGTCGAGAGCACCACGGTGTCGACGGCGACGGGCCGGTCGCCGTCGTACCCGACCGTCACCTGGGTCTTGCCGTCGGGGCGCAGGCCCTGCAGCTCGCCCGACTTGCGCACGGCCGCCAGGCGCTCCGACAGGCGGTGCGCGAGCCAGCCCGCGACCGGCATGAGCGCGTCGGTCTCGTCCGACGCGTAGCCGAACATCAGGCCCTGGTCGCCGGCGCCCTGGGCGTCCAGCGGGTCGAGGTCGGCGGCGTCGTCGCGCATCTCCAGCGCCTTGTCGACGCCCTGCGCGATGTCCGGCGACTGCTGGCCGATCGACACCGACACGCCGCACGAGTCGCCGTCGAACCCGATCGCGGACGACGTGTAGCCGATGCCCCGCACGACGTCCCGCACGATCTGCGGGATCTCGACGTAGGCCTCCGTCGTCACCTCGCCGGCGACGTGGACGAGACCGGTGGTGACCATGGTCTCGACGGCCACCCGGGAGGTCGGGTCCTGCTCCAGCAGCGCGTCGAGGATGGCGTCGCTGATCTGATCACAGACCTTGTCCGGGTGCCCCTCGGTCACGGACTCGGACGTGAAAAGGCGCAGCTCGCTCATGGGTATCAGCCTACGGTCTCGCACAGCGAACAGTGAATTCTGCTGAGTGAGACGGGGCTCACGGCAGCAGCTTGACGACGGCGTCCCAGAGCGCGTCCGCGACCTCGCGCTTCGACCCGGCGGCCTGCCCGACGACGTCGCCGGACCCGTCCAGGACGGTGACGTCGTTCGCGTCGGTGCCGAAACCGCGACCGGCGCCGACGGCGTTGACCGCGATGAGGTCGGCACCCTTGCGGCGCGCCTTGGCGCGGCCGTGGTCGAGCACGCTGCCGGACTTGTCACCGGTCTCGGCCGCGAAGCCGACGACGACCTGCCCCGCGCGCAGCCGGTCGTGCGCGAGCTCGGCGAGGATGTCGGGGTTCTCGACCAGCTCGATCGGCGCGGGGCCCTGCCCCGGCACCTTCTTGATCTTCGCGTCGGGGGTGCTCGCCGGGCGGAAGTCCGCCACGGCGGCCGCCATCACGACGACGTCGGCGTCCGCGCCCGCCGCGCGGACCGCCTCCCGCAGCTCGGCGGTCGACTCGACCCGCACGACGGAGCACGACACGCCGGCCTGCTCCACCAGCGCGGTGACGTCCTGCGCGAGGTTCGCCGCGACCAACGTCACGACGGCGCCCCGCTCCGCGGCGGCCTGCGCGAGCGCGACGCCCTGGCGGCCGCTCGACCGGTTCCCGATGAACCGCACGGGGTCGATCGGCTCGCGCGTGCCACCCGCCGATACGACGACGCGGCGCCCGGCGAGGTCACGGACAGGGGCGGGCGTGCCGGGGCCCGGCGCCGCGGGACCGGACGCGCCGACCAGCGACAGCGCCTCGCGGGCGATGTCCTCGGGCTCGGGCAGACGGCCCGGCCCCGTGTCGACGCCGGTGAGGCGGCCCGAGGCCGGCTCGATGACGTGCACGCCCCGTTCGCGCAGGGTCGCGACGTTCGCCCGCGTGGCCGGGTGCTCCCACATCTCGGTGTGCATCGCCGGGGCGAGCACCACGGGGCAGCTCGCGGCGAGCAGCGTCGTGGTCAGCAGGTCGTCCGCCCGGCCGGCGGCGGCGCGCGCCATGAAGTCGGCCGTGGCGGGGGCCACGACCACGAGGTCGGCGCTCTTGCCGAGCGCGACGTGCTGCACGCCGGGCACGTCGTCGAACACCTCGGTGCCGACGGGCTCGCCCGACAGCGCCTCGAAGGTGGGGGCGCCGACGAACTCGAGGGCCGACCGCGTCGGGATCACGCGCACGGCGTGCCCCTGCTCGCGCAGCAGGCGCAGCAGGAGCACCGCCTTGTACGCGGCGATCCCGCCGGTGACGCCGAGCAGGATCCTCATGAGCGGCCGGTCAGGCCGGGAAGTCGGGCAGCGCCTGCTCGGCGCGCGCGGCAGCGGCGGCCTCGGCCTGCGCCTGGACCTCCGCCGGGTCGACCTCCTCGATCGTGAGGAGGCCCTGGTTGATCTCGCGCATCGCGATGGAGAGCGGCTTCTCCTGGTTGCGGGTCTCGACCAGCGGGCCCACGTTCTCCAGCAGGCCCTCGTTGAGCTGCGAGTAGTAGGCGTTGATCTGGCGGGCGCGCTTGGACGCGTACAGCACGAGACCGTACTTCGAGTCGATGCGCTCGAGCAGCTCGTCGATCGGCGGGTCGGTGATGCCCTCGGGGGTGGCGACGGTTCCGGCCATGGGAATCTCCAGAAGTCTGTGGTGTGTGGTCTGCGGTCGCTCCGACGAACCAGGACGCACGCTACCGCGCGAGGAGGTGCGTCGGAGGAAGTCCGAGGAGCAAGTCTACCTGCTCCGTCGTCGGTCGTGCGGGTCGTCGGTTCAGCCGACGACGGACGTGGCGGAGCCCACACCCATGAAGGCGACGAGCGCGTCGGTCGCACGGTGCACGTCGTCGTTGACGATCGTGACGTCGAACTCCTTCTCGGCGGCGAGCTCGACGCGCGCCGTGGCGAGCCGGCGCTCACGCTCCTCCGAGTCCTCGGTCCCCCGGCCGACGAGGCGGCGCACCAGCTCGTCGAAGCTGGGCGGGGCGAGGAAGACGAACCGGGCGTCCAGACCCGAGGTCTCGACCGCCTCGCGCACCTGGCGCGCGCCCTGGAGGTCGATCTCCAGGAGCACGGGAACGCCGGCCGCGAGCTTCTCCTCGACGGGCCTGCGTGGCGTCCCGTAGCGGTTCCGACCGTGCACGACGGCCCACTCGAGCATCTCGCCGGACTCGACCATGCGGTCGAACTCCTCCGGCGTCACGAACAGGTAGTGCACTCCGTCCACCTCGCCCGGGCGCGGCGACCGGGTGGTCGCCGACACGGAGAGCCAGACCTGCGGATAGCGGTCCCGCACGTCGGCGGAGACCGTGCCCTTGCCCACGGCGGTGGGGCCTGCGAGCACGGTCAGCCGTGCGGGTCGTGTCGTACTGATCTCAGCCAAACCTCTCGATGAGCGCCGCCGTCTGGTGGGGTCCGAGGCCTCGGACGCGGCGGGTCTCGGCGATCCCGATCTCTTCCATGATCGCCCTGGCCTTAACCTTACCGACCCCGGGGAGCGACTCGAGCAGCGAGACGACCTTGAGCTTGCCCACGACGTCGTCCTGCCGGCCCTGCTCGATGACCTCCTTGAGGGAGCCCTGCGAGTACTTGAGCTTGTTCTTGATCTCGGCCCGCGCGCGACGCGCCTCTGCGGCCTTCTCGAGTGCTGCCGCACGCTGCTCGGGTGTGAGGGGAGGTAGTGCCACGCAAGTCACCTACTCGTGTCTCGACCGGTCTCCTGGCTCGGACGGCCGGTCCTCGCTCGGGCCGCAGGCCCAAGTCCGTGACCTGGTCCGCGACCGGTCTGGTGTGAACTGCTGCATCGAAAGTAGCCATCGCCTCAGTGGTCGGCAATCGCAGAACGCCACTTCGTGAAAACTCATGCACTCAGGCTTTACGGCATTTAGTACATTTCGCATGAAAATGGCCCCGTCTGCCACAAGCGGAGGCCGCTCACCAGGCGCTCCGGTCACGAGCCCGCCGCGGAGGTCGGACGCCCGAGACGTTGACGCCCGCACCGCCGACCCGTAACGTCGCTCGACGCTGACAACGATGTCATCGCCCCGAGGAGCGCTTGTGCCCCGCATCCCGAGAGCACGCACCCGTCCTGCCCCCGTCGCCCGACCCACCCGCCTCGCCCGCGTCGCCCGGCCGGCCACCGCCACGGGAGTCGTGCTCGCGGTCGCGCTCACCGCGAGCCTCGCCGCCCTCCCCGCCGGCGCGGCCGCTCCCCCGGTGCAGGCCGCGCCACCCGGCGGGGCGGTCACCACCGCGAGCGCCGCACGCGACACCGGCGGGGTCCCGGACAGTACCTGGGTCGCCACCTGGGCGGCGGCGCCGAACGGCGGCACCACCACCGACGGGTTCCCCGGCTACACCATCCGCAACCTCGTGCGCACGAGCGCCGGCGGCGACCGGGTGCGCGTCAAGCTGTCCAACGCGTTCGGTACCGCGCCCCTGGTCGTCGCGCACACCACGGTCGGTGTGCAGCGGCTGCCGGGCAGCCCGGCGGTCGCCGACGGCACGCTGCGCGACGTCACGTTCGGCGGCGCGGAGGCCGTCACGGTCCCGGCGGGCGCCGAGGTCTGGAGCGACCCGGTCGGGCTGCGGCTCGGTGCCGGTACCGACCTGTTCGTCACCACGTTCACGCCCGAGCGCTCCGGTCCGGCGACGTATCACGCGGAGGGCCTGACCACGTCGTACTACGCGACGGACGGCACCGACCACGCGGGCAGTCCCGACGGGGCCGCGCTCACCTCGACGACGACGTCGTGGCACTACGTGACCGAGGTCGCCGTCGAGCCCGGAGCGAGCCGTGGTGCCGTGGTGACGCTGGGCGACTCGATCACGGACGGCGTCGGGTCGGGTCGCGACCGCAACCTGCGCTATCCGGACGTGCTCGCGCAGCGGCTGCGTGACGCGGGCGGGGTGCATGCCCGCACCGGGGTCGTCAACGCGGGCATCAGCGGCAACCGGGTGCTGCTCGACGGCGCGGGCGTGCGCGCCACCGACCGCGTCGAGCGGGACGTGCTGCAGCGGGCCGGGGTGAGCACGGTCGTGGTGCTGCTCGGTATCAACGACATCCAGCAGGAGCCGCACCAGCTCGACCCGACGAAGATCACCGACGGGCTCACGCGGATCGCGCGCGACTGCCGCGCCGCGGGCCTCACCGTCCTCGGTGGCACCGTCACCCCGTTCGCGGGCTGGCGCAGCTACGGCCCGGAGCAGGAGGCCACGCGGCAGGCCGTCAACGACTGGGTCCGCACGACCGACGAGCTCGACGCCGTCGTGGACTTCGACGCCGCGGTCCGGGACCCGGCCGACCCCCACCGGATGCTCCCGGCCTACGACAGCGGGGACCACCTGCACCCCGGCGAGGCGGGGCTGGCGGCGATGGCACGGGCGGTCGACCTGTCGGCGCTCGGCCGGCCCGGTGCCGTCCGCCCCGGTCGCCCGGCGCCGGTCGAGCGCTCGGTCGTGGTGGCGAGCGGCCCGGAGACCGTGACGGCCGTCGCGGGGCGGGCGGACGAGGTCGTCTTCCGGGTCCGCGCCGTGGTGCAGCGGCCGGGGACCGCGCGGGGCATCCTCACCACGACGGTCGACGGGGTGCGCACCCGCACGCCGTTCGAGGTCACGAGCGCGGGCCGCAGGACGCAGGTCGACCTCGAGCCCACCGTCGCGCTGCCGCCGGACGCGCCGCCCGGCCCGCGGACGGTGCGGTTCGAGGTGTCGGTGCCCGGTGCGGGACGCGCCGTCACGCAGGCACGCCTCGACCTGGTCGCCCTCGGCTGCACGCAGGACGACGACGTGTGCGCCGTCGAGCTGCCGTTCGACCACGACTCGATCGCCACGGAGACGAACGACGCCGACGGCGACTTCGACGGCCTGGGCTGGAGCTACGCCGCCGAGACCCTGCCGTCCGCAGGCCCGGCGCCGCTGGCAGGCACCGTGTACGCGTTCGGCAGCGGCGCCGACGGCGTGGACAACACGGTGCGGGCGGGCGGCCAGACGATCGGTCTGCCGCCGCTGCGCGCGGACGGGCTGCACGTGCTGGCGGCCGCGGCGGACGGTGCGGTGGACGTGCCCGCGACGCTCACCTACGCCGACGGCGGCACCCAGGTCGTGCCGCTGGCGTTCAGCGACTGGGCGCAGGGTGCGGGTGCCGGCGAGCAGGTCGCGGTCGCCGCGCCGTACCGGCTGCGCGCCGGGGGCGGCCGCGACGCGCCACCCGTGAACGTCTTCGCGCGCGCCTATGCCGTCGACCCCGCGCGGACGGTCGCGTCGCTCACCCTGCCCGACGAGGCACGGCTCAAGGTGTTCGCCGTGACGCTGGAGCAGGCGGACGGCTGAGATGCCG
>NZ_JABEMG010000016.1 GCF_013004695.1 Promicromonospora citrea
CCGCCACGGCGGCCCCGGCCCCGTGACGCTCGCCGTGCGGCACGACGCCGACGCCGTGCACGTCGAGGCGGCCAACCCCGTCGCCGGGCGGCGCGGGCGCCGCGCGTCGGGCGGGCGGGGGCTGGCCGGGATCCGCGAGCGCGCGGCCCTCTTCGGCGGCACCGTGAGCGCAGGACCTGACGACGGCCGCTGGGCGCTGCGGGTGACCCTGCCTGCCGTGCTCCCGAAGGAGGAACCCCGTGCCTGACGCCCCGGTCCGCGTGCTCGTCGCGGACGACGAGCCCCTGGTGCGCAGCGGTCTGCGCCTCGTCCTCGACGCCGAGCCGGACCTGGAGGTGGTCGGCGAGGCCGGCGACGGGGCCGAGGCGGTCGAGCTCGCGCGGGCGCTGCGGCCCGACGTCGTCTGCATGGACGTGCGGATGCCGGGCGTGGACGGGCTGCGGGCGACCGAGCTCGTGCTGCGGCTCCCGGACCCGCCGCGGGTGCTCGTGGTGACGACGTTCGAGCACGACGGCTACGTGCTCGACGCGCTCACGGCGGGCGCCTCCGGGTTCCTGCTCAAGCGGGCGCGCGCCGACGAGATGGTGCAGGCGGTCCGCACCGTCGCCGTCGGGCAGAGCCTCCTGTACCCGCAGGCGCTGCGGGACCTGGTGCGTACGCGACCGCGGGCCGCCCGAGGGGCGCCGTCGCTCACGCCGCGCGAGCGCGAGGTGCTGGGACTGGTGGCCGACGGGCTGACCAACGCCGAGATCGCCGCGGCGCTCGTGGTGGGCGTGGAGACGGTGCGCACGCACGTGGCGTCGGTGCTCGCGAAGCTGGGCGCCCGCGACCGGACGCAGGCCGTGGTGCTCGGGTACCGGGCGGGCCTGGTCGAGCTGTAGGGGTCGCTCAGCCCCGGGGCAGGACCATCTCGACCTCGTCGGGGAACGGCGGGTACTCGGCCTGCTGCGTGCGGCCCGTGCGGCGCCAGCCGAGGTGCTCGTAGAAGCCGATGGCCTGGTCGTTGTCCGCCAGGCACCACAGGCGGGGGTCGGTCATCTCCGCGACGGCCGCGTCCATGGCGGCGCGGGCGAGCCCGGTGCCCCAGCGGGAGGGGTGCACGGCCAGGTGCCGCAGCAGCCTGCGGTCGTGGGCCACGAAGCACGCGAGGCGGCCCTCGTGGGCCTCGTCGTCGAGCACGAGCACGCGGACGTCGGGCTCGGTCAGCGCCGACTCCCACTTCGCCAGCACCTCGTCGGACGGGAAGGGGTAGAGACCGGGCGGGAAGATGTGGCCGAGGGCCGCGATCCCGGCGGCACGCTCGATGTCGAGGAGCGCACGGGCGTCCTCCGCGGTGGCCTGCCGGAACCGGTCGGTCTCCATGCCCTCAGCGTACGGGCCGGCCGACGCCGGGGCACGGCCTCGTCGTGGTACGGCCCGACGTGTCCGCGGGCCCGCGGAAAAGTCGTCTGCAACATTCTCGCGAAGTGCTGTGACCTCCGGACGGTTCGCGCGTCTGGGGTGCATGACAAGTACAGCATTCAGCGCGGTGATGTCCCGCCTGTCGGCACTCGACACGCTCTCCCTCCGGGTGGGTCAGGACTGGCTCGCGTTCGGCCTCGACCGGGTCGACGTGCTGGTCATCGACGTCCTGACCCTCAGCGAGCACACGGCACGGTCGCTGGTGCACCGGCACCGGCTGGTCGAGCAGGATCCCGAGCCGGGTCGTGAGCTCGGCCTCACCCGGGTGTGGGTCGGCTGGGTGGGCGACGTCGCGGACGTGGCCCCGGTGTCGATCCGGCTCACGCTCGCGCCCATGGACGACGGGTGACGGGGCCCGGGTGCCGCCGCCCGGTCGGCGACGGCCAGGACCTCAGCGCGGCAGGTGCGCCTCGATCTCGCGGACGATCGCCGGGTCGTCCGGCAGGGTCTTGGGTGCGTACCGGCGCACGTCGCCGCCGGGCAGCACGAGGAACTTCTCGAAGTTCCAGCGGATCTTGCCCGAGTGGCCCGTGTCGTCGGCCGTCTTCTTCAGCTCGGCGTACAGCGGGTGGGTGTGCCGCCCGTTCAGCCGCACCCGGTCGAGCACCGGGAAGGTGACGCCGTAGGTCATGGAGCAGAACTCGGCGATCTTCTCGTTCGAGCCGTACTCCTGCAGGAACTGGTTGCTGGGGAAGCCGAGCACCGTGAAGCCGCGGTCCTGGTAGCGCTTCTGCAGCTCCTCGAGCGTCGCGTACTGCGGGGCGAGCCCGCAGCGCGAGGCCACGTTGACCACGAGCACGACGTCGCGCTCGTGCTCGGCCAGCGTCATCTCGGCGCCGTCCATGGTCGTGAAGGGGATGTCGTAGAGGGTCACCCGCTCATCCTGCACCCGGACACGCGGCCGGGGGAACGCGCCGCGTTACCGTGGCGGGGTGACCACCCGCCGCCGCACCGGCCCCGCGCCGCACCGCCCGCCGCTGCCGGTGCGCGAGGGCCTCAACCCCACCCGGCTGGTGCTCCCGCACGACCCTGCCACCGTCGCCCGCTTCCCGTTCGCGCTCGACTACCTGCTGCACCGCTTCGCCGCCGACGAGGAGCGCCTGCGCGAGAAGGTCGCGCTCGGTGAGGTCGTCACCGGGCACGGCGAGCCGGTGGGCCCCACCACGCCGTACGAGCCCCGCGGTTTCCTCTACCTCTACCGCGACCCGCCCGAGCACGAGGAGCACGTCCCCTTCGAGCCCGAGGTGCTGCACCGCGACGACGACCTGCTCGTGGTCGACAAGCCCCACTTCCTCGCCACCATGCCGCGCGGGCGCTGGGTCCGCGAGACCGTGCTGGTCCGCCTGCGCACGGCCCTCGACCTGCCCGAGCTGTCGCCCGCCCACCGGCTCGACCGCGGCACGGCGGGCGTCCTCGTGCTCACCGTGCGCCGCGAGGTCCGCGGCGCCTACCAGGAGGCGTTCGCCCGCCGCGAGGTCCGCAAGGTCTACGAGGCCGTCGCGCCCCTCGCGCCCCGGGGCGGCACGCTGCCCGACGGCGTCCCGCTCGCCCCGGGCGAGCCGCGCACCGTCCGCAGCCGCATCGTCAAGCGCCGCGGCGTGACCCGCGCCGAGGAGGTGCCCGGCGAGCCGAACGCCGAGTCCGTCGTCACGCTCGTGGCCGCCGACGACGCCTCCGGCCTCGGTCTCTACCGGCTCGAGCCGCACACCGGCAAGACCCACCAGCTCCGCCTGCACATGGCCTCGCTCGGCCTGCCGCTGCTGCACGACCCCTTCTGGCCCGAGCTGCGCGCCACCGACCCCGACGACCACGCCAGGCCCCTGCAGCTCCTCGCCCGGTCGCTCGAGCTCACCGACCCGTTGTCGGGCCGGCCGCGCCGTTTCGAGTCCCGCCGCACACTCTCCGCGTGGCCCGCGCAGGTGCGAGAATCGAACCGATGAGCACCACCCCCGTCTACCCCGCCCGCGCGATCGTCGACCTCGACGCGATCCGCGACAACGTGCGCGCCCTGCGGTCCACCGCCGGGTCCGCGCAGGTCATGGGTGTGGTCAAGGCCGACGCGTACGGGCACGGGCTCGCCCCCGCCGCCCGCGCCGCGCTCGCGGGCGGGGCGACCTGGCTCGGCGCGGCCCAGACCAGGGAGGCGCTCGCCGTGCGCGCGGCCGTCGGACCCGGGCCACGCGTGCTCACCTGGCTCTACTCGCCCGGCGCCCCGTTCGCCGACCTCGTGCGCGAGGACGTCGACGTGGCCGTCGCCGGCGCCTGGGCCCTCGACGAGCTCGCCGACGCCGCCCGCGCCGTCGGCCGGGCCGCCCGCGTGCACCTCAAGGTCGACACCGGGCTCGGGCGCAACGGGATCATGCCCGGCGACCTGCCCGCCGTCCTCGACCGCGCCACCGCGCTGCAGTCCGAGGGCGCGCTGACGGTGGTCGGGGTCATGTCGCACTACGCGCTCGCCGACGAGCCGGACGACCCGTCGGTCAAGATGCAGACGCATGCGTTCGACGAGGCGGTCCGCGCCGTCGAGGCGGCGGGTCTGCCGATCGAGGTGCGGCACATCGCCAACTCCGCCGCGACGCTGACGAACCCCGCCGCGCACTACGACCTCGTGCGCCCCGGCATCGCCGTCTACGGGCTCTCGCCGGTGCCGCAGCTCGCCGTGCCCGGCGACCACGGGCTCCGGCCCGCCATGACCCTCGAGGCCCGGCTCGCGACCGTGAAGCGCGTGCCGGCGGGGCACGGCGTCTCGTACGGCCACGCCTACACGACGACGCAGGACACGGTGCTCGGCGTGATCCCCCTCGGCTACGGCGACGGCATCCCGCGCCACGCCTCGGGCGGCTCGCTCGGCCCGGGCGGCCCCGTCCTCGTCGGCGGCGGCGTGGACGACGTCGCGGCCCCCGACGCCGGGCTCGGCACCGCCCGCGTGCTGCGCATCGCCGGGCGGGTCTGCATGGACCAGGTCGTCATCGACCTCGGCCCGTACGCCCCCGAGCAGGCGGGCGACGTCGTCACCCTGTTCGGCGCGTCGGACGGCCTCACCCGTGCCGGGGCGCCCAACGCCGAGGACTGGGCGCAGGCCGCAGGAACCATCAGCTACGAGATCGTGACCCGTCTCGGGGCCCGTGTGCCCCGTGTCTACGTGGGCACGGCAGGAAGGGAGACCGCCGGTGAGTGAACCGGGCACCACGACGTCGGAGGCCGTCACGCTCGAGCTGCCCGACGCCGACGCGACCCGCGCCCTCGGCACAGCGCTCGCCGGGCTGCTGCGTGCCGGGGACCTCGTGATCCTCACGGGCGACCTCGGCGCGGGCAAGACGACCCTGACCCAGGGGCTCGGGGCAGCGCTGAACGTGCGCGGCCAGGTGGCGTCCCCCACGTTCATCGTGGCGCGCGAGCACCCGCCCCTGCCCCGCGAGGACGGCACGCGCGGTCCGGGGCTCGTGCACGTCGACGCCTACCGTCTCGGCGGCCTGGGCGAGCTCGACGCGCTGGACCTCGACTCCTCGCTCGAGGACTCCGTGACGGTCGTGGAGTGGGGGCGCGGCCTCGCCGAGGCGCTCGCCGACGACCGCCTGGAGATCGACCTGGAGCGCCCGCGGGGCGCCGTCCCCGGGTCCGGTGCAGGGTCCGGTGCAGGGTCCGGCGCGGTGGACGGTCTCGAGGACGACCCCGAGGCAGGGACGCGGACGGCGACGGTACGCGCCGTCGGGCCGCGCTGGGCCGGCGTGGACCTCGGGGTGCTGCGGGGCTGAGCGCCTCCTCGGCGCCGTCGCGCCGCCGTAATACCCTGGTCGCGTGGCCGTTCTCGCTCTCGACACCTCCGCAGCCGTCGCCGTCTCCCTCGTCGGCGAGGACGGCACGCGCCTCGCGTCCCGCTCCTCCGACGAGCGCCGCAGGCACGCCGAGTCGCTCGCACCCCTGATCACCGAGGTCCTCGACGAGGCGGGGGTCGCGCGGACCGACCTGACGGCCGTCGTCGCGGGTACCGGCCCGGCCCCGTACACGGGCCTGCGCGTCGGGCTCGTCACGGCGCGCACGCTCGCGCTGTCGCTGGGTGTCCCGGTGCTGGGCGTGCCGAGCCTCGACGCCCTCGCGGTGCAGGCGGTCAGCGACCTCGGGCTGCGGCCGGACACCGAGATCCTCGCGACCTCGGACGCGCGCCGCAAGGAGGTCTACTGGGCGCGCTACCGCGTGGTCGCGCACGAGGGGTCGCACGGGCTGCCGGTCGTCGAGCGCCTCGACGGCCCCGGCGTCGACCGGGCGGGGTTCGTCGCGCAGGCGCAGCTCACCGGCGAGCCGGACGAGCAGCCCGTCGTGATCGGCGAGGGCGCCATGCTCTACCCCGAGTTCCTCCCCGTGGTCGACGACGCCCCCGCGGTCCCCGACGCCACCGTGCTCGGCCGGATCGCGCTCGTGCGCCGGGACGCCGGGGAGGACCAGCCGTCCGAGCCGCTCTACCTGCGCCGTCCGGACGTGCACGAGCCGAGCCGCACGGCTCCGGCCCTCGGGGGCAGCGTCCAGGGAGGTGCCGCGTGATCACGGAGGTGCGGCTGCGCCCGCTGCGCAGCGCCGACTTCGACCGCGTGCTCGAGCTCGAGCGCCAGCTCTTCGGTCGCGGCGCCTGGACCTACGGCATGCTCGCCGACGAGCTCGCCGCGCTCGGCCGGTGGTACGTCGTGGCCGAGCCGGAGCGGCTGGACCGGGCGGGCGACCAGCCCGTCGTCGGTTACGCGGGGCTGTGGTTCGACGGCGACGTCACCCAGGTCATGACCATCGGCGTCGACCCCGCGGCCCAGCGGCACGGCGTGGGCCGCCAGCTCATGACCGCGCTCATCGAGCGCTCGCGCAAGCTCAAGGCCGGCGCGGTGCTGCTCGAGGTGCGGGTCGACAACCAGCCCGCCATCGAGATGTACCGCTCCTTCGGGTTCGAGGTGCTGGGCGTCCGCAAGCGCTACTACCAGCCCGAGGACAAGGACGCGTACACGATGCGCCTCGACCTGTCGGCCGCCCCGGACGCGACGGCGGACGCCCCGGTGGACGGTCCGACAGGCGGTCCGGACGACCGGACGGGGGACGCCGCGTGAGGGAACGAGTGCTGGTCGACGTCGCCACGCTGGCGGCCGACCTCCAGGTCGGTGCGGGCGCCGGCCCGGCCATCGACCCGGCCGAGGGGAGGCCCGTCGTCCTCGACGTGCGCTGGGCCCTCGGCATGACCGACGGGCACGAGCAGTACCGGGCGGGCCATCTGCCGGGCGCCGTCTACGTGGACCTCGAGACCGAGCTCGCCGCGCACGCCTCACCCGCCCACGGGCGCCACCCGCTGCCGTCCGCGGCCGCGTTCCAGGAGGCCGCGCGCCGCTGGGGCGTCTCGGCCGGCTCGCGCGTGGTCGTCTACGACTCCGTCGGGGGCACCTCCGCGGCCCGCGCCTGGTGGCTGCTGCGCTACTTCGGCGTCGCCGACGTGCGCCTGCTCGACGGCGGGATCGCGGCGTGGACCGCGCAGGGGCTCGCCCTCGAGCCGGGCGAGGTCACGCCCGAGCCGGGCGACGTCGTCGTGCGGGCGGGCGGGATGCCCGTGCTGGACGCCGACGAGGCGGCCGCCCTGGCCGACGGCGCGGGCGTGCTGCTCGACGCGCGTGCGGGCGAGCGGTACCGCGGCGAGGTCGAGCCCGTCGACCCGCAGGCCGGGCACGTCCCGGGTGCGGTCAGCGCGCCGACCACCGAGAACCTGCGGCCCGACGGGCGGTTCCTGTCCACGGCCGACCTGCGGCGGCGGTTCGCCGACCTCGGCGTGCCCGCGGGCGGCGACCCCGCCGTCGGCGTGTACTGCGGCTCGGGGGTGACGGCGTCGCACGAGGTGGCGGCGCTCGCCGTGGCGGGGGTGCCCGCCGCGCTCTACCCGGGGTCGTGGTCGCAGTGGTCCAACGACCCGTCGCGCGAGGTGGCGACGGGCGCCTGACCTCAGGGGTCGACGCGCTCGTCGTTGAGCACGGAGATCTTCTGCCACACCTTGCGGGACATGCCCATGGTGAGCGTCTCGATGGTGGACACGGTGTTCAGCACGATGTCGTCCTGCGACTCCTCCGCGCACAGGGCCGCCGCCTTGCCGACGATGGACAGCAGCTCGGTGCAGTACTCCAGGTAGTACTCGACCTGCTCGGGCGTGAGGTCGACGTCGTGGTCGTCGAGGCTGCCCGCGAACGCGTCGCGGAGGCTCTCCGGCTCCTTGGTGAGCTGGTGCATGTCGATGATGTGCGCCAGCGAGCGCAGCCGGTGGAGCTTGGTCAGCAGGTCGGACCGCTGGACGCGCTGCGGCAGGGAGTGCAGCACCACGACGGCGACGGCGACGAACACGAGGTCGTTGACCGCGCTCTCGATGAGCGGGAGCCAGTCGAGCCCGTTGTCGGGTGCCTCGGTGAAGGCCGAGTCGACGGCGAACCCGAACGCGACCACCGCCACCAGCACGACGAGGGTGATGAGGCCGTGCGACCCGCCGCGGACCAGGCGGCTGCGCCGGCGGGAGTCCGCGGACGTGTCGGCCACCTGCTCGGTGAGGGCGGCGAGCTCCTGGGCCACCCGGTGGATGCCGCGGTCGGGGAAGCGCGCACCGATGCGGTCGCGCAGGCGGTGAGCCGTCTCGATGACGGGGACCGGCTCCAGCTTCTCGAGCGTTCTGTCGGGCACGGGTGGCAGCGTAGAGCGCGGAGCGCGCCGGGCGGGGGCCGCGCTCGCGGACGGTCGGGTGAAACCGGGTGCGGACGGGTCACCAGGTACATGCACATTGATAATGTTGGCGCCCGCCGGCGCACGGGCGCCGCGGACAGGAGCGAGAGATGGCACGTCGGGCGGACGCTGCGTCGGGGCTCCTCGCCGTCGTCGGGCTGGCACCCGAGCAGGAGCTCGCCTACCGCCACGTCCTCTCGGTGGGGGCGGCCTCGGCGACCGAGCTCGCGGCCGCGATGGAGGTCGGCGAGCCGGTCGCGGACGCGTGGCTCGACCACCTCGGGCACCTGGGGCTGGTGCTGCCTGTCGACGGCACGGCGCGGTTCGCGGCGGTGGACCCGCGCAGCGCGCTGCGCGCCCTCACGGACGACCAGGGCACCCGGCTCAACCTGCTGCGCGAGCACATCCCCGAGCTCGCGTCCGTGTTCGAGGACTCCCGCCGGGACGCGCACGCGCCGACCCTGACGCGGCTCCTCTCGGGGCACGCCGACATCGCGGACTGGTACGGCCGCCTCGGGCACGAGGTGGAGGAGGAGTTCCTCGGCTTCGACCGGCCGCCCTACGTGGTGACGCCGACGGACTCGCTCGAGGGGCTGGCCATCCGCCGGGGCGTCGTGTGGCGGTCGGTCTACGGCGCGGCGTCGTTCGACCTGCCGGGCCGGCTGGAGCGGGTGCGCCAGGACGTCGCGATGGGGGAGCGGGCCCGCGTGACCTCGACCGTGCCGGTGAAGCTCGCGATCATCGACCGGCGCCTGGCCCTGGTGTCGCTCAACCTGTCGGAGGAGACCCCCGAGGCGCTCGTCACGGCGTCGCCGCCGCTGGTGGAGGCGCTGTGCCTCATGTTCGAGAGCTACTGGGAGCGGGCGCAACCGCTGCGGCAGTGGCGTGCCGACGGTGCGCGGGAGGCCCGGCCCGCGCCCGGCCGGGCGGGCAGCGGCCGGGCCCCCACGCCCGAGGAGCGGGAGCTGCTGGCCCTGCTGGTGGCCGAGGTCAAGGACGACGTGATCGCCCGCGAGCTCGGCATCTCGGTGCGGACGCTCGGGCGCAGGCTGCGCGAGCTGATGGACACGCTCGGCGCGACGAGCCGGTTCCGGGCGGGCGCCGAGGCGGCCCGGCGCGGCTGGATCTGACGCGCGGCCGCGGTTACTCCCGCGTGACAGCGCTGTTTCGTGGCTGACCGATCTCTGCCAGCGTCGGGTTCCGGACAGCCGGCGGCATTGCGTCCCGGATGCGGTGGTCTGTACCAACGGAGGCGAGCGGCACCGAGTGCGGGGCCGCGCCCCCAGCTCTCCGAAGGACGTCCCGCGTGCGCGTACGACCACTGCCGACCCGGTCCGCCGGGCCCGGCGCCTCCCGACCGACCAGCCGCCTGACCGCGGCCCTGCTCCCCGCCGTCCTGGTCCTGTCCTCCGCCGTGCCCGGCGCCGCGGCACCGTCGGCCGGCCTCGACCCGGCCGACCTGCCTCCCGGTGCCGTCGCCCTCGCCGACGAGAAGGCGCCGGGCGCCGGCCGCCCCGGCGCCGGGCTCGAGGACGGCCGGTACGTCGTGGTGCTGCGCGACTCCGCCGTCGCCACCTACGACGGCGGGATCGGCGGCCTGCGCGCGACGGCCGTGCCCGACGGCGCCCGGCTGCGGGCGTCCGGCCCCGACGCCCGCGCCTACCGGAGCTACCTCGCCGGAAGGCAGCAGGACGTCGCGCAGGACGTCGACGTCGAACCCCTCGCCTCCTACACCGTGACGACCAACGGCTTCGCCGCCGACCTCACGGCCGAGCAGGCCTCGGCGCTGCTCACCGACCCGCGCGTGTCCGCCGTCGTGCCGAACGAGATCGTGCACGTCGCCGACGAGTCCGGAGCGGCGGGCACGCCCGGCATGGCCACCTCGACCGACTACCTCGGGCTGTCCGGGGACGACGGCGTCTGGGCGTCGGTCGGCGGCGTCGAGGAGGCCGGGGCCGGCGTGGTCGTCGGCGTGGTCGACACCGGCATCGCGCCCGAGAACCCGTCGTTCGCCGGCGAGCCCCTCGGGACCCCGCCCGGCGACGAGCCGTACCTCGACGGCGACACGATCACCTACGAGCGCTCCGACGGCGGCACGTTCCGGGGCCGGTGCGTCACCGGCGTCCAGTTCGACGCCGGCGACTGCACGACCAAGGTGATCGGCGCCCGCTACTACGTCGACGGGTTCGGCGCGGCGAACATCGGCTCCGAGCAGGTGGGCGAGTACCTCTCGCCCCGTGACGGCGGCGGCCACGGCTCGCACACCGCGAGCACGGCCGCAGGCAACACCGGGGTCGAGGTCACCTCGCCCGTGCCCGCCGTCGTCTCCGGCGTCGCCCCGGCCGCCCGCATCGCCGTCTACAAGGCCTGCTGGTCGGGCGCCGACCCGCAGACCGACCTCGACGACGGCTGCGCGACGGCGGACCTGCTCGCCGCGATCGACGACGCCGTGGCCGACGGTGTCGACGTCATCAACTACTCGATCGGCAGCTCGCCAGGGACCACCTACTCCGTCGTCGACCAGGCGTTCCTCGCGGCGGCCGCCGCGGGCGTGTTCGTCGCGGCGGCCGGCGGGAACTCCGGGCCGGACGAGTCGACCGTCGACAACCTCTCCCCGTGGATCACGACCGTCGCCGCGACGACCTACCCCTCGTCCGACGCCACCGTGCGCACGGGAGCGGGCGACGCGTTCGTCGGCGCCTCCGTCACCGTCCCGGAGGGCGGGCTCACCGGGCCGTTCGTCGACGCCGCCGCCGTCGGCGCCGCGGGGGCCGACGAGCCCGAGCTGTGCGGACCCTCCACCCTCGATCCCGAGCAGGTGGCCGGGACGATCGTGCTGTGCCGGCGCGGCACCGTCGACCGCGTGGCCAAGTCTGCCGAGGTCGCGCGGGCCGGCGGCATCGGCATGGTGCTGGTCAACCCCGAGACGAGCTCGCTCGACCTGGACGCGCACAGCGTGCCCACCGTGCACGTCGACAGCACCGCGCTCGCGGCGCTCACCGAGTATGCGGCGTCGGTCGACGCGACCGTGACGCTCGAGGACGGCAACACCACCGGCGAGGCGACGCGCCCGGTGCCGCAGGTGGCGGGCTTCTCGTCGCGCGGACCGGTCACCGTCGACGGTGGCGACCTCATCAAGCCCGACGTCGCCGCCCCCGGCGTCAACGTCCTCGCTGCGGGCGCCAACCCGGCCCCTGCCGCGGGCGTGCACGTGTTCATGTCCGGCACCTCGATGGCGTCCCCGCACGTCGCCGGCCTCGCGGCGCTCTACCTCGGCGAGCGGCCGTCCGCGTCCGTCGCCGAGGTGAAGTCGGCGCTGATGACCTCGGCGGCGGACACCGTGGACGGCGACGGCGCACCGGCGCCCGACCCCGCGGCGCAGGGCAACGGGCAGGTCGTCCCTGCGGCGTACCTGCGCCCCGGCCTGCTCTACCTCGCGGGGCTCGACGACTGGAAGGCCTACGTCGCGGGCGTGGGCGCGGACGACCTCGGCGTGCCGCCGGTGGACCCGTCCGACCTCAACCTGCCCTCGGTCGGCATCGGCGGTCTCGCGGGTTCCCAGACCGTCACGCGCACCGTCACGGCGGCGCAGGCGGGCACATGGACGGCCGCGGTGACCGGGATGCCCGGCGTCGACGTGACGGTCGAGCCCGCCACGCTGGTGTTCGGCGCGGCCGGCGAGGAGCAGGACGTCGCGATCACGTTCACCCGGCGGGACGCCGCCCTGGGCGACGTCACCTCCGGCTACCTCACGTGGTCCGGCGAGGACGTGCCGTCGGTGCGCAGCGCGCTGGCCGTGCGCTCGGTGGCCCTCGACGTGCCGGCGGCGGTGAGCGGCACCGGCACGACCGGCGACGTCCGGATCGCCGCCGGCGTGGGCGAGACCGCGACCCTGCCCCTGACGGCCGATGGCCTCGCCCGGGGTGAGGTCACCGGCGGGACGGGGACGGTCGGCGGGCCGACCCACCGCTACGCGGTCGACGTGCCCGAGGGCGCCGTGCACGCGCGGTTCGCCCTCGACGCGGGCGACGACACCGCCGACCTGGACCTGTTCCTGTTCCGGGAGAGCGAGTTCGGCGGGCTGGAGCGGGTCGACCAGTCGGCCACGGGGTCGGCCGACGAGCAGGTCGACGTGACCGCCCCGGCGCCGGGCACCTACGTCGTCGAGGTGGACTTCTACGCCGGCGGTACCCGGCAGCCCGAGGCCCTCGACTACACGCTCACGTCGTTCGTGCTCGACCCGGCGGCGGACGAGGGCGGGTTCACGACCGACCCGGCCACGCTCGAGGGGACGCTCGGCGAGCGGCCGGTCGTCACGGCCTCGTGGCGGGACTTGGCCCCCGGCGCCTACCTCGGCGCGGTCTCCTTCGGCGACACGGGCCTGCGCACGCTGGTCACCGTCGACGCCGGGACGGCGGAGCCGCAGGAGCCGGGCGAGCCCCGCCTGACGGTGGGGCCGGAGTGGGCCCGTGCGGGCGGCGACCTCCGCGTGACCGCGACCGGCCTGGCCGGCGACGTCGTGCACGAGGTCGTGGTGGACGGCTCGGCCACGCCGCTGCGTACCGGGGCCGCCGCGGCGTCCGGCCGCCTGGACTGGTACGTGACGCTGCCCGGTGACCTCGCCGAAGGTGACCACACGGTCACCCTGCGCGGGCCCGGCACGGAGGTGTCGGAGCGGTTCCGCGTCTCGCCCGTGACCCTGAGCTCGCTGTGGGGCTACGCGGTCGGGGCCTGGGACGGGCGGCCTCGGGTCGAGCTCGACGCGAGCTACTCCGGCGCGGGCACCGTGCGCGCGACGATCGTCAACGCGCGGACGGGGGAGACCTACCTCGACACGGTGGACGAGCTGCCGTCCAACCCGTGGCTCCCGACGCTGTCCTACCAGAGCGCCCGGGTGCCGGCGGCGGCAGAGCCGCTGGTCGGCACCCTCACGGTGCGGCTCGCGGACGGCTCGGACGGACCGAGCCTCACCACCGAGCTCACCCCCGACCCGATCGAGCCCAGCACGGTCGGGCTGACCCCGCGTGCCGACGACCCCGACCGCCTCGAGGTGACCGTCGACAACCGCTCCGGCACGGCCCTGTACCCGCTCGTGCGCTACACCCTCTGCGACGGCGGCCGGATCGAGGCGACGGGCTACGCGCCCGAGGGGAGCAACGCCGAGACGTACGACCTCACCGGGGTGACGCGCGTCGAGCTGTTCGCGGACGACGCGCTGGTCGGCACGTACGAGAACACCGACGGCCCGGCCCGGTGCGCCGACGCGGTGCCCGAGGTGACGCAGGATCTCTGGGCGCACCTGTCCGCGCCCGAGGACCCGGAGGACCCGGAGCGGCCCGTCGCGTACGAGGTGGGCTTCCGCCACGCGGCGTACTCGCCCGGCTTCTGGCTCGAGGTGGGCGAGGGGCCCGAGCGGTACGCCGAGGACCCGTTCCACAGCGAGGGCGTCCCGACGGAGGTCGTCACCGAGCAGGGCCCCGTGGTCACGCGGTCCTTCACGCTGCCGGAGGCCACGCCGGCCTGGGCGGTCGCCACGTACGAGGCGCAGACGCCGATCATCCACTACCAGGGCATGGCCTGGCTGGAGACCGGGGCGGTGACGGTCGACGAGCTCCGCCCGCAGGAGCCCGGCGGGCCGGACCCGACGCCCGACCCGACGCCGGACCCGACGCCCGAGCCGTCCGACGAGCCGACGCCCGAGCCGTCGACCAGCCCGTCGGCGGAGCCGACCGATCCCGGCGCCGAGCCGACGGCGGACCCGCAGCCGACCGAGATCCCGGGGCCGGGCAAGCCGGGGACGGGCGGCTCATCCGACGACCCGGCCGGCACCGCCGACGGACCCGGTGGTCTCGCGGCGACGGGTGCCGAGGTCGCCCTGCTGATCACCGTGGCGCTAGCGCTGCTGGTCCTGGGTACGGGGGCGATCCTGCTCGCCCGGTACCGGCGGCGGCGTCCGGCCGTCGACTGACGGCGAGGACCGGGGGCGCGCCGCGCGGCGCGCCCCCGGTGGCCGTTCAGACCGTGACGGTCGTCAGGGGCATGGACGAGTCGACGGGGATGTCGAGCGCGCTCGGCGCGACACCGGCGCGCACCACGGCCGAACCGAGGGCCGCGATCATCGCGCCGTTGTCGGTGCAGTAGCGGATGGGCGGGATGCGCAGGTCGATGCCTGCCTCGGCGCAGCGCTTGGCCGCCATCTCGCGGAGCTGGCTGTTGGCGGAGAACCCGCCGCCGATGACGAGGGTGTCGACGCCGTTGCGGTGGCAGGCCGCGATCGTCTTGGCGGTGAGCACGTCGGCGACGGCCTCGGCGAAGGACGCCGCGACGTCGTTGACGGGGATCTCCTCGCCGGCGTCGGTGCGGGCCTCGACCCAGCGGGCCACCGCCGTCTTGAGGCCGGAGAACGAGAAGTCGTAGGCGTGCTTGGCCTGGTCCTTGGCGGCCGTGAGGCCGCGGGGGAAGCGGATGGCGGTCGGGTCGCCCTCGCGAGCGAGGCGGTCGATGTGGGGGCCACCCGGGTAGGGCAGGCCGAGCAGGCGGCCGACCTTGTCGAAGGCCTCGCCCGCCGCGTCGTCGAGGGTCGAGCCGAGCTCGACGACGTCGGTCGCGATGTCCTGGACCAGCAGCAGCGAGCTGTGGCCGCCGCTCACGACGAGCGCCATCGCGCGCTCGGGCAGCGGGCCGTCGACGAGCTGGTCCACGCACGCGTGCCCGATCACATGGTTCACGCCGTACAGCGGCTTGTTCAGCCCGATCGACAGGGCCTTGGCGGCCGAGGCGCCGATGGTCAGCGGTCCCACGAGGCCGGGCCCGGCGGTCACGGCGATCGCGTCCACCTCGGACAGGTCGACGTCGGCCTCGCCGAGCGCCTTCTGGATCGTGGGGATCATGGCCTCGAGGTGGGCCCTGCTGGCGACCTCGGGGATGATGCCGCCGTAGCGGGCGTGCTCCTCCATCGAGCTGGCGACCGCGTCGACCAGCAGCTCGTCGCCGCGCACCAAGGCGACGCCGGTCTCGTCGCAGGAGGTCTCGATACCGAGGACCAGGGGATCTGCCATGGGCTCCAGCCTAGTTGGTCGCCCCCGGAGGGGCGGTCTGGTGCCGCTTTGTGGCGGACGTCATACTTCAAGCGTGAATTATTTGCGGTGCACCCGGTGTTCTCCCCGGCATGACCGAGACTCTGACCGAGGCCCCCGGCCTCGCCATCGACGACGCCACCGCTGACCGCCTGTTCCGCACGGCGCGGACCGTGACGACCTTCGCCGACGCCGAGGTGACGGACGAGCAGCTCGCCGCCGTCTACGACCTCGTCAAGTGGGGTCCGACCATGATGAACACGAGCCCGCTGCGCCTGCTGGTCGTCCGCGACCCCGAGGCACGGCAGCGCCTCGTGGAGCGCGTGCCGGAGAACAACCAGGAGCGCGTCGCCAAGGCGCCGGTGACCGTCGTGCTGGCCTACGACACCGACTTCCACGAGCGGCTCGACGTCCTCGTGCCGCACATGCCCGGCGCGCGCGACATGTTCGCGGGCGACGCCGCCGCGCGGGCGGAGGCCGCGCGCACGAGCGGCGAGATCCAGGCCGGCTACTTCATCGTCGGCCTGCGCGCCGCCGGCCTCGCGGCCGGCCCGATGCACGGCAACTACGACGAGATCGACGCCGAGTTCCTCGCCGGCACCGGCTGGAAGAGCTTCCTCGTCATCAACGTCAGCGTGGCCGAGGGCGCGGACACGACCCGCCCCCGCGCCCCCCGCCTGAGCTTCGAGGACGCGGCCCGGATCGTCTGACCCTCCTCACCCCGGCGGCAGCGGGCAGCCCTCCCGCATCTCCCGGAGCATGGCGCGCACGACGGCGGTCAGGTCGCCGTCGTGCGCCGCCGCGACCGCCTGCTGCCGCTGGTAGGACGCGCCCGTGCGCACGATGTCGCGCACGCCCGCCAGCTCGGCCGCGCAGCCGATGCGGTGCGCCACGGGCTCGAGCTCGACGAGCAGCTTGGCGATCGCGTCGGTGACCGGACCCTGGTTGCCCTCGGCGTCCAGCACGATCGTGGCGTCGAGCCCGTACCGCGCCGAGCGGAACTTGTTCTCCCGGACGAACCAGGGCGGCAGCACGGGCAGGTCCCTGCCCTGGTCGAGCAGCGTGGACAGGTGCTCCACCAGACAGTGCACCAGCGCGGAGAGCTGCAGCGCCTCCGTGAGGTTGGTCGGGCCGTCGCACACCCGGACCTCGAGCGTGCCCAGCGCGGGCGACGGGCGCACGTCCCAGTGCACCTCGTTGAACCCCTCGACCGCTCCGACGTGCTGCAGGTCGCCTGCGTACGCCTCGAGCTCCTGCCACGTCTCGAACGCGACGGGCAGCCCGGAGCTCGGCAGCTGCTGGAACAGCAGCGACCGGTTCGACGCGTACCCGGTGTGCTCGCCCGCCCAGTAGGGCGACCCGGCCGACAGGGCCTGCAGGTGCGGGAAGTACGTGAGCATCGCCTTCATGAGGGGCAGCGCCTTGTCCCGGCTCTCGATGCCGACGTGGACGTGCAGGCCCCAGATGATGAGCTGCGTGCCCCAGATCCCGGTGCGGTCGAGGATCCGCGCGTAGCGCTCCTTGTCGTCGACCTCCTGGTCCGCGCCGCGCGCGAACGGGTGCGTGCCGCCGCCCATGAGCTCGAGCCCCAGCGGGTCCGTGACCGCCCGCACGCGGTCCATGAGGTGGCGCAGGTCCGCACCCGCCTGGCCGACCGTCCGGCAGACCCCGCTGACCAGCTCGACCGTGTTCTTCATGAACTCGCCGGTCACCTGCGGGGCGTGGCCGGGGTCCCCCGCGGGGGCCACGGCGTCGTCCCGGGCGAGCGCCTGCAGCACGCGCGGCGCCGACTGGGCCAGGTCGGCGCTCGCCGGGTCGACGAGGCCGATCTCCCACTCGATCCCCACGGTCGACCGCGGGGACTCGCCGAACCCGAGCTTGACCGGCGAGCTCATGCGGCGCCCAGTGGTTCGACCACCAGCACCTGCTGATTCCCTGCTACGCGTGTGAGCACGATCGTCGCCTCCTCGGTCCCGGTGAGCACGAGCTGCTTGCGAAGTTGTTCAGGCACCACGGCGGTGCCCCGCTTCTTGATCGTGACGCGGCCGACGCCGCGCTCCCGCAGGTACGCCTTGAGCCGCTTCAGGCCGAACGGCATGGTGTCGAGCACGCGGTAGCCGGTGGCGATCGGCGCCTGTGCCCCGGCCGGCTCGGCCGGGCGGGCCGACGGCAGGTCGGCGGGGGAGTCGGTGGTGACGTACGCGATGGTCGGGTCGACCAGCCGCCCGCCGAGCTCCGCGGCCGCCTGGCCGACGAGGCCCGCCCGGATGACCGCGCCGTCGGGCTCGTAGAGGTACTGCCCGACGGCGCCGACCTCCGGCGCGTCGTCGTCGCCCCGGACGGTGCGGCTGAGCGTGTGCTCCTTGCCGTCCTCGTCGGTGAAGGTGCGCAGCACGAGCGCCGAGCGGCCGGGGCCCTCGGGCGCGAGCGGGCCGAACCACAGCCCCGCCTCGACGACGTCGCCGTCGACCGACACCCACTGGGTCTCCGCGTCGTCCGGGAGGCCCTCGTGCGCGATGCCGGGGCCGACCTTGATGCCGACGGCGGGCACGGTCTCGCGCAGCGCCCAGACCGCGTCGAGCGGCGGGGCGTAGGCACGCGGGTCGACGATGCGGCGGCTGCGTCCGCCGGCCCCGCCGCCGGTGCGCCGTGCCGGGTCGGCGTAGAGGCCGTCGATGCGCTCGGCGCGCAGGTCGAGGGCGAGCCCGTCGCCGTGCCGCACCTCCGCCTCGGGGAAGTGGCGCAGGTTCCAGCTCGCGATGGCGGCGGTGGCCTCGTCGAGGTCGGTCGCGACGACGCGCAGGCCCGTGCCGGCGAAGGCCAGGGAGTCGGCGCCGATGCCGCACGTGAGGTCGGCCAGCGCGGTGACGCCGGCGGAGAGGTAGCGTCGGGCGTGCAGGGCGGCCACGAGGAGCCGCGTCGCCTGCTCCAGGCCGTCGGCGGTGAACAGCATGCCGTCCGCGAAGTCGCCGAACTTCGCCCGCGCGCGGGCGCGCAGGCGCGACTGGGTGACGACCGCGGCCGCGAGGTCCGGTGCGACGCCGCGGTCCCGCAGCGACGTCACGGTCTTCATCGCCTGGCGCTCGTCGTAGGGCGGGAGCGAACCGAGCAGGGTCCAGCCTTCAGGCGTGAGGAGTTTGCTCAGAATCGCCGCATCCATGGGAAGATCTTTCCATGTTTGTGCTGGTCATGGCGAGTGACCGGAACCAACCTTTTCGTGAAGATGGCGAGATCGCGAGGTGGCGGCGGCGTCTTCCCAGGCCTCGGGCCGGCGCGCGGGGCGGCCCGGAGTGACCAGGCTCACGCCGTTGGCACTCGCCTTGACCGAGTGCTAGCGCCGACCTAGATTTGGGGTGTCCACCGCTGGTGGGCCCCGCTCGGGGGCCGCCGTGGAGGACGAAGACGTTCGTGCCCGCCGGCACCCGCGACGACGGCGGACCGTCGAACGTTCGAGCCCCTTTAAGTCCATCCCGAAGCAGATCTTTCGATCCGCTCACGAAAGAGGAGGTCCGACGTGTCGGTCCCCATCAAGCCGCTCGAGGACCGGATCGTCGTCAAGGCTCTCGAGGCCGAGACCACGACCGCTTCCGGCCTGGTCATCCCTGACACCGCGAAGGAGAAGCCCCAGGAGGGCGAGGTCCTGGCCGTGGGCCAGGGCCGCATCGACGACAACGGCAACCGTGTGCCGCTGGACGTCGCCGTCGGTGACAAGGTGATCTACTCCAAGTACGGCGGCACCGAGGTCAAGTACGCGGGCGAGGAGTACCTGGTGCTCTCGGCCCGCGACGTCCTCGCCGTGGTCGTGGGCTGAGCTCAGCCCCGCCCTGTGTGACGCAGAGGGCCCCGCACCGGTCGGTGCGGGGCCCTCTGCTCTGCGTCCGGACGGCCATTGGGGATGATTCGTCAGGACACGTTCAGGGCGGAGACCAGCGACGCGTGTCGGTCCGCGTCAGAGCTGGTGCAGGAAGTTGTCCAGATCCTGTGCGTCGGCGTCAGGCCGAGACGGACTTGCCGGCAAGGATCGCCGACCGCTCGTCCTCGCTGAGCCCGCCCCACACGCCGTACGGCTCACGCACGCGCAGCGACTGCTCGCGGCACTGCATCATCACGGGGCAGGAGCGGCAGATGGCCTTCGCCGCCTCGGCGCGCCGTCGGCGGGTCGAGCCCCGCTCACCCTCGGGGTGGAAGAACAGGGTGTCGTCCGCGTCGCGGCATGCGCCCTGGTACTGCCATTCCCACAGCTCCATCACCGGACCGGGAAGCCTCGAGATCTCCGTCATGGCGAACAACCTACAAGTTGTGCAGAAGTTGTTCAAGGGGCAATTCGATCCAGACGTGACGCAGACCGGTGCGCGCTCGAACCGCGCCACGGCTGACCGGTTTTGTTCGGATGTGAACCGAATTCGACGGAGATCGGCGGCACGCCGGATTTCGCAGTGGCGCGGAAGGGGCCGGGTCGGCAGAATCGAGTCCATGACTTCCTCGCGGCCCGCCCAGAACCCGGGCGGGTCTCGTACGTCCAGCCCCGGGTTGGCGGTCGCGGCTGTCGCCCGGCGCCTCGGGGTCGCTCCGGCGACCCTGCGTACCTGGGACCGCCGGTACGGGCTCGGCCCGTCGGGGCGGACCGCCGGCTCGCACCGCCGCTACACGCCGGACGACGTCGCCCGGCTGCTGGTCATGCGCCGTCTCACGCTCGAGGGCGTCGCGCCGGTCGACGCCGCCCGCGCCGCCGTCGAGGCGGACGACACGGAGCTCGCCTCCGCCGCCCGGACCGCCCCGGCGCTGCCCGCCGTGCACGTGGAGGGCGACGAGCACGCGGACGACGCCGACGGCGACCACGACGACGGGTTCACCGAGCAGTTCCTCGGCACGGTCGGGGCCCCGGGCGGGGACGGGGCGGACGACGACCAGGCCCCCGAGCCGGAGCAGGAGCCCCGCGGACGGGCGCGGCTGCGCGCGCTGCCGGGCGGCGCGACGTCGGCCGGGCCGGCCGCCGGGCCTCCCGCCGCGAGCGGACCGCGGTCCGTCAGCGCACCCGCCCCGTCGTCGGGCCGGGTGTCCGCGCTGGTCGACGCGGCCCTGGCCTACAGCCGCACCGCGTGCGACAACCTCCTCGTGCTGGGGCCCGACGGGGACCCGGCCTCGTGGTGGACCGACCTCGTCGAGCCGGCGTGGCTGCGCCTCTCGGAGCGCACGGTCCTCGCGGGCCCCGGCGAGATGCCGGAGGTCGTGCTCGCGACCGCCGCGCTGCGGGCGCTGCGCCACTACACCGAGGAGTTCGAGCGGGCCGTGGTGGAGGCGGGCGGTCCGCCGGCCAACCACCCGAGCCGCATGCGCAAGATCGTGCTGGTCTTCGCGGCCCCCGACGAGGTCGTTCCCCTCTCCGCGCACGCGCTCGCGGCGGCGCTGGCCGCACAGGGATCGATGGCCCGCATCGTCACGGGTCCCGCGAGCACGCACCGCTCGGTCGAGCTCGTCACGATGGTCCGGCCGACGGCGGTCGTGCTCGCCACGACGCAGAACAAGCCCGACCTCGACGTCGTGCACGCCGTGAACGAGAGCTATCCCGACCTGCCGATCTTCGTCGGGCTCCGGGCCGACGCGGCGGCGTCGGACCTCCCGTTCGGCCCGACGGTGCAGCGTGTGCGGTCGTTCACCGGGCTGCTGCACGAGGTGCTCGCCGTCCTCAGGTCGAGGTGACGCACGCCTCGGTGGCGTACCACGGGCCGGCCGGTGACGGGCGCCGGACCCGCCGTAGACTTGCTGCATGACGGACCAGACCTCGCCGGCCGACCCGTTCGGTTTCCTCGGACTCACCTACGACGACGTCCTGCTGCTGCCGGGTTACTCCGACCTGGCGCCGTCGGACATCGACACGACCTCGCGGCTGACGCGCGAGATCTCGCTCAAGATCCCGTTGCTGTCCGCGGCGATGGACACGGTCACCGAGTCGGCCATGGCGATCGCCATGGCGCGTCAGGGCGGCCTGGGCGTGCTGCACCGCAACCTCTCGATCGAGGACCAGGCCTACCAGGTCGACCTGGTCAAGCGGACGCAGACCGGCATCATCACGAACCCCGTCACGATCGGCCCGGACGCCACGCTCGAGGAGCTCGACACCCTCGCGGGCCAGTTCCGGATCTCCGGCTTCCCCGTCGTCGACGCCGACAACAAGCTCATCGGCATGGTCACCAACCGCGACCTGCGCTTCACGCCCGTCGCCGAGTGGGCCACCACGAAGGTCAACGAGGTGATGACCCCGCAGCCGCTGATCACGGGCCCTGCGGGCATCTCCCGCGACGACGCCACGCTGCTGCTGCGCAAGCACAAGCTGGAGCGTCTGCCGCTGGTCGACGGCGAGGGCCGCATCACCGGGCTCATCACCGTCAAGGACTTCGTCAAGTCCGAGCAGTTCCCCGACTCGTCGAAGGACTCCCAGGGCCGCCTCATGGTCGGCGCGGCCATCGGCTACTTCGGTGACGCGTGGCAGCGTGCCACCGCGCTGATCGACGCCGGCGTCGACGTGCTCGTGGCCGACACCGCGCACGGCAACGTGCGCATGCTCATCGACATGGTCAAGCGGCTCAAGACCGACCCAGCCACCCGGGACGTCCAGGTCATCGGCGGCAACGTCGCCACGCGCCAGGGCGCGCAGGCGTTCGTCGACGCGGGAGCCGACGCCGTGAAGGTCGGCGTGGGCCCCGGCTCGATCTGCACGACCCGTGTCGTGACCGGCGTCGGCGTGCCGCAGATCACCGCGGTCTACGAGGCGTCGCTCGCCTGCAAGCCGGCCGGTGTCCCCGTGATCGCCGACGGCGGCCTCAAGTACTCGGGCGAGATCGGCAAGGCCCTCGTCGCCGGTGCCGACACCGTGATGCTCGGCTCGCTGTTCGCGGGCTGCGAGGAGACGCCGGGCGACCTGGTGCTCGTCAACGGCAAGCAGTTCAAGACCTACCGCGGTATGGGTTCGATGGGCGCCATGTCCTCGCGCGGCAAGAAGTCCTACTCCAAGGACCGGTACTTCCAGGCCGAGGTCACGAGCGACGACAAGATCGTCCCCGAGGGCATCGAGGGCCAGGTCGCCTACAAGGGCCCGCTGGCCACCGTCGCGCACCAGCTCATCGGCGGCCTGCACCAGACGATGTTCTACACCGGCGCGCGGACGGTGCCCGAGCTGCAGGCCAACGGCCGGTTCGTGCGCATCACGTCGGCCTCGCTCAAGGAGAGCCACCCGCACGACGTGCAGATGACGGTCGAGGCCCCGAACTACAGCGGCTCCTGACCGTTCGACGGCGGCGCCCGCCCGCTCGTCCGCCTCGCGGCGGGGAGCAGGCGGGCGCCGCCGCGTCCGGGTCGTGGGTCAGCTCGCCATGACGCGCTGGTGCAGCGCCTGCACCGCGTACCGCGCCGACCACAGAGCGCCGTGCTGCCAGGCGGAGACCTCGGACATCCAGTCGCCCGCGAAGTACACGTTGCCCGCGCCCTGCTGCAGCAGCCGGAACCCGGCCGACGACGTGTCCGGGTAGGCCCATGCGCCCTCGATGTAGGGCACCTTGTGCCAGGCCACCGAGAACGAGCTCTCCAGCTCGGTGCGGTACTTCTCGCCGTGGATCTTCACGCCCTGCGCGACGGCCCGCGCCTCGCGCTCGCGCGGTGACAGGTCCGCGTAGGTGCGGGCGTTCGTCCCGGTGTTGTAGTAGCCGACGACCAGACCCTTGCGCTCGCCGTAGCCGGAGGACGGGTACCAGATGTGCGCGAGGTCCATGTCGGTCTCGGTGATGCCGCCGAAGATGCGGTGGTCGTCCTCCCAGAACCGTGACCGGTACTGGAGCCCGATCTTGCCGGCGGGGGAGCCGACGGCGAACTCGCCCAGCGCCGCGTCGACCTGCGGGCCCCACGTGGTGTCCCAGCCCCGCATGAGGCCGGCCGGCGCCGTGACGACGGCGAAGTCGGCCGTGAGCTGCCGCTGCTTCCGGTGCTGCGTGTAGGTGACGGTGACGCCGCGGTCCGTGGTCCGCACGCCGGTCACCGGTGAGTCGAGGTGCACGTTGTGCGCCCCGATGGCCCGCACCATGTACTGGTACGTCGTGTCCATGCCGCCCTTCGGCTGGAACATGAGCATCGACTGCTCCCAGTTGATCTCGAAGGGGAAGTACTGGCCCACGCGCGAGGCGAGCACCTCGGAGACCGACCCGGGGCCGGGCAGCGGGGTGCCGTGCTCGTTCCACGCCGACGGGTAGACCGCGTAGCCGCGGTTGCTGCCGCCCGCGTAGGTGCCGTCGGAGCGCAGCGACCCCCAGCTGCGCAGGAACGAGCGCAGGTTCTCCTTGTCGGCCTCGGTCAGCCGCTGGTCGAGCGCGCCCTGGTCGGTGGCCAGGTGCAGCAGCTCCGAGGTGTAGCCGAACACGTCCGCCTTGGCCGTGCGGTAGCGGACCGGGTTGCCTGGCGTGGCGCCCGTCCGCTCGTTGTAGAGGTAGGCGTCCGCGTTCGCGTTGGTGAACATCTCGTAGGGCACGCCGAGCTCGCGGAGGTAGTCCATGGTGACCATCCACTGCGCGATGCGGCCGGCGCCGGCGTTGAGGTAGACGCCGTCGGCGAAGCGCGCCTTCTGCGTCACGCCGTCGGTGTCCGTCTCGGTGTCCCCGCCGCGGATCGTCAGCGTGCGCCCGCCGACACGGTGGCGGGCCTCGAGCACGGTGACCCGGTAGCCCGCCTTCTGGAGCTCGTACGCGGTGGTGAGACCTGCCGGGCCACCGCCCACGACGACGACCTTCTTGGCGGAGCGGCCGGTGAGCGAGAAGTCGCTGCCGCGCGGCGGCACCCAGGACTCGGGGCGGGGCTGGGCCGCTGCGGTCGGTGCGAGCCCCAGGGCACCCATGGTGGCGAACATGACGCCTGCGCCGGAACCGGCGCCGACGGCCTGCAGGAAGGTACGACGAGTGACGGCGGATGTGCTCTGCTCGGTGGCCACGGCCTTCTCCCTCTCTGGTCGACAGGGCTGACGCGTCGCGGCTCGGCAGCATGCCGTCGGGCCGCCGTCAGCACCGTGCCGGACGCTAGAAGGCGCAGGTCACCGTGGAGATTCTGGACCGTTTCGCCCCAGTTGCTCCTTGATTGCTCCTGGTAACCATGCTGTTTCGCCGCCCGCGGCCGAACCTCACCGCGGCCACCCCGCGTGCCGCACCGGCCAGGTGCCCGACGCCTCGGGGCCGGTCAGCCCCTGGTCGCGGCGCCACGCGTTGACGGACACGGCCCACTGGCGGTGCGCGCCGATCTGCTGCTGGTGCAGGTCGGTGAGCGGCATGCGGGCGAGCTGCGGGAAGCGGCGGGCCATGGCCTCGAGCAGGTCGAGCGTCGCCAGCACGTCGACCTCTGCGGTGTGCAGGTCGCCCTCGGAGACCACGCCGTACCACTGCGCCAGGTCGCCCAGGCGCCGCTTGCCCGGTCGGTACCGGTCGAGCCAGCGGTCGATGACCAGCGGGTCGATCACCGGTTCGACGGGCCGCCCCAGGCGCTGGGGCAGGGTCTTCAGGCCGTGGCGCAGCAGCTCGGCGTCGAGCAGGGAGAGGTCGAAGGCGGCGTTGTAGGCGACGACGGGGACGCCGTCGGCGAGGTGGTACGCGAGCTGCGCGGCGATCTCCTCGAGCGCCTCGCGGGGTGCGACGCCGTGGGCGCGCGCGTGCTCGGTCGGGATCCCGTGGATGGCGGAGGCCTCCCGCGGGATCTCGACGCCCGGGTCCATGAGCCAGGTCCGGACGTCCGTGCCCACGCCGGGCGTGCGCAGCACGAGGGCGGCGGTGACGATGCGGTCGCCCGCGACGTCCACGCCCGTCGTCTCGGTGTCGAAGCCGAGCAGCGGCCTGTGGATCCAGGTCTCGTTCATGGTGTCCTCCCTGCTCATCCGGGTTGTGGGCCGCGCGGCCCACGCCGCCGTCCCCGGACCGTGCGGCCTCCCGGTGCGTCCAGGGAGAACCATGCCACCGGTCACTGACACCCGGTCTCGGACGCCGCCCGCGCACATCACGGACGGCGGCGCGCCGCCGCAGGTGCGATAGGTAGGCTTGGCGGGTGAGCAACGAGATCGAGATCGGACGCGGCAAGCGCGGTCGGCGCGCCTATTCCTTCGACGACATCGCGGTGGTGCCCTCGCGGCGCACGCGTGACCCGAAGGACGTCTCGGTCGGCTGGCAGATCGACGCGTACCACTTCGAGCTGCCGATCGTCGCGGCCCCGATGGACTCGGTGATGAGCCCGGACAGCGCCGTCGCGCTGGGCCGGTTCGGCGGCCTCGGCGTGCTCGACCTCGAGGGCCTGTGGACGCGCTACGAGTCGCCCGAGCCGCTGCTGGCGGAGATCGCCGCGCTGCCCGGGGGCGACGCGACGCGCCGCATGCAGGAGATCTACGCCGAGCCCATCAAGCCGGAGCTCATCACGCAGCGCCTCAAGGAGATCCGCGCGGCGGGCGTCACGGTCGCGGGCGCCCTCACACCGCAGCGGACCCAGGAGTTCTACCGCACGGTGGTCGACGCGGGGGTCGACCTGTTCGTCATCCGCGGCACCACGGTCTCGGCGGAGCACGTCTCGGGCAACGCCGAGCCGCTCAACCTCAAGCGGTTCATCTACGAGCTGGACGTGCCCGTCGTCGTGGGCGGTGCCTCGACCTACACGGCCGCGCTGCACCTCATGCGCACCGGTGCGGCCGGTGTGCTGGTCGGCTTCGGCGGCGGCGCCGCGCACACCACGCGCGTGAGCCTGGGCATCCACGCGCCGATGGCCACGGCGGTGGCCGACGTCGCGGCCGCGCGGCGCGACTACCTCGACGAGTCCGGCGGCCGGTACGTCCACGTCATCGCGGACGGCGGGGTCGGGCACTCCGGCGACATCGTCAAGGCCGTGGCCTGCGGCGCCGACGCCGTCATGCTCGGTGCCGCGCTGGCCCGCGCCGGCGAGGCGCCCGGCCGGGGGTTCCACTGGGGCCCGGAGGCGCACCACCCGCAGCTCCCGCGCGGTGAGCGCGTCGAGGTGGGCTCGGTCGGCTCGCTCGAGGAGATCCTCTTCGGCCCGGGCAAGCAGGCCGACGGCACGCTCAACCTGGTCGGCGCCCTGCGTCGGGCCATGGCCACGACCGGCTACTCCGACCTCAAGGAGTTCCAGCGGGTCGAGGTCGTCGTGTCCCCGTACCAGCCGCGGTGATCGCCGGTGGGTACTGAGGGGGAGCGGCTCGCCCCTGTCCTCGCGGCGGCGCCCGCTGCCGACGGCGAGTTCGAGGAGATCACGGACGCCGACGTCGAGCAGGTCGTCGCGCTGTGGCGGGAGTGCGGGCTGACGCGGCCGTGGAACGACCCGTACGCCGACGTCGCGGACGCCCGCGCGGGCGGCACCTCGACCGTGCTCGTCGCGCGGTCGGAGGGGCGTGTCGTGGCGACGGCGATGGCGGGGCACGACGGGCACAGGGGCTGGCTGTACTACGTCGCGGTGGCGCCGGACCTGCAGGGCACGGGCCTGGGCCGGTCGGCCGTCGTCGCGGCCGAGGCCTGGCTGGTGGCGCGCGGCGCGCGCAAGGTCCAGCTCATGGTGCGCACGACCAACACGGACGTGCTCGGCTTCTACGCGCGCCTGGGCTACACCGACCAGGAGTGCACCGTGCTGGGGCGCTGGGTCGACCAGTCCTGACACCTCGTCCGCGGCCCGTTCGCGCGGTATTTCACCACCTGGAGCACGGGGCCGCGAACCTGCGGGGCTCCGCGCCTGTGAAAGTCAGTTTCACACACCTATCAATACGTGAAGCAGGCTTTTGCGCGTAGGGTGACCGCCATGATCGACGACGCAGCAGCCGACGCAGCGGCGAGTGGTGCGGTCGGCGGCGTGCTCGACCCCGAGCACCCGCAGGGGACCTTCGTCCTCGAGCCCGAGGTGATGGCACCTCTCGTGGCTCGGATCGCCAGCTCCGAGGGGTCCGGCACGCACCGGTCCATGTGCCCGTTCACGGGGGCGCCGCTCGTGACCTTCCCGGTCTCCTCGGCCGAGGACGTCGCGGCCGCCGTCGTCCGGGCCCGTGTCGCGCAGCGGACCTGGGCGCGCCGTCCGGTCCGGGAGCGTGCCGGGGTGCTGCAGCGGCTCGGGCAGCTCGTGCTGGAGCGGCAGTCCGAGGCGCTCGACCTGATCCAGCTGGAGACGGGCAAGGCGCGCCGTGCCGCCTTCGAGGAGGTCGCCGACATCGCGCAGGTCGCGCGGCACTACGCCGTGCGCGGCGAGCGGTACCTGTCCTCGCGCCGGCACGCGGGGATGATCCCGCTGCTCACCGGGGTCCGGGTGCACCGGAGGCCGATCGGCGTCGTCGGCGCCGTCACGCCGTGGAACTACCCGCTCGTGCTGGCGCTCGCCGAGGCGCTGCCCGCGCTGCTCGCGGGGAACGCCGTGGTGCTCAAGCCGGACCCGCAGACCACGCTCACCGCCCTGTGGGCCGCGGAGGCCCTCGACGACGCGGGGCTGCCCGCCGGGCTGTTCCAGGTGGTCGCGGGCGGGCGCGAGGTCGGCGAGGAGCTCGTCGAGCACGTGGACCACATCGCCTTCACCGGCTCCACCGCGACGGGCCGGAAGGTCGCGGCGCGGGCGGGGGAGCGGCTCATCGGGGCCACGCTCGAGCTCGGCGGCAAGAACGCGCTCTACGTCGCGGACGACGTCGACGTCGACGCCGCGGTGCCCGGCATCGTGCGGGCCTGCTTCGCGAACGCCGGCCAGCTGTGCGTCTCCGTCGAACGGCTCGTGGTGCACGAGGCGATCGCCGACGAGTTCGTCGCCAAGTTCGTGCGCGCCGTGCGGTCGCTGCGGCTCGGCCCGGCCCTCGACTACACGGCCGACGTCGGGTCGCTGACCTCACAGGCGCAGCTCGACAAGGTCACGGCCCACGTGGACGACGCGCTGGCGCGCGGCGCACGCGTGCTGGCCGGCGGGGTGCACCGCGCCGACGTCGGCCCGTACTTCTACGCGCCCACCGTGCTCGACGACGTGCCCGCACAGGCGGAGGTCGCGCGCGAGGAGACGTTCGGGCCGGTCGTGACGATCACGCGCGTCGACTGCGACGAGGACGCGGTGACGGTCATGAACGACACCGAGTACGGCCTGCACGCCGCCGTCTGGTCGCGCGACACCGGCCGGGCGCGCCGGGTGGCCGAGCGCATCGAGTGCGGGTCGGTCGCGATCAACGACGGGTACACGCTGACCTGGGGTTCCGTCGCGGCACCGCTCGGCGGCTGGAAGGCGTCGGGGCTGGGCGCACGGCACGGCGCGGCGTCGATCGACGGGCTCACGCGCCAGCAGACGGTCGTCACCTCGCGCGGGTCGCGGTTCGGCGCGACGCTCGACACCCTGTACGGCCTGGGCGGCGAGACCCCGAGCCGCGTGCTGACGACGGCGCTGTCGGCGATGCGCCGGCTGCGGATGGGGTGAGTGAAGAGCCTTCACCGGTACGCTCGGCCGCATGACGACGCAGCTGTACGCCTTCTGGAAGACCGCGAACTCCCTGCCGGTGGTCGGCAAGCCGCTCGGGAAGCGGATCTTCACGTGGGCCTTCCGGTTCAAGGCCCCCTACTTCGGCTCGATCGCGCCGCGCGTGGTGGACATGCGACCGAACTACGGCGAGGTCGTCGTGCCGAACCGCCGGCGCAACCGGAACCACATCGGGACCGTGCACGCGATCGCCGTCTGCAACGGGCTCGAGATGGCGATGGGGTCGCTCGCCGAGGCATCGGTGCCGGCGGACAAGCGCTGGCTGCCCAAGGGCATGGAGGTGGCCTACCTCGCGAAGTCGACCGGTGATGTCACCTGCATCGCGGAGACCGACCAGGCCCAGTGGGACGGCGACGACAAGGACCTGCCCGTGCGCGTGCGCGGCGTGCTGGCCGACGGGAGCGTGGTGGTCGAGGGCACGATCCACCTCTGGGTCACGCCGAAGAAGAAGTAGGGTCAGCGGGGCCGGGGTCGCGCGAGGGAGCGGACGGCGGCCTTCCAGCTGGCCAGCAGCTCGCGCACCTGCCACCACGCGCGGCGTACCGGCCGGACGCTCGTGGAGCTCACGCCGAACCCCACCGCGTCCAGGCCCGCCTCGACGCACGAGAACAGCGTGCGGCGCAGGTGGTAGTCCTGCGTCACGACGACGGCGGTGCGCACCCCGTACAGGTCGTGGGCGCGGCGGCACGTGGCGGTGGTGTTGAAGCCCTCGCGGTCCAGGACGATGGCGTCGTCGGGGACGCCGAGGTCGTTGTCCAGGAGCCAGGCGCGCATCGAGCCGGGCTCGTCGTAGCGGGTGCCGTCGGGGCGGTCGTGCGCGTCGCCGCTCAGGATCATCGTGGGGGCGAGACCCGCGCGGAACAGCTCGGCGCCGCCCTCGACGCGTCGGCGCAGGTACATCGACGGCGTGCCGTCGCTGTTCAGACCGCAGCCGAGCACGATGACGGCGTCGGCCTTCTCGACCTCCTCCGCGCGGCGGCGGACCCGGGGGTGGCCGGTCGCCTGGACGGCGGCGACAGGGACGACGAACGCGGCGGCGAGCACGCCCGCGACGAGTGCGGCGGCCTTGAGCGGGGTCACGTGCGGAACGGTACCGCGTCCTGCCTGGTCACGCGGCGAGCGCGGTGAGCTCGCCGCGGAGGTTCGCCGCGGCGGCGTCCTGCCAGCGGGCCGCGCCCGGCGCGGTGCGGAACAGCGGGCCGCCGTCCAGCAGGCCGCGCAGCACCTCGGCGCGTCCCGCGCGGAACAGCGGGTCGGGGACGTCGCAGTACTCCGCGCGGACCTGGTGCGTGTACCGGGCGTACACCCTGGGGCTGCCGCCGAGGACGGCCAGGTCGGCGTCGCTGACCAGGCCGCCGACGACGTCGTCGGGCGCGGGGTCGTGGTCCGTGGTGACGAGGACGAGACGCGCGACCTCGTCGACGTCGGCCGTGGTCACACCGGTACCGGCCAGCGGGCCCAGGAGCTTCCCGACCAGCTCCGCCGACCGTTCCTCGTCCTGGCCGGCTGTGCCGTCGTGCACCGCGTCGTGGAACCAGAGGGCGAGGCGGGCACGCCAGAGCTCGCGGTCGGCGAGCGGCTGCGCGGCGGCGAGGTCGTCGAGCGCGGACAGCGCGACGGCCAGGTGCAGGGGCGAGTGGTAGACGCGGTGCGGCTCGCGCCAGCGGTCGAGCAGGTCCTCGCCCGCGGCGCTCGCGAGGGTCGGGTCCGCCCACAGCGCGTCCCACCGGGCTCGGAGTGCGGCGCGCTTGGCGCGCTTGCGCTCGGCGCCCGAGACCCGCAGGCCCGAGCCCGCGAGGCGCCGGGCGAGGTCGCCGCCCTCGACCGGGACAGCGCCCGCAGCGACGAGGTCGTCGTAGCGGGCGGCCGGGACGTCGTAGTGGTCCAGGTCCAGTGCCCTGTCGGGGACCTCGGCCGCCCGGGCGAAGAGCCGAAGCTCGCGCAGCGACCCGTCCGAGACCAGGTGGGAGAACACGGTCCCGTGGGCCGGCCAGGCGGGCGGGTCGATGTAGACGGTCACGGGGTGAGGCTAGCGCGGAGGGGCAGGGCACAGACCTCTAGTTGTGTCACGGGGGCACGAGACATGCGAGCAAGGACGGTCGAGGTGCGACACCGGGGGCGGTACTGATCGGCGACGCGCTTGCTGCGGCCCGTCATGGCGGAGACGGTTGCTGCGTTCGTTCGAGACACGGGGGGACGGAGCCGGCTGCGGCGGTGGCGGAGGCGCGGCCGGGGGACGGCCGCGCTCGAGCAGTCGGTAGCGAGGTCGGCTGTCGAATCGGCGTAGTGGGCGCCGAGGGTGTCGAGATGGCGTGAGTGGCGCTGTCGGCCGGGACAAGCCCGCGCCGGTCGCTGGGTGATGTTTGAGATATCACCCGCTGGTTGTATCGATGCGGTCGGGAAGCGACCTCGGCGTCCGCTAGGTTGCTAGGCGCTTTGCCGCGTTCCCTCCTGATAGGAAAGAAATGTCTGAAGACCTGGTCGGCCTGCTCTTTATCGTGGCCGGCGTCGCGCTGGCCGGTGCGTTCTCCCGATGGCTCTTTCGCCGTGCCGCTCGCGGACGCGTAGGGTCCGGTGTCGTCGAGGTCGTCCTCTGGGCGCCGTCCGGGCGGCTGCCCGGTCTGTCGCGCAAGAAGAAGTGGATCAAGGCGAAGGTGACCACCGACGAGGCCGGTCGCCTGGTGTGGGTCAAGCCCGCGGGAGAGCCTGTGAGCCTGACGCTGCGCAGCCGTGACCCGCGGCCCCGCAACAAGAGCGACCTCTTCTTCTTGGACCCGGGAACGCCGGTGTGGGAGGCGCTGACCGACGACGACCAGGAGCTGCGCCTGGTCATCCCGCAGGAGTCCGAGCACCGGTTCGTCGAGCAGTTTCCGGTGCACGGTCAGTTCACGACGCAGATGTGACCAGGCGGCGACGGCAGCCGACGGGTTGTCGCTCAGTGGGATCTCGGCGGCCGTTTCCTCCGCCAACGGGCCACATGACCTAGGTCAAGGCCGCGGCTCGGCCTGCCGTCCGGGGTTGCGTTTGCAGATCCGCCCGATCTCTTTACTGGTGAGGAGATGGAGGGCGGCGTGCTGGCAGCGACAACGGCCGATGGAACTTCATTCAGTGGGATCATGTCCGGAGGGTTTACTCCACTGACAAGCGAGCAGATGGTCACGCTCGAACGCTCCGCGCGCGGCGTCTATAGGTAGAGGCGCCGATGTTGGTGCTGCCGTTGGGGGGCATGGTCCGTGCCTTCAGCCCCCCGTCACCTCCACCGCCTGCCGTGCGATAGCCAGCTCCTCGTTGGTCGGCACCACCATCACCAGCGGCGCCTCGACCCCGCTCCGCACCGACACCACCCGAGCATCGTCGGACCGGGACTCGTTGGCCGCCGGGTCGATCGTCAGCCCGAGGTACTTCAGCCCGCGGACCACCCCGGAGCGGATCGGGTGCGCGTTCTCGCCCACGCCGGCGGTGAACGTCAGCACGTCGATCCCACCGAGCACCGCCGCGTAGGCGCCCACGTACTTGCGCAGCCGGTGCAGGTAGACCTCCAGTGCCAGCCGGGCGGCCCCGTCCCCGGAGTCGGCCAGGGCGCGCAGCTCACGCATGTCGCTCTCGCCCGAGAGGCCCAGCAGGCCAGACTTCTTGTTGAGCAGCGTGTCGACGTCCTCCCCGGACATCCCGCTGCGCATCAGGTGGAACACGATGCCGGGGTCGATGTCGCCCGAGCGGGTACCCATGACCAGGCCCTCGAGCGGCGTCAGCCCCATCGACGTGTCCATCGGCCGGCCACCCAGGATCGCCGACGCCGACGCCCCGTTGCCCAGGTGCAGCACCACCTGCCGCAGCGAGTCCGGCGTCCGCCCCTCGGCCGCGAGCTTCTCCTGGACCGCGGGGTGCGCCGCCGCCACGGACGAGACGTACTCGTGCGACGTGCCGTGGAACCCGTACCGCCGCACGCGGTGCTCGGCCGCGATCTTCCGGTCGATCGCGTACGTCGAGGCGACCTCCGGCAGGTCGGCGAAGAACGCCGTGTCGAACACGGCTACGTGCGGCACGTCGAGAAACTCGCGGCCCACCTCGATGCCGGTGAGGTTCGCCGGGTTGTGCAGCGGTGCGAGCGGGATCAGGTCGCGGATGGCGGCCACGACGTCGTCGTCCACGAGGGTGGGCTGCGTGAAGACGTCGCCGCCGTGCACCACCCGGTGGCCGACTGCGGTGATGCCCGCCTCCGCGATCGGCCGTCCGACCTCCTCGAACAGGCGCCCGAGGATGGCTAGCGCCTCGCGGTAGTCCGGCACGGCGACGTCGCGCTCGATCGTCTCGCCGTCGGCCTTCTGTGTGACCGACCCCTTGGCCTGGCCGATGCGCTCGACGATGCCGGTGATCTTCACGTCGCCGGACGCGGGGTCGAGGAGCTGGTACTTCAGCGACGACGAGCCGGAGTTGAGGACCAGGACGGTGCTCATGCGGCGGCCTCCTCGCCCTGCGCCTGGATGGCCGTGATCGCCACGGTGTTCACGATGTCCTCCACCAGTGCCCCGCGGGACAGGTCGTTGACCGGCTTGTTCAGGCCCTGCAGCACCGGGCCGACGGCGACCGCGCCCGCCGAGCGCTGCACCGCCTTGTACGTGTTGTTGCCCGTGTTGAGGTCCGGGAACACGAACACGGTCGCCCGCCCCGCGACGTCGGACCCGGGAAGCTTGGACGCGGCGACCGAGGCGTCCACGGCGGCGTCGTACTGGATGGGGCCCTCGACGTCGAGCTCGGGCGCCCGCTCGCGGACCAGGCCGGTCGCGGTGCGCACCTTGTCGACGTCGGCACCCGAGCCGGACTCGCCCGTCGAGTAGGAGAGCATCGCGATGCGCGGTTCGACGCCGAACTGCCGAGCGGTCGCCGCCGACGAGACAGCGATGTCGGCGAGCTCGTCCGACGTCGGGTCGGGGATGACGGCGCAGTCGCCGTACACGAGCACCCGGTCCTCGAGGCACATGAGGAAGACCGACGACACCGACGACGTGCCCGGCTTCGTCTTGATGATCTCGAACGACGGACGGATCGTGTGCGCCGTCGAGTGCGCGGCGCCCGAGACCATGCCGTCGGCGAGCCCGAGGTGCACCATCATCGTGCCGAAGTAGGAGACGTCGGTGACGATCTCCCGCGCGCGCTCGACCGTCATGCCCTTGTGGGCGCGCAGCCGGGCGTACTCGGCGGCGAACTTCTCGACGTGCTCGGGGTCGTGCGGCGACAGCACCCGCGCGCCCGCGATGTCGAGGCCGAGCTCGGCGGCCCGGGCGCGGACCGGCTCCTCGTCGCCCAGGATCGTGAGGTCCGCGATCTGCCGGGCCAGCACCGTCGAGGCGGCACGCAGGATGCGGTCGTCCGACCCCTCGGGCAGCACGATGTGCCGTCGGTCGGCGCGGGCCCGCTCGATGAGCTGGTAGGCGAACATGAGCGGCGTGACCACCTGCGGCCGCGGCAGGTCGAGCCGCGCGGCGAGCGCCCCGCCGTCGACGTGCTGCTCGAACAGGGCGCGCGCGACCTCGATCTTGCGCACGGAGTCCTTGTCCACCCGACCTCGCGTGGTCGCGGCGGCCCGCGCGGTGGGGTAGGTGCCGAGCGGGGTCGTGATGATCGGCAGCCGGGGCCGCATCGCCTCCAGCAGCTCGGCGGGCCGTCCCTGCGGGTAGAACCCGCCGTTGAGGATGATCCCCGACAGCGACGGGAACGACGGCGTGAGGTGCGTCGCGAGCAGCCCGATGAGCTGGTCGATGCGGTCGCCCGGCGTGATGACGACGGCGCCGTCGCTCAGCCGCTCCAGCAGGTGCTCGAAGCTCATCGCCCCCACCTGGAGGTCCAGCGCCTCGCGGCCCAGCAGCTCCGGGTCGCCGAGCACGAGCGTGCCCTCGACGGCCTCCAGGAGCTGGCCCACGGTCGGGGCGTGCAGGAACGGCTCCTCCGGGATCGTCCACACCGGCAGCTCCGGCCGGGCCTGGGTCAGCACGTCCCGGATCGTCGCCGCGTCGGCCGGCTCCGCGCGGTTGACCACGAGGCCCACCGCCTGCGCGTGGTGCGCGGCCAGCTCCGAGAGACTCACGTCCGCCAGGGTCCGCACGCCCTCCGGTGTGCGCTCGCGGCCCGAGACGACGAGCAGCACCGGGGCGCCGAGGTTCGCGGCGATGCGCGCGTTGAACGACAGCTCCGTGGGGCCCGCGACGTCGGTGTAGTCGGTGCCGAGCACCACCACGGCGTCGCAGCGCGTGGCCAGGTCGTGGAACCGGGACACGATGCGGGCGAGCGCGTCCTCCGGGTCGTCGTGCACGTCCTTGTACGTCACGCCCACCGCGTCGTCGTAGGCGATGTCGACGCCGTCGTGCTCCAGCAGGAGCTCCAGCACGTGGTCGCGCTCGGCCTCGTGCCCGGCGGCGGCACGCGAGACCGGGCGGAACACCCCGACCCGCCGGCCCTTGCGGACCAGCAGGTCGAGGACACCGAGCGCGACGGTCGACTTCCCGCTCTCGCCTTCCGGGCTTGCGATGACGATGCTGCGGGTCGTGTCGGTCACATGCGGCTCCGAGGTCGTTCCGTGCGGTCTTCGGGGGAGGCGCTACTCGTTGTCCCCACCCGTGCCGAGCGTAGCGCCCACCTGGCCGGAGTCGGCCTGGTCCTGGGCGTCGGGCCAGACCCAGTCGCGCACCTCGGGGATGTCGTCGCCGTGCTCGCGCGTCCAGGCGCGGGCACGGACCCGCGCGTCCTGCATGCGCTGGCGCAGGCCCGCCTGGGTCGTGCCCAGCGACGGTACGCGGTCGATGACGTCGATCACCAGGTGGTACCGGTCCAGGTCGTTGAGCATGACCATGTCGAACGGCGTCGTCGTCGTGCCCTCCTCCTTGTAGCCGCGCACGTGCCAGTGGTCGTGGCCGGTGCGGCGGTAGGTGAGGCGGTGGATGAGCCACGGGTAGCCGTGGTAGGCGAAGATCACGGGCCGGTCGGCCGTGAACAGGCCGTCGAACTCGCGGTCGGGCAGACCGTGCGGGTGCTCCTTCGCGTCCTGCAGCCGCATGAGGTCGACGACGTTGACCACGCGCACCTTGAGGTCCGGCAGCTCGCGGCGCAGGATGTCGGCCGCGGCGAGCACCTCCATCGTGGGCACGTCGCCCGCGCACCCGAGCACGACGTCGGGCGTGGTGCCGGGCTCCTCCGTGCCCGCCCACTCCCAGATGCCGAGGCCGCGCGTGCAGTGCTCGACGGCGCTGGGCATGTCGAGCCAGTTCGGCGACGGCTGCTTGCCGGAGACCACCACGTTGACGTACTGCCGGCTGCGCAGGCAGTGGTCGTACGTGGACAGGAGCGTGTTGGCGTCCGGCGGCAGGTAGACGCGGACGATCTCGGCCTTCTTGTTGACGACGTGGTCGATGAACCCGGGGTCCTGGTGGCTGAACCCGTTGTGGTCCTGCCGCCACACGTGGCTGGACAGGAGGTAGTTGAGCGACGCGATCGGGCGGCGCCACGGGATGTCGTTGGTGACCTTGAGCCACTTGGCGTGCTGGTTGAACATCGAGTCGATGATGTGGATGAACGCCTCGTAGCTGGTCAGCAGGCCGTGCCGACCGGTCAGGAGGTAGCCCTCCAGCCAGCCCTGCACCTGGTGCTCGCTGAGCATCTCCATGACGCGGCCCGCGCGGGCCATGTGCTCGTCGACGTCCGGGCCGAGGTACTCGGCGTTCCACTGCTTGTCGGTCGTCTCGTACACGGCCTGCAGGCGGTTGGACGCCACCTCGTCCGGGCCGAAGATCCGGAACGTGTGCGGGTTGAGGCGGATGACGTCGGTGAGCCACTGGCCCAGCACGCGCGGCGCCTCCGCCGTCGACCCGCCCGGCACCGGCACGTCGACGGCGTACTCGCGGAAGTCGGGCAGGCGCAGGTCCTTGAGCAGCAGTCCGCCGTTGGCGTGCGGGGTCGCGCTCATCCGCAGGTCGCCGTGCGGCGCGAGCGCGGTGATCTCCGGCAGCACGCGGCCCTCGTCGTCGAACAGCTCCTCGGGGCGGTAGGACCGCAGCCAGGTCTCGAGCACCTGGAGGTGCTCGGGCGTGTCCCGGGCGTTCGCGAGCGGCACCTGGTGGGCGCGCCACGAGCCGGTCGTCTTCTTGCCGTCGATCTCGGCCGGGCCGCTCCAGCCCTTGGGCGTCCGGAACACGATCATCGGCCAGGTGGGCCGCGTGAGGTCACCGTCGGCGGCGCGGGCCTTGATGGCCGCGATCTCGTCGAGCGCCTCGTCCAGGAGCGCGGCGAACCGGCGGTGCACCTCCAGCGGCGACTCGTCCTCGTCGAACCCGCCCTCGAAGAAGTACGGCTTGTAGCCGTAGCCGACCATGAGGTCGTGCAGCTCCTCCTGCGGGATGCGGGCCAGCACCGTCGGGTTGGCGATCTTGTAGCCGTTGAGGTGGAGGATCGGCAGCACCGCGCCGTCCTGGGCGGGGTTGAGGAACTTGTTCGAGTGCCAGGACGTCGCCAGCGGGCCGGTCTCGGCCTCGCCGTCGCCCACGACGGCCGCGACCAGGAGGTCAGGGTTGTCGAACGCGGCGCCGTAGGCGTGGCTCAGGGCGTAGCCGAGCTCGCCGCCCTCGTGGATCGAGCCCGGCGTCTCGGGCGCGACGTGGCTCGGGATGCCGCCCGGGAACGAGAACTGCCGGAACAGACGACGCACGCCCTCGGTGTCCTGCGTGATGTCGCTGTAGACCTCCGAGTAGGTGCCGTCCAGGTAGGCGGACGCGACGAGGCCGGGCCCGCCGTGTCCCGGCCCGGTGACGTACACGGTGGGCTGCTGCCGCTGGGCGATGGCCCGGTTGAGGTGCGCGTACAGGAAGTTCAGGCCCGGCGTCGTGCCCCAGTGGCCCAGCAGGCGGGGCTTGACGTGCTCGGGCGTCAGCTTCTCGCGCAGGAGCGGGTTGTCCAGGAGGTAGATCTGGCCGACCGACAGGTAGTTGGCCGCCCGCCACCACGCGTCGAGGCGCTCCAGCTCCTCCGGCTCCGGCGGCGCGACGCCGGTCGCGCGCCACCCGGCGGCCGGGGTCTCGGGAACGGTGCTCGTCGTCATCGCATCTCCTCCGTGTGGACGTGGACCCGGACGCGGGTCCCTGCTCGGCGGGCTGCTGCTCGTTCATTCGAACGCAGAACGCTCTTGCCCGCGAGGTGTGCGCAGGGTGACGTCCTGGACGGCTCCGCGGGCGGTTACCGTTGAGACATGCCTGTCAGCGCCCCCAGCGCCCCCACAGCAGCCGGGTCCGACGCTCCTGCGCCCGAGCGTCGCGGCTTCCTCGAGGTGGCCCGGCAACCCCGCATGGTCGGGCTGCTCCTCGTCTTCCTCCTGGCCGCGCTCGTCTGCGGCCGCCTGGGTGCCTGGCAGCTCGACCGCGCCTACGAGCGCGCGGAGCTCGCCGCGCAGCAGGAGGCGGCCGAGGCCGCGGCCGCCGGGCCGTCCTGGCTCGGCGAGGTGCTCGCCCCGCAGGAGGGCTTCCCCGGCGAGCTGGTGGGCCGCGAGGTGCGGGCGACGGGCCGGTTCGAGCCCGAGGGCTCGCTCCTCGTGCCCGGTCGCGCCCTCGAGGGGCGCACCGGCTACCTCGTGCTCACCCCGTTCCGCCTGTCCGACGACGGCACGGGCGGCGACACCTGGGCCGACCTGTCGGGCGCGCCGGTGCTCGCCGTCGTCCAGGGCTGGGTGGAGCAGCCAGCGGACGCCGACGCCCTGGTCCACCCGACAGACGAGGTGACGCTGACCGGCTGGCTGCAGGTGGGCGAGGCGACGTCCGGCGCGGCGACCGTCGTCGACGGGCAGACCCCCGAGATCGCACTCAGTGCCCTCGTCAACGAGTGGGGCGGGCCGATCTACACCGGCTACCTCGTGGCCACCGCCGGGCCGGGCTCACCCGCCGACGGCGGCGGCGCCGCGCTGCCCCGCCCCACCATCGACGGCGGCACGGACGCCAACCTGCAGAACATCTTCTACGCGCTGCAGTGGTGGGTGTTCGGCGGGTTCGCCGTGCTGCTCTGGGTGCGACTGGTGCGCGACGAGATGGCCGGCGGGCGCCGGGGCGGACGGCCGACCGACGCCGACACCGGCATCGCGGGGCTGCCGGCGGCGTGAGCGGGGGTCAGCGCGGCAGGCTCTCCAGCATCTGGCCGACCGCCTGCTCCAGGAGCGGGCGCGGCATGCCCAGGTTGAAGCGCACGAACCCGCGGCCCGCGTCGCCGCAGGCCGCACCGTCGACGACCACGACGCCCGCGTGCTCCCGGAAGTACGCGGCGGGGCTCTCGCCCGGCAGGTCGAGATCGCGGCAGTCGAGCCACGCGAGGTAGGTGCCCTCGGGCGGCCGGTAGCCGATGCCCGAGCCGTCGAGCAGCTCGGCCAGCCGGGTGGCGTTGCCGTGCACGTAGCCGATGACGTCGTCCAGCCAGTCGCGGCCCTCCGTGTACGCGGCGGCGGCCGCGACGACGCCGAGGGTCGAGGCGCCGATCTCCGTGCGCTCGCCCACCTCGTCCCAGAGCTTCACGTCGGCGTCGTTCGAGAGCACGATCTGCGCGCACTTGAGGCCGGGCAGGTTCCACGCCTTCGACGCCGAGGTCGCGGTCACGGTGTGCCCCGCCGTCGTGGCACTGAGCGACGCGTACGGCACGTGGCGGCGGCCGGGGTGGACCAGCGGGGCGTGGATCTCGTCCGAGAAGACGCGCCCTCCGTGCCGGTCGACGACCTCGGCGACCGCGAGCATCTCGGCGGGCTCGAGCACCCGGCCGATGGGGTTGTGCGGGTTGCAGACGATCAGGACGTGCCCGCCCGCCGCGAAGGCGGCGTCGAGCGCGTCGAGGTCGTAGGTGTAGCGGCCGGACGCGTCGCGCACCATCGGCACCTGCAAGACCTCGCGGCCCAGCTCGCCGGGCAGCGTCTGGAACGGCATGTACGACGGCGTGGGCACGATGACGGGCGACCCGGGCCGCGAGAAGTGCCGGATGGTGTGCTCGAGCACCGTGAGCACGTCGGAGGCGGGCCGTACGCGCGCCGGGTCGACGGCCCAGCCGTACCGGTCGGCGGCGAACGACGCGTACGCCTCGCTCGTGGTCCGGACCAGCGCGGGCGGGAGGTAGCCGAGCAGGCCGCGGTCGACGGCGGCGTGCAGCGCGGCGGCGACCGGCGGCGCCACGGGGAAGTCGGCCTCGGCGACCCAGGCGCCGAGCGCGTCCGGGTAGGCCGTCCACTTGAGGCTGCCCGCCGCGCGGAGGTCGGCGGCGGTGATGGCGTCGAAGGGGTGTGCGTTCACCGGGGCGTCGGAGTTCACCCTCGCATTGAAACAGGCCGTCCGACGTGGTTGCGCGCGGCGACCGGTCCGTGGGCCCCCGGCCGCCGGGGTCAGGAGAGGTAGCGCGCCTCGAGGGCGGCGAGCTTGGCCTCGGCCTCGCCGTGGATCTTCTTCTCGAGCACGAACGACATGACGGGGACGACGCCGGCGATCACCATCGTGACCAGGCGGCCGAAGCCCCAGCGCATCTTCGACCACAGGTCCGCGACCGTGACGAGGTAGACGACGTAGATCCACCCGTGCGCGAACGGCACCCACGCGATGAACGGCAGGATGCCGTCGACGTCCGTGACGGCACCCAGGCCGTACTTGATGCCGAGCTCGACGCAGAGGACGAGCAGCATGACGCCGGTGACGAGCGCCATGAAGCGGTAGCGGGACATCGCGCCGCGCGCCTTGCGGATCGCGGTGGCCGCCGCCTCGGCGGAGATCTCGGGTGCGGTCTGCGGGGTGCTCACCCCTCGAGGATAGGCCGTCCCCGACGCTCCCCGGACCGGCCGTCGCCGGCCTGGGGATAAAGCGTGGATCAGTGTCAGTGGTCGTCCGTACCGTGGTGGTCGTGCGCTCCCTCCCCTTCGCCGATCCCGGCACGCCGCCGCTGCGCGGCCCCGTCACGCTCCTGCTGTGGCTGGCCCGCAAGCAGGCCCGCGTGCTGGCCGGCGCCATGTTCTTCGGGGTGCTCGGGTTCACGTGCAGCTCGTTCCAGCCCTACCTGGTGGGCCACATCATCGACAGCGCGACGGAGTCCGGTCTGAGCCGGACCACGTGGACCTGGGCGGCCGTCATGGCGGGCGTCGGGATCGTGTGGATCGCCTCGAACGCGATCGGCCACCGCTGGGACATCACGGCGTGGATGCACGCCGCCTTCCGCACCTCCCAGCTCGTGACCCGAACCGTCGCGCGGTCGGGACACAACATCACCAAGGAGCTGCCGACCGGCGAGGTCGTCTCGTCCGTCGCCAACGACACGATGCGGATCGGCGAGGTCTTCGCCGTCCTCGGGCAGACGATCGGCAGCGTCGCGACGTACACGATCGTCGTGGTGCTCATGCTGCGGCAGTCGCTCACGCTCGGCCTCGTCATCGCGCTCGGCCTGCCTGTCGTCGCCGCGATCCTCGCCCTGCTGGTCAAGCCGCTGCAGAAGCACCAGAAGAAGCAGCGCGACGCGCAGGGCCGGCTGACCACGCTCGGCGCCGACACCGTCTCCGGCCTGCGCATCCTGCGCGGCATCGGCGGCGAGAAGGTCTTCACGGGCCGCTACCGCGACCAGTCGCAGAGGGTGCGGCAGGCGGGGGTCGACGTCGCCGGGACGCAGTCGGTGCTCGACGCCCTGCAGGTGCTGCTGCCCGGCCTCTTCATCGCGCTGGTCGTCTACCTCGGCGCGGCCGAGGCCCTCGCCGGGCGCATCAGCACGGGCCAGCTCGTCGCGTTCTACGGCTATGCGTCGTTCCTGTCCTGGCCGGTGCACCTGCTCGTGCAGTCGGTCAACGTCGTGACCAAGGCGCACGTGGCCGCGGGCAAGGTGGTCAAGGTGCTGCAGGTGGTCCCGGCGACGGGGGCGACCGGCTCGTCGGCCGCGATGCCGCCCGCCCACGTCCCGCTGGTCGACGAGACGACGGGTGTCACCCTCGAGCCCGGCCGCGTCCTGGCGCTCGTCAGTGCCGACCCGGACGAGTCGGCACGCGTCGCCGTCCGGATGGGCCGGTTCGACGACGAGGCCGAGACGGACACCCCGGTCACGCTCGGCGGCGTCCGGCTGGCCGACCTGGACAAGCAGGAGCTGCGGGAGCGGGTCGTCGTGGCCGACGCGACGCCTGCCCTGTTCTCCGGCCGGCTCGCCGGCGAGCTCGACGTGCGCGACGCCGCCGACCGCGCGGCCCTGCTGCGCGCGATGCACGTCGCCGACGCGCACGACGTGCTGGAGTCGCTGCCGGACGGCATCGAGGGCGAGATCCCGGAGAAGGGGCGCTCGCTGTCGGGCGGTCAGCGGCAGCGCGTCGCGCTCGCGCGGGCGCTCGTCACCGACCCGGAGATCCTCGTGCTCGTGGAGCCGACGTCCGCGGTGGACGCGCACACCGAGGCGCGCATCGCGCAGCGGCTGACCGAGTGGCGCCGCGGGCGCACGACGCTGATCGTCACGGCCAGCCCGCTCGTGCTCGACCACGTGGACGAGGTGCTCTTCCTCGACGACGGCACGGTCGCGGCGCGCGGCACGCACCGCGAGCTGCTCGACCTCCCGCCGGACGCGCCGGGCGGGCAGGAGGCCGCGCGCTACCGGCGCGTGGTCGGCCGCTCGCTGGCCGAGGACGACGACACCGAGCTGGACCAGGAGCTCGACGCCCTGCTGGGCGCGAACGCACAGGAAGGAGGCACGGCATGAGCTCGGGGAAGATCCTGCCGATCGCCGACGCCGCCGAGACCTGGGCGTACACGCGCCGGCTGCTGGGGCGGCACCGCACGCCGCTGGTCGTCATCACCGTGGCCAACACGGTGGCCGCCGTGGCGGGCCTCGTGGGGCCGTTCGTGCTGGGCCGCCTCGTGGACGGGGTGACGCGGGGCACGACGCTCGAGGCCGCGCGCAACCTCGTGCTGCTCGCGGTCGGCGCCATCGTGCTGCAGTCGCTCATCACGCGCTTCGCGCAGCGCCGGGCCATGGTGTTCGGCGAGACCGTGTTCGCCGACATGCGCGAGGAGTTCGTCGAGACGGTGACGTCGCTGCCGCTGTCGACGGTGGAGACGGCCGGGACGGGTGACCTCATCGCCCGCACGACGCGCGACGTCAGCCGCATCCAGAACGCCGTGCGGTTCGGCGTGCCGCGCCTCGTGATCGCCGTCGTGAGCCTGGTGCTCACCATCGCCGTGAGCTTCGTGGTGGCGCCTCTCGTGGCCGTCGGGATGCTCGTCGGCGTGCCCGTGCTCGTCGTCACGGCGCGCTGGTACCTCAAGCGCGCGACGCCCGCCTACCAGCGGGAGTCGGCGGCGTACGCGCGGCTCGACGGCACCGTCACCGAGTCCGTCGAGGGCGCCCGCACGGTGGACGCGCTGAAGATCGGACGCCGGCGCACGGCCCGCGGCGACGAGGATCTTCAGGAGGCGTTCCAGGCCGAGCGGGGCACGCTGTTCCTGCGCACCGTGCTGTTCCCCGGCGTGGACTTCGCGTTCATGATCGCGCCGATCTCCGTGCTCGTGTGGGGCTGCTTCCTCGCGTCGGAGGGCATGGTCACGTTCGGCATGGTGGCGAGCATCGTCATGTACACCTACCAGCTCCAGGGGCCGGTCTGGGAGCTGATCTTCTGGCTCGACGAGATCCAGGTCGCCGCCACGTCCCTGTCGCGCATCATCGGTGTCCGGCTCGTGCCGACCGACCGCACCGCGAGCGGCGCCGTGCCGACCGACGAGCAGGTGCGCGGCGAGCAGGTGCGCTACGCCTACCGCGAGGGCACCGACGTGCTGCACGGCATCGACCTCGACCTGCGGGTGGGGGAGCGGCTGGCGGTCGTCGGCCCGTCGGGATCGGGCAAGTCGACGCTCGGCCGCATGCTCGCGGGCATCCACCCGCCCACGGGCGGCAGCGTGCGGGTCGGAGGCGTACCGCTCGTCGACCTGCCGCTCGAGGACCTGCGCAGGCACGTCGCGCTCGTGACCCAGGAGCACCACGTGTTCGTGGGCACCCTCGCCGACAACCTGCGCCTGGCCAAGATCGACGCGGACGACGACGAGCTCATGGACGCCCTGCGCGCCGTCGACGCGCACGGGTGGGTCGAGGCGCTCGACGAGGGGCTCGCCACCGAGGTGGGCTCCGGCGGGCACAAGCTCACGCCCGCACAGGCCCAGCAGATCGCCCTCGCGCGGCTCGTGCTGCTCGACCCGCACACGCTCGTGCTCGACGAGGCCACGTCGCTGCTCGACCCGCGCGCCGCCCGGCATCTCGAGCGCTCGCTCAACGCGGTGCTCGAGGGGCGCACGGTCGTGGCGATCGCCCACCGGCTGCACACGGCCCACGACGCCGACCGCGTCGCGGTGCTCGACGCCGGCCGCATCACGGAGATCGGCCCGCACGAGGAGCTGGTCGCCGCGGGCGGCGAGTACGCGCGCCTGTGGCACAGCTGGCAGCACGAGTAGAGGCTGCTGCCCGACCCGGGGCGAGCCGCTGAGATCTGGTGTCGGCGTCGAGATCTGGTCGCGCACAGCCAGATCTCGACGCGAACACCAGATCTCGCCGGTCGGCACCAGCTACCAGCCGAGCCGAGCAGCCGGCCCGCCGGGCGCCTACGTGCCCGCCGGCGCGCCCAGGCCCGCCGACACCCGGCCCGCCGCCTCACGGACCACCGGGACCAGCGCCTCGAGCCGCTCGGGCGGCATGAACGGGCGCGTCGCGGTGATGCTCACGGCCGCGACGATGCCGCCCGACGCGTCCCGGACCGGCGCCGCGACGCAGAGGATCCCCGGCTCGTTCTCCTCGAGGTCGAACGCCACCCCACGAGCCGCCGAGGCCCGCATGACCTCGACGAACGCGTCGGCGGTGAGAACGTCGCGGTCCAGCCCGTCGTCCGCGGCGGCCGGCCGCTCGGCGCGGAACTGATCGCGCCAGCGGTCCGGGCTGTCCAGCAGCAGGGCCTTGCCGATGCCCGTGCGGGTCAGCGGCATGCGGTGCCCGATCTGCGAGCGCATCACGGCGCCGCGCGTCCCGGGGATCTTCTCGAGGTAGAGCACCTGCCCCCTGTCCTCGATCGCGAGGTGCACGGTGTCGCGCACGCGCTCGGCGAGCGCCCGCAGGACCGGCGCGGCGACCGCCGTCACCGGGTTCTCCTGCAGCGCCTGGTAGCCGAGCTGGATCAGTGCGGGGCCGAGGGCGTACGCGCCGTCGTCGAGCAGGCGGAGGTAGCCGGTGGCGCGCAGGAGCTGGAGCAGCCGGTGCGTGGTGCTGCGGCCGACGCCCGTCTCCTCCGCGATCTCCCGGAGCCGGGTGCGGCCGCGGGCCACGGCGTCGACGACGGCGATCCCGCGCGCGAGCGTCTGGGTGCCGGGCGGCGGCGTCGGTGCGGTGGTCACCGTCGCACCGTACCGTCCCGATTATGGGGACGCGGTTCCCGCGATCGGGACGCCCGGCCTACCGTCCCGGACATGCCCGACGCCGCGCTCGTCGCCCTCGACTGGGGCACCACCACGTTCCGCGCCTGGCTGCTGGACGGCACCGGCGCGGTGCTCGACGCGGTCCGGTCCGATGACGGGGTGCTCGCGGTCTCGGCGGGCGCGGCCGCAGCTCGCTCGCCGGACGACGGCGGTGACACCACCGCCGCTCCGAGCGGCACCGCCCCCGCCGCGGCGCGCGCCCGGGCGTTCGAGGCAGTGTTCACGGCGCGGTGCGGACCCTGGCTCGCCGCACACCCTGGCCTGCCGGTGCTCTGCGCCGGCATGGCCGGGTCGAACCACGGGTGGGCCGAGGCCGGCTATCTCGACGTCCCGGCGACGCTCGACGGGCTCGCCGGCCGGCTCACGGCCGTGTCCGCCGACGGCGTCACGGTGCACCTCGTACCGGGGCTGCGGGTCACGGGCGCCGACCCCGACGTCCTGCGGGGCGAGGAGGTGCAGCTCGCCGGGGTGCTCGCGACGTCGGACGACCCGCCGTCGACCGTGGTGCTGCCCGGCACGCACTCGAAGTGGGTGCGGCTGGACGACGGCCGCGTCACCGGGTTCACCACCGCCATGACCGGCGAGCTGTACGGACTGCTGCTGCGGGGGAGCATCCTCGCGCGGCTCGCGGAGGGCGACCCGGGGCCGGAGGTCGGCGCCGCCTTCGTGCGCGGGCTGGACACCGAGCGCGACCACGGCGACGACCGTGGCCTGCCCGCGCTGCTGTTCACCGCGCGCACGCTCGTGCTCGCGGGCCGGCTCGACCCCGCGGACGTCGCGGACTACGTGTCCGGCCTGCTCGTGGGCGCCGAGGTGCGGCACGGGCTCCGCGGCGTGACCGGCGTCGTCGCGCTGTGCGGGCCCGGGTCCACCGCCGACCGGTACCGCCACGCGCTCGAGCGGCACGGTGCGAGCGTGCGCGTCGTCGGCCCGGAGGCCGCCGTCGCCGGGCTGTGGCGCGTCGCCCGTGACGCGGGCCTCGTGCCCGTCCCCGACCCCGAGGAGACCGCATGACCTACCCCGACACCGGGCTCGTCGCCATCCTCCGCGGCGTGACCCCGGACGAGGCCGTCGAGATCGCCGCGGCGGTGCTCGACGTGGGCTTTGACGCCGTCGAGGTGCCGTACAACTCGCCCGACCCGCTGGAGTCGATCCGCCGCATCCGCTCCGCGGCCCCCGCTGGCAGCCGGGTCGGGGCCGGCACCGTGCTCACGCCCGACGACGTCCGCCGGGCCGCCGACGCCGGGGCGTCGCTCATCGTGTCGCCGAACACGCGGGCCGACGTCGTCGCCGAGACCGTACGTCTCGGCCTCGAGAGCTACCCCGGGGCCGCGACGCCGACCGAGGCGTTCGTCGCGCTCGACGCCGGGGCGCGCGCGGTCAAGCTGTTCCCGAGCGCGGCGGTCGGCGTCGACGGCATGCGGGCGTGGGCGAGCGTGCTCCCCGCGGGCACGGGCCTCGTGCCGGTCGGTGGCGTCGACGCCGACAATCTCGCGGACTGGGCCCGCGCGGGCGCGGCCGGCGCCGGGATCGGCACGTCGTTGTACCGCCCGGGCGACGGGGCGTCGGTGGTCGCCGACCGTGCGGCAGCGCTGGTCACCGCCTGGCACACGGCCCGCGCGTCCCCGTGAGCCGCGTCCACCGCCCACTCCTCGCCGCTGAGATCTGGTGCCCGGCCCCGCACCGCCGCCGAGATCTGGTGTTCGCGGCGAGATCTGGCCGTGCACGACCAGATCTCGCCGCCAACACCAGATCTCAGCGAGCGGCGATCCCACCCCCACCCCGGAAGGACCCCCGTGAAGATCACCTCCGTGACGACGTTCGCCGTGCCGCCCCGGTGGCTGTTCGTGCGGATCGAGACCGACACCGGCGTCGTCGGCTGGGGCGAGGCCACGCTCGAGGGCCGGGCGGCCACCGTCGCGGCGCTCGTCGAGGAGCTCAGCGACTACCTCGTCGGCCGGGACCCGCGCCGCATCGAGGAGCACTGGACCGTGCTCTACCGCTCGGGGTTCTACCGGGGCGGCGGCCTGCACATGAGCGCGCTGGCCGGCATCGACCAGGCGCTCTGGGACATCACCGGCAAGGCGCTCGGCGCGCCCGTGCACGAGCTGCTCGGCGGCCGGGTGCGCGACCGGATCACGGTCTACTCGTGGATCGGCGGCGACCGGCCCGCCGAGACCGCCGCCCAGGCACGGGCCGCCGTCGAGCGCGGGTTCTCCGCGGTCAAGATGAACGGCCCCGAGGAGCTGCAGTACCTCGACACGCGCGCCAAGGTCGAGAAGGTGGTCGCCAACGTGTCGGCGGTGCGCGAGGCCGTCGGCCCGGACGTCGGCATCGGCGTCGACTTCCACGGCCGCGTGCACCGCCCCATGGCCCGCGTGCTGCTCGACGCGCTGGCGCCGTTCCACCTCCTGTTCGTCGAGGAGCCCGTGCTCTCGGAGCACGTCGACGGCATCGCGGACGTGCTGCGCGGCTCGGCGACGCCGGTCGCGCTCGGCGAGCGGCTGTTCTCCCGGTGGGACTTCAAGAGCGTCATCACGTCCGGCGTCGTCGACGTGGTGCAGCCCGACCTGTCCCACGCGGGCGGCATCACCGAGGTGCGCAAGATCGCCGCGATGGCCGAGGCCTACGACATCGCCGTCGCGCCGCACTGCCCGCTCGGCCCGATCGCGCTCGCCGCGTGCCTCCAGCTCGACGCCGTCGCCCACAACGCGGTGATCCAGGAGCAGAGCCTCGGCATCCACTACAACACCTCGAACGACCTGCTCGACTACCTCGTCGACCCGTCGGTCTTCGACTACGTCGACGGGTCGGTCACCATCCCGCGCGGACCCGGCCTCGGCATCGAGGTCGACGAGGACTACGTGCGCGAGCGCGCCGCCGAGGGGCACAGGTGGCGCAACCCCGTGTGGCGGCACGCCGACGGGTCGTTCGCCGAGTGGTGACCGCGAGCCGGGTGCCAGACGTAACACCCTCGCGGGGCGCCCGGCCGCCGTCGGGCACATAGACTGGGGCGGTGACGTCTCCCGCCACCGCCGGCCCCGGTCAGCCGGACAGCCCGCCCACACCCCGCCCGGTCCTCGTCGTCGACTTCGGCGCGCAGTACGCCCAGCTCATCGCCCGCCGCGTGCGTGAGGCGAAGGTGTACTCGGAGATCGTGCCCCACACGTTCACGGTCGAGCAGATGCTCGCCAAGGACCCGGCCGCGATCATCCTGTCGGGCGGCCCGTCGTCCGTGTACGCCACGGGTGCGCCGTTCGTCGACCCCAAGCTGTTCGAGGCCGGTGTGCCGGTCATGGGCATCTGCTACGGCTTCCAGGCGATGGCGCAGGCGCTCGGCGGCGAGGTCGCGCAGACCGGCCTGAGCGAGTTCGGCGGCACCGAGGTCGAGGTGTGCGCCGCCGGCGTGCTGCTCGCCGACACCCCCGAGCACCAGACCGCGTGGATGAGCCACGGCGACGCCGTGCACAAGGCGCCCGTCGGGTTCGAGGTGCTGGCGACGTCGGAGGGTTCGCCCGTCGCCGCGTTCGAGGACACGCGCCGCCGCCTCTACGGCGTGCAGTGGCACCCCGAGGTGCGGCACTCCGCCCACGGCCAGACCGTGCTCGAGCACTTCCTCTACGAGGGCGCGGGGCTGAAGCCCGACTGGACCGCCGGCAACGTCATCGCCGACCAGGTCGCCGCCATCAAGGCGCAGATCGGCGACGCGCGCGTCATCTGCGCGCTGTCCGGCGGCGTCGACTCCGCCGTCGCGGCGGCCCTGGTCCAGCGCGCCGTGGGCGACCAGCTCACCTGCGTGCACGTCGACCACGGCCTCATGCGGGCGGGCGAGGTCGAGCAGATCAAGAACGACTTCGTCGCCTCCACCGGCGTCAACCTCGTCGTCCGCGACGAGAAGGAGCGGTTCCTCACGGCGCTCGCGGGCGTGCGCGACCCCGAGGCCAAGCGCAAGATCATCGGCCGCGAGTTCATCCGCGTCTTCGAGGACGCGCAGCGGGACATCATCGAAGAAGCAGGCGAGGCGGGGGAAGAAGTCAAGTTCCTCGTGCAGGGCACGCTGTACCCGGACGTCGTCGAGTCCGGCGGCGGCGAGGGTGCCGCGAACATCAAGAGCCACCACAACGTGGGCGGCCTGCCCGACGACCTGAACTTCGAGCTCGTCGAGCCGCTGCGGACGCTGTTCAAGGACGAGGTCCGCGCCGTGGGCCGCGAGCTCGGTGTGCCGGAGGAGATCGTCTCCCGCCAGCCGTTCCCGGGTCCGGGCCTCGGCATCCGCATCGTCGGCGAGATCACGGCCGAGCGCCTCGAGATCCTGCGCCGCGCCGACGCGATCGCCCGCGAGGAGCTGACCAAGGCCGGCCTCGACCACGACATCTGGCAGTGCCCCGTGGTGCTGCTCGCCGACGTCCGCTCGGTGGGCGTGCAGGGCGACGGCCGCACCTACGGCCACCCGATCGTGCTGCGCCCCGTCTCGTCCGAGGACGCGATGACGGCCGACTGGACCCGCCTGCCCTACGACGTGCTGTCGACGATCTCGACCCGCATCACCAACGAGGTCCGCGAGGTCAACCGCGTGGTGCTCGACGTGACGAGCAAGCCGCCGGGGACCATCGAGTGGGAGTGACGTCCTGCCGCCCCGTCCCCTCGTGGGGCGGGGCCGCGGCCGTCTCCGGTCAGAACCCGACCAGCCGCGCCCACGTGAGCCCGACGACGGTACCGAGCAGCATGTACGGGCCGAACGCGATGCCGGTCTTCCACCCCGCGCGCCGCCCGAGCAGCAGCGCGATCGCGACGACGCCCGCCAGCAGGTGCGCTGCGAACACGCCGCCCAGCAGCGTGCCCCACGAGTGCCACGCCAGCACCGCGCCCAGGCTCAGGGTCAGCTTCACGTCGCCGTAGCCGATGCCGCCGCGCGGGGCCACGAGGTAGAGCACCTGGTAGAGCGCGAAGAACGCCAGCGCACCCAGCGCCGCCCTGCCGAGCGAGCCCCACTGCCCGGTGCCGAGCGCCGCGAGCGCGAGCAGGAGCGCCGTGGCCCACGTCAGCGGGAAGACCAGCGCGTTGGGCAGCCGGTGCGTACGCCCGTCGATGACGCCGAGCGCGGTGCCGAGCGCCGCGAGCACCACGTAGGCGGGGGTCAGCCACCCCGGTCCGCTCGCCCAGACGGCCCAGGCGACGACGGGCACCGCGACGACGCCGATGACCAGCGCGAACGGAGCCACCTCGTCCCGGGCACGGCGGTACTGCCGGACGACGAGGGGGCCGGCGGGCTGCGTCGACGCCGGTTCGCTGGGGCTCACCCGGGGAGGCTATCGGCGGCGCGGTGCCGGCGCAGCCGTTCGGCGGGGCCTGTGGACGACTGTCGGGCGCGGGGGCTCGGCGGGCGGCGTCCGCGGCCGCTCGTCCTCGAACCCGACGTTTCTCGGCTTTGCGGGGCATGAAAGCCGAGCGACGTCGGGTTCGAAGACGAGGGGCCGCCGGCCTCCGCCGCGTCACGCCCTGGCGAGCGCCGCCGCCTCGGCGTAGGTGCGCTCGGTGGTCGCCAGCACCTCGGGCCACGCCATGGCCGACGCCGGGTCCGTGGCCGCCGCCAGCAGCGCGTCGAGCAGCGCGGGCTCGGTCGCGAGGCGTACCAGGGCCGTGGCCAGCGCGACGTCGTCGGGCACGACGAGGCCGGTCGCGCCGTCCTGCACGCGCTCGGCGACGCCCGAACCGGCCCGGGTGACCACGGTGAGCCCGGCAGCCTGCGCCTCGAGGGCGGCCAGCCCGAACGCCTCGGCCACGGCGGGCGCGGCGAAGACGTCGGCGCGCGCATAGAGCCGCTTGAGCTCGGTCGCGGTGAGCCGGCCGGGCAGCGCCACGACGCGCTCGAGGCCCTGCTCGGCGACGAACCGCAGTGCGGCGGGGCGCTCGGGACCGTCCCCGGCGAGGGTGACGACGAGGGCGTCGGACGGGAGCTGGGCTGCGGCGTCGGCGACAGCCTTCAGCAGCGGCAGCATCCGCTTGCGCGGGGCGAACCGTGCGGCGGACACGACGTGCACGGCGGGACCTTCCGGCCGCTCGGCGCGCTCGGTGCGCGGCACGCGCCAGGTGTCGAGGTCGAGGCCGTTGGGCAGGATGGCGACGTCGGCGCCGCGGCGGGCGACGATCCGGCGCAGGGGAGCCGCGGTGAGCTCGCTGACGGCGGTCCACCGCACCGGCCAACCTGACCAGCCGGTCATTCTGTCGAGCGCGGCGAGCGCCGGGGTGGCCGCGCCCCACACGCTGTGCACGGTGAGCACGGCCGGCAGGCCCAGCCGGGTGACGGGGCGCAGCGCCGCCTGCACGGTCGGGGCGAGCACGCCCATGTGCAGGTGCACGACGTCGGGTCGCTCGCCCCGCGCGACGACCTCGCGCAGGCGGCGGGTCACGTGGGCGGTGGAGCGCGGGTGGATCGGCCAGCCGCCGGGGATCCGGGCGGCGATGCGGTGCACGGTGACGCCGCCCTCGACGGACGTGGTCACGCCGTGCGCCCCGCGGGCGGCGGGCGTGGTGGTGAGGACCTCGACGGCGTGGCCGGCGGCCGCCTGCTGCTCGGCCAGGCGGCTCACCTGGGCCTCGATGCCGCCGAGCAGGGGGAGGTAGGTGTCCGACACGTGGGTGATCCGCACGGCGCCATCCTCGCACCGGGAGCCCGCCCGGTCAGGGCGGGCGGTGCGGCGGGGCCGGTGGGCCCCGCCGCGGCTAGCGCCGGCGGACGCTGGAGATCACCGAGCCGACGACGAGCAGCACGCCGGCCACACCCAGGACGCCGATGAGCGCGGCGCCCGGGTCGAAGATCACGCCCATCGACACGGCGAGCACGCCCAGCCCGACGGCGATCACGATCAGCCCCCAGACCGCGGTGCCGACGCGCGTGCCCTTGCGCGGCTCCGGCGCTGTGGCCGGTGCCGTGGTCGGTGCGGGTGCCGTCGCCGGGCCAGCGCCCGCGGCAGCCGACGAGGCGGCAGGC
>NZ_JABEMG010000160.1 GCF_013004695.1 Promicromonospora citrea
CGGCGGCCGCGCCCGCCTCGGCCGGCCCGGCGCCCGTGACCGCCGCGCCGGCGGACGACACGGCACAGGCGGGGCCGGGCAAGCCGAAGCCCGACAAGCCGAAGCCCGACAAGCCGAAGCCGCCGAAGCCCGACAAGCCCAAGCCCCCGAAGCCCGGCCACCCGGGCCACCCCGGCGGCCCCGAGGACCCCACGGAGGCCGAGCCGTTCGACGCGCTCGTCTTCTCGCGCACCACCGGCTTCCGGCACGACTCGATCCCCGCGGGCATCGAGGCGATCACCGCGCTCGGGGCGGAGCACGACTTCACGGTCACGGCCACGGAGGACCCCGGCGTCTTCACCGACGAGGGCCTGGCCGACTACGAGGTCGTCGTGTTCCTGTCGACGACGGGCGACGTGCTCGACGCCGACCAGCAGGCGGCCTTCGAGCGCTACATCCAGGGCGGCGGCGGGTACGCCGGCGTGCACGCGGCGTCGGACACGGAGTACGACTGGCCGTGGTACGGCGAGCTCGTCGGCGCGTACTTCCTGAGCCACCCGGCCAACCAGGACGCGACGGTCGTGGTCGAGGACCACGCGCACCCGTCGACGGCGCACCTGCCCGACCGCTGGGACCGGTTCGACGAGTGGTACAACTTCCGGTCGAACCCGCGCGGTGACGTGCACGTGCTCGCGAGCCTCGACGAGGACAGCTACGACCCGGGCTCCGGCGGGATGGGCGAGGACCACCCCACGGCGTGGTGCCACGTCTACGACGGCGGCCGGTCCTGGTACACGGGCGGCGGCCACACGAACGAGTCGTACGCCGAGCCCGCGTTCCTCGAGCACCTGCTCGGCGGCATCCGGACGGCGGCGGGCGTCGTCGACTCGGACTGCGCCGCGACGCAGGACACGAGCTACGAGTCGGTGGCCCTGGACGAGAGCACGGCCAACCCGATGATGCTCGACGTCGCCCCGGACGGGACGGTCTTCTACGTCGAGCGCGACGGCCGGGTGCAGGTCATCTCACCCGAGACGAACCTGACGACGACGGCGGTGACGCTGCCGGTCACGCTGGCCAACGAGGACGGGCTCACGGGCATCGTGCTCGACCCCGACTTCGCCACGAACAGCTGGGTCTACCTGTACTGGTCGCCCCAGGACGTCGGTGAGGACGGCCCGCACAACCGGGTCTCCCGGTTCACCTACGACGCCGCGAGCGGCACGATCGACCCGGCCACCGAGGTCGCCGTCCTCAAGGTGACCACCCAGCGCGACCGGTGCTGCCACGCGGGCGGCGACATGCAGTTCGACTCCGCGGGCAACCTCGTGCTCGTCACCGGCGACAACACCGACCCGTTCGAGTCGAGCGGCTACGCGCCGATCGACGAGCGGCCCGGCCGCGAGGCCTTCGACGCCCAGCGCACGGCGGCGAACTCGAACGACCTGCGCGGCAAGGTGCTGCGCATCCACCCGGAGCCCGACGGCTCGTACACGATCCCGGAGGGCAACCTCTTCGAGCCCGGCACGCCGGACACCCGCCCCGAGATCTACGCGATGGGCTTCCGCAACCCGTTCCGCATCGGCGTGGACCCGCTGACCGACAACATCCACGTCGCCGACTACGGCCCCGACGCGGGCTCGGCGAACCCCGACCGCGGCCCGGAGGGCGTGGTCGAGTGGAACGTCGTCAGCGAGCCCGGCTTCTACGGCTGGCCGTACTGCACGGGCGCGAGCACGCCGTACGTCGACCACGACTTCGCCACCGGCGCCTCGGGCGAGCCGTTCGACTGCGCGGGCGGCGTCGTCAACGACTCCCCGAACAACACCGGCATCGCCCAGCTCCCGCCCGCCCAGGAGGCGGAGGTCTGGTACGGCTACGCCGGCAACCCCGACTTCCCGGAGATCGGTGGGGGCGGCGCCCCGATGGGTGGGCCCGTGTACACCTACGACCCCGACCTCGAGTCGGACGTGAAGTGGCCCGCCTACTGGGACGGCAAGGCGTTCTTCGGTGAGTGGAACCAGGGCAAGGTCTACTCGTTCCAGCTCGCGGGCGAGGAGCGGGACGACCTCGTCGACATCAACCGGGTGCTCCCGGGCATCCTCGACCCGGCGGCCGGCTTCGACCGGCCCATGGACATGGAGTTCGGTCCGGACGGCGCGCTGTACGTCATCGACTGGGGCAGCGGCTTCGGCGGCGACAACGACACGAGCGGCGTCTACCGCGTCGCGTACACGCAGGGCGACCCGTCGCCGGTCGCGCGGGCGTCCGCCGACGTGACCGACGGTCCGGCGCCGCTCGCCGTGCAGTTCTCCTCCGAGGGCACCCGGCACCCCGCCGGCGAGCCGCTCACGCTGCACTGGGACTTCGGCGACGGCACGACGTCCGACGAGGCGGACCCCGCGCACACGTACACCGAGAACGGTTCGTACACCGTGCAGCTCACGGCGACCGACCCGACCGGGGCCACCGGCGTCGCGAACCTGACCGTCGTCGTCGGCAACACCGCGCCGACCGTGACGATCACCGTGCCCGACGACGGCGGCGTCTTCGCGTGGGGCGACCGCGTCGCCTACGAGATCGCGGTCGAGGACCCGGACGGCGAGGTGACCTGTGACGACGTCACGCTCTACACCTCGCTGGGCCACGACTCGCACTCCCACCCCATCGAGGTGCTGAGCGGCTGCGAGGGCGTGCTCCGGACGGCGGCGGACGACGGCCACGGCGCCGACGCCAACATCTTCTGGACGCTCGAGGCCACCTACACCGACGACGGCGGCGAGGTCGGCGTGCCGCTCACGGGCAACGACCTGCAGGTGCTGCAGCCCAAGCGGCTCCAGGCCGAGTTCTTCACCGACACCGGCAGGCTCGCGGGCTCGACGAGCCCGGGCGACCCGGGCGTCCAGCGTGAGACCACGGGCGACAGCGCGGGCGGCGGCCAGAACATCGGCTGGATCGAGGTCGACGACTGGTGGGCCTACCAGCCCTTCAGCCTGCACGGCATCGACGCCGTCACGCTCCGGGCGGCCTCGCCCGACGGCGGCACCGTCTCGGTCCGGTGGGGCGCTCCCGACGGACCCGAGATCGGCACCGCCGCGGTGCCCGCCACCGGTGACTGGCAGGTGTACGCCGACGTCACCGCAGAGCTGCACGACGTCCCGACAGGGTCGGGGACCCTGTACTTCGTGCAGACGTCCGGCCAGTCCAACGTGAACTGGCTCGACTTCGTGGGCGACGGGGTGGCGCTGCCGCCGTCGTCCTGACACCGCCCGGGGCGGGGCGGGCGACCCGCCCGCCCCGCCCCGGACCGGCTCCCCGCAACAGGTACCCCGCAACGGAGGAAAAATGGCACGACCGATCACCCTGTTCACCGGCCAGTGGGCCGACCTGCCGTTGGAAGAGGTGGCTCGCCTCGCGTCCGGGTGGGGGTACGACGGCCTCGAGCTCGCCTGCTGGGGCGACCACCTCGACCCGTGGCGCTGGGACGACGACGAGTACGTCGCCGGGCGGCTCGAGCTCCTGGAGCGGCACGGCCTGAAGGTGTGGGCGATCTCCAACCACCTCAAGGGTCAGGCCGTCTGCGACGACCCGATCGACCAGCGGCACCGCGACATCGTCTCGGACCGCGTCTGGGGCGACGGCGACCCCGAGGGCGTGCGGCAGCGGGCCGCCGAGGAGATGAAGAACACCGCCCGCCTGGCCGCGAAGCTGGGCGTCAAGACCGTCGTGGGGTTCACCGGCTCCGCGATCTGGAAGTACGTGGCGATGTTCCCGCCCGTCCCCGACAGCACCATCGAGGCCGGCTACCAGGACTTCGCCGACCGCTGGAACCCGATCCTCGACGTCTTCGACGAGGTGGGCGTGAAGTTCGCGCACGAGGTGCACCCCAGCGAGATCGCCTACGACTACTGGACCACGGTCCGGACGCTCGAGGCCATCGGCCACCGCGAGGCCTTCGGCCTCAACTGGGACCCCAGCCACATGGTGTGGCAGGACCTGGACCCGGTCAGCTTCCTCTGGGACTTCAAGGACCGGATCTACCACGTCGACTGCAAGGACACGAAGAAGCGCATGACCAACGGCCGCAACGGCCGCATGGGCTCGCACCTGCCGTGGGCCGACCCGCGCCGCGGCTGGGACTTCGTGTCGACCGGGCACGGCGACGTCCCCTGGGAGGACGCCTTCCGCATGCTCAACACCATCGGTTACGACGGGCCCATCTCGGTCGAGTGGGAGGACGCGGGCATGGACCGCCTCGTCGGCGCGCCCGAGGCGCTGGAGTTCGTGCGCACCCACGCGTATGACGCACCGGAGGCCGCGTTCGACGCCGCGTTCTCGACCCGCTGACCTGACGACAGACGGACGACCGGGCCCCGGACGAACGGGAGAGCGCACGAGGCCCGGTCGGCGTGACGAACTCGACGAGGAGCTGCATCACGGATGAAGACTATCCAGGCTGACACCCGGCGACGCCGTCGTCGGCGGGTGATCTCGACGCTCGCGGTCGCCGCCCTGGCCGGTGGAGGGCTGCTGGCCGCCCCGGCGGTCGCCCACGACGGGCACGGGACGCACGAGGCCGCCGCCGCGGCGGACACCGACTGGGCGGACTACGAGAAGATCCTGCTCACGAAGGACGTCGGCGAGCCGATCGACATGGCGGTGCTGCCCGACCGGCGCGTGATCCACACCGCGCGCGACGGGTCGGTGCGGCTGACCGACCCGACCACGGGCGTCACGCGCGTGGTCAGCAGGCTCGACGTGTACGCCAACTCGGAGGACGGCCTGCAGGGCATCGCGCTGGCCCCCGACTTCGAGGAGACCGGCCACGTCTACCTCGTCTACGCGCCGCGGGACGCGGACGGCGACGGCGAGGCGGACACGCCGACGGGCAACGCCCCCGACACGCTGCCCGCCGGCGAGGACGAGAGCTACTGGGACCGCTGGGTGGGCGTCAACCGCCTGGCCCGTCTCACGTGGACCGGCGACGAGCTCGACCTCGACTCGGAGCAGCCGATCCTCGACATCGAGGTGCAGCGCGGGCAGTGCTGCCACGTGGGTGCCGACATCGACTTCGACGCCGACGGGAACCTCTACCTGTCGACCGGCGACAACACCCCGGCGGGCACGCCCGGCGCCGACGGCTACGCGCCGATGAACGACGCCCCGGGCATGAACCCGGGCTTCGACACACGCCGCGGTGCGGGCAGCACGAACGACCTGCGCGGCAAGATCCTGCGCATCACGCCGCGGGCGGACATCCCGGCGGGCACGGCGCCCGGCGAGGGCGCGACGTACGACGTGCCGGAGGGCAACCTGTTCCCGCCGGGCACCGAGAACACGCGGCCCGAGATCTTCGTGATGGGCGTGCGCAACCCGTTCCGCATCGAGGTGGACCCGGAGACGAGCTCGCTCTCCTGGGGCGACTACGGCCCCGACGCCGGGTCGGCGAACCCCGACCGCGGCCCGATGGGCTACGTGGAGTGGAACGTGGTGGGCCTCGACGACCCGCACAACGCCGGCTGGCCGTACTGCCACGGGCCGAACGCCGCGTACAACGAGTGGGACTTCGAGACGGGCACCCCGGGGGAGTTCTTCGACTGCGCCGCTCCGCGCAACAGCTCCCGCTGGAACACCGGGCTCGTCGACCTGCCGCCCGCCCGCGCCGCGACGCTGTACTACGGCGACCAGCCGGGCCAGCAGCCGCGCGACGAGCTCGTGAGCTTCGGCTCGGGCACGGGCCAGGCGCCGATGGGCGGCCCGGTCTACCACTACGACCCCGACCTCGACGCCCCGGGCAAGCTCCCGGAGCAGTGGGACGGCAAGGCGTTCTTCGGCGAGTTCTCGCAGGACTACTACGCCGCCTTCTCGGTCGACTGGGACACCTTCGAGGTGGGGGAGATCGAGGACTTCTTCCCGAACGCCGAGGTCGAGAACGCCGGCATGACCCCGCACGACAACCCGATGGACCTCGAGCTCGGGCCCGACGGCTCGCTCTACGTGCTCGAGTACGGCGACGGCTTCTTCCGCGCGAACCCCGACGCCGGGCTCTACCGGATCGACCACGCCGAGGGCAACAAGGCGCCGCAGCCGAGCATCGGTGCGACGCCGGCCTCGTCGTCGCAGGCCCCGCTCGAGGTCGCCTTCGACGCGTCCGCGTCCACGGACCCGGACGGCGACGAGCTCACCTACGAGTGGGACGTCGACGGCGACGGCGAGTTCGACCTGACCGGCCCGCAGGTGTCGCACACCTACACCGAGCTCGGCGTGTACACCGCGCGGCTGCGTGTCACCGACGACGAGGGCAAGATCGGCATCACCTCGACGTCGATCAGCGTGGGCAACCAGGCGCCCGAGATCAGCGTCGACGTCCCGGCCGACGGCGGGTTCTTCGACTGGGGCGACGAGATCCCGTTCGAGGTGTCGACCACCGACGCCGAGGACGGCACGGAGACGGTCTGCGACCGGGTCGCGTGGTCCTACGGGCTCGGTCACGACGAGCACGCCCACCCCGAGGTCTCGGGCACGGGCTGCACGGGCGTGTTCCCGACGGACGCGGACTCGCCGGAGCACGGTGCGGGGGCGCACCTGTACGGCGCCGTCGTCATCACCTACACCGACGGCGGGGCCAACGGGCTGCCGCCCGCCGCCGGAGAGGCCACGCTGCGCCTGAACCCCAAGCTGCAGCAAGCGGAGCACGCGACGCTCACGGGCGTCGAGGTGGTCGAGGACGACTCGGCCTCGGCGGGCGCCTACGTCGCGGGCCTCGCCCGGGGCGACGCGGTCGCGCTGGAGCGCGTGAGCCTCACGGGCATCGACAGCGCGACGGCCGCCGTGCGCGGGAAGGGCACGCTCCAGCTCCGCTGGGGCTCGCCGACGGCGAAGCCGTTCGCGAAGGTCGCCGTCCCGAGCACGTCCGACTGGACCGACGTGAGCCTCGCGGTCGGCGAGCGGACCGGGACCGGGACGCTCTACGTCACCGCCACGGGGTCGCTCGACGTCGACGCGCTGACCATGGTGGGCGAGGGCATCGGCACGCCCCCGGCCGCGGAGAGCTCGAGCGGTCCGTCCGGGGCCGCTCGGACAGAGGGAGAGCACTGATGGAATCTCGAGTGGACGTCAACCGCAGGAACTTCCTGAGGCTGGCCGGCGGCACCGTGGCCGTGGGCGCGGCGACGCTCGCCGGCGCGGGCCTCGCGACCGGTGCGGCCGCCGCGCCCGCGCACGGCCCGGGCCCTGGCCACGGTCCGGGCCCGGGTCACGGCCACGGCAAGGGCCGGGTGCTCGTACCGCCGGGCCACATCGGCATCCAGCTCTACTCGATCCGGGACAAGGTCGCGTCGCTCGGCTTCCGTACCGTGTTCGAGCGGCTGTCCGAGATGGGGTACGCCGAGGTCGAGTTCGCCGGGTACACCCAGGACCAGGTGGGCCCCATCACGCCGGAGGAGATCCGCGACCTGCTGGACGACAACGGACTGCGCGCCGTGGGGTCCCACCGCGGCATCGGCGACTTCGCCGCGAACATGGAGCGCGAGCTCGACATCGCCGAGATCCTGGGCATGGAGCACGTCGGCACCGCCCAGGCGCCGACGGACGACCGGACGGTCGCGGGCTACCTCGCCGCCGCCGAGCAGTTCAACGGCTTCGGGGAGGCGGCAGCGGCCCGCGGCCTGAAGTTCTACCAGCACAACCACGACGGGGAGTTCTCGTTCGCGACGGACGACCCCGAGGTGCGGCTCTACGACGTCTTCTACGACAACACCGACCCGCGCGCGGTGTACCTGGAGATGGACGTCTTCTGGGCGTACGTGGGGCAGCACCGGTACCCCGGGTTCGAGCCGGCGGACTACATCAGGCGGAACCCGCACCGGTACCCGCTGCTGCACCTCAAGGACGGCGAGGTCAACCCCGAGAGCGAGCAGGGCTACGACATGGTCGAGTTCGGCATCGGCGACCTGCCGTACACCGAGTTCCTCTCGTCGCTGCCGGGTGGTGGGCGCAGGCACGGCATCTGGGAGCAGGACAACGCCGCGCAGGCCCCGGGTCCCGGCCACCCGGCGGACTCGTTCGGCAACGCCGAGCGCTCGTACGTCGAGGTGAGGTCGCTGCGCGCGGAGCGCTGCTGACCCGGACGGCGTGATCGCGCCGGGTGCGGCCGGCCGCCGCACCCGGCGCGGTGCGTACGGGCGCCGCACCCGGCGCGGTGCGTACGGGCGCACGCTCACTGCGCACGCGCCGCGCGAGTGCGCGAACCAAGCGATCGTGCCCAGATCTGCCCCTCGTCCTGGGCACGATCGCTTGGTGGGCGGGGCTGCGCGGTGCCGCGGGCGTGGGCCCGATCACAGGCGTGGTCCTCGCCCGGGCGGCACGGACGGGTGGGAGGGCTGTGACCTGCGGGAACGTCGTGTGCCGCAGGCCACGTCAGCCGAGTTGGCACGGACCGCGGAACGTGTGTAATGTTCTCGGAGTCAGCCCGACGGGCAGACGGACACGAGGTGCCGGAGACGGACCGAGTGGCCGCGCCGGGGCTGAAACCCACACTGCAGGATCAGGGAGCATACGTGCGCCCCTGGAAATCGGTGTGGCTGCCAGTGTGGATCAGGCAGATGGAATTCCTTCCGTTCCTCGAACGAAGCGAATTTGATCGGCAGAAAAAACCTGGTAGATTAGAGGAACTGCCCCGGGCAGGGAAGTGATCGGAAAGATTGCGGCTCTGACGGTGTGCGTCGGTTGTTTGAGAACTCAACAGTGTGCTTGATAGTCAATGCCAAACATTTGTTTTGGATCGGATCATGACCCGTGTGGGTTGTGGTTTGGCCAGTATCATTGTTCGCACACACGG
>NZ_JABEMG010000161.1 GCF_013004695.1 Promicromonospora citrea
CCCGGGCGTCCGGCACGGGGCCGGTCCCGGTTCCTGCCGCCGCGCCCGCCGCCCCGCCGTCGGCGATCGCCTCGAGCTCGTCGCGCACGTCCTCCATGTCGGGCCGCCGGTGCGGGTCCGGGTCGAGCATCCGCAGCAGCAGCGGACCCACGGCGCCGCTCTGCCGCGGCGTGCGCACCGGGCCGTCGCCGGCGCACCCGCCGGACCGGTCCCGCTGGGGCGGCACGCCCTCGAGCGCCCGGTACAGCGTCGCGCCGAGCGCGTAGACGTCGGCGGGACGGCGGAACTCGGTGCCCGGGACGAGCAGCTCGGGGGCCAGGTAGCCGCGGGTCCCCGAGACGCGGGGACCGCTCGACGAGCAGTCGCCGTCGTCCGGCGCGTCGGCAGGCTCCTCCTCCCCCGACGGCCCCGTCACCGTCACGGCTCGGGCGAGGTCGCGGGCGATGCCGAAGTCGATGAGCACGGCCGTGCGGTCGGTGACCAGCACGTTGGTCGGCGTGACGTCGCGGTGCAGCAGGCCCTGCCGGTGCACGGCCACCAGCCCGTCGGCGAGCTGTGCGCCGTACCGCGCGGCGTCCTGCACGGAGACCCGGCGCAGCGCGCCGAGCGGTTCGCCCTCGACGTACGCCATGACGATCCAGTGGTCGCCGTCGTCCTCGACGAGGTCGTGCACGGGCACGACGTTCGGGTGGCGCACCCTGGCCAGGGCCTCGGCCTCGCGGACGGCGGGCGCGGGGCCCTCGCCGTCGTGCCGCACGCGCTTCATCGCGACCCGCAGCGTGCTCACGCTGAGGCTGACGGCCTCCCAGACGTCACCCTGCCCACCGGAGCCCAGCGGCCGCACCAGCCGGTAGCGCCCCGCGACCTCGTCGCCCGCCCTGACCTCGCCCACGTGTCGTCCCTCGTCCCACCCTGCGGCGTTGCGTGCTGACCGCGGGATGCTATTGCACCTTTTGTCCTGATGCAGGGTCAGCAGCGGCCGTGAGCCGCAGCGCCGCCTCGAGCAGTGCCCGCGTGCCGCGGGTCAGCGCCCGGAGGTCCTCGACGTCGAGCTCGTCGAGCAGCTCGCCGGGCAGCTCCTCGTCGTGGGCGACGATGCGGCGGATCGCGTCGCTGCCCTTCGCCGTGCTGGTCACGCGTCGCACGCGCCCGTCCGCCGGGTCGGGCGTGCGGCACGTCATCCCCGCGGCGGTCAGCCGGTCGAGGATGCCGGAGACGGTGGCCGCGGACACGCCGAGCGCCTCGGCCAGCCGCTGCGGCGTCGACTCGCCGTCCACCTGCACGAGCGCGAGCGCACGGAGCTGCTGCACGGTGAGGTCCGTCTCCAGGAGCGGCACGAGCCGCGTCGCGAACAGCTCCTCGCCGAGCCGCCGGTGCAGCGCGCCGAGCTCGGCGACGAGCTCCGCACGGTCCTGGCCCGCGGGCCCCTCGTCGGTCCGGCCGTCGGTCCCCCTGTCGGTCACGGTGCGACTCTAACGGCCGCCGAGCGCCGGCAGGCGCCCGGTTGCGGGCCGGGAACCACGGCCGGATCCTTTGCGTTGGGCAAACTATCGCGCCGCGGACGGCGCGGCCCGCGCGTGTCCCCCGACGCGTACACCCCCAGAGCTGGAGGCAGTGTGTTCCGTCTTGCCCGCATGTCGCTCGCGAACCGTGCGCTGGTCGCACTGGCGACGGTGGCCGTCTTCGTCGTCGGCGTGGCCAGCACCTGGCAGCTGCGACAGGAGCTGATCCCGCCGCTCGACGTGCCGGTCGTCGCCGTCACCGCTGCCGACCCGGGCACCGCGCCCGAGCTGCTCGCCGAGCAGGTCACCGACCCGGTCGAGAGCGCCGTCGAGGCGGTGGACGGCGTCACGGGGCTCACCTCGACCGTCGCCACCGGACTGTCGGTGACCACGGTCGAGCTGGAGTACGGCACCGACGTCGACGCCGTCGAGCAGGAGGTCATTTCGGCCCTGAACGGGCTGTCCGACCTGCCGGACGGCGTCGAGCCCGAGGTCGTCGCCGGGTCGCTCGACGACCTGCCCGTCGTCCAGCTCGCGGTGTCCCGCGAGGGCGGCGACGGGTCGGACGAGCAGGAGCTCAGCGACCTGGTCGACGACGTCCTCGTCCCGGAGCTGTCCGGCATCGCCGACGTCCGCGACGTCACCGTCACCGGCGCGACGGAGCGCCAGGTCGTCATCGAGCCGGACGACGAGCAGCTCGCCGCCGCGGGCCTCACGCAGCAGCAGCTCATGACGCTCCTGCAGGAGAACGGCACCGTCCTGCCGGTCGGCTCCGTCACCGAGGACGGCACGACGAGCAGCGTCCAGGTCGGCACCACCGTCGCGTCGGTCGAGGAGCTGAAGGACCTCCCGCTGCTGCCGGCGGCGCCGTCCGGGGCGGGCGCCGGTGCCACTCCGGACCCCGGCGCCACGGGCGCCCCGGCACCCGGCACGGCGCCCGTCGTCCACCTCGGCGACGTCGCCGAGGTACGCGTCGAGGACGTGCCCGCGACCTCCTTCTCCCGCCTCGACGGCGAGCCGTCCCTCGCGGTCGCGCTCACCAAGACGCCGGACGGCAACACGGTCGACGTGTCGCACGCCGTGCGCGACGTGCTGGCCGACCTCGAGGACGAGCTCGACGCCGAGAGCGTCACGACCGTCGTCACGTTCGACCAGGCGCCGTTCATCGAGGAGTCGATCGAGGGTCTGACGACCGAGGGCGGGCTCGGCCTGCTGTTCGCCGTCCTCGTCATCCTGGTGTTCCTCGCCTCGCTGCGGGCCACGCTGGTCTCGGCCATCTCGATCCCGCTGTCGCTGGCGGTCACGTTCGCCGCGATGAACGTGACGGGCTACACGCTCAACATCCTCACGCTCGCCGCGATGACGATCTCGATCGGGCGCATCGTCGACGACTCGATCGTGGTCATCGAGAACATCAAGCGGCACCTGTCCTACGGCGAGGACCGGGTCGACGCGATCGTCACCGCCGTGCGCGAGGTGGGCGCCGCCATCACGGCGTCCACGGTCTGCACCGTCGCGGTCTTCGCACCCATCGCGCTCGTGGGCGGCATGGCGGGCGAGCTGTTCCGGCCGTTCGCCGTGACGGTCGCGATCGCGATGGGCGCGTCGCTGGTGGTCGCGCTCGTCGTCGTGCCCGTGCTCGCCTACTGGTTCATCAAGGGGCCGGTCTCGGCCGAGGACGGCGCGGCCGTGCGCGAGGCCGCCGAGGAGAAGGAGCGCCGCGGCGTGTGGCAGCGCGCCTACGTCCCCTCGCTGGCCGCCGCGCTGCGCCGTCCCGCCGTGACGCTCGGCATCGCCGTCGCGCTGCTGGCCGGCACGGTCGCCCTCGTGCCGCGCATGGAGACCAACTTCATCGGCGACGCGGGCCAGGACACGCTGTCGGTGACGCAGGAGTTCGAGCCGGGCACCTCGCTGGAGGCGCAGGACGACGCGGCCCGCGAGGTCGAGGACGTGCTCGCCGGCGTCGACGGCGTGGCCACGGTGCAGACCACCGTCGGTTCCGGCGACGGTTTCGCCGCCGCGTTCGGCGGCGGGGGCGGCACGAGCGCGTCGTACGCCCTCGCGCTGGAGGAGGACGCCGACGGCACGACGGTGCAGGACGACGTCGACGCCGCGCTCGAGGACGCCGACCTGACCGGCGAGCTGAGCGTCACCGCGGGCGACTCGGGCTTCGCGAGCAGCACGGTCGACCTGGTCGTCACCGCGCCCGACGCCGACGACCTCACCGAGGCGGCGGGCCAGGTCGAGGACGCGGTGGCCGACGTCGACGGCGTGGACTCCGTCACCAACAACCTCGCCGCCGAGCAGTCCACGGTGCGCGTCACGGTCGACCGGGACGCCGCGGCGGAGGCAGGCCTCACCGAGCAGCAGGTCTCGGGCCTGCTGGCCGGCGCCATGAACGCGGCGAGCCTCGGCACGATCGACGTGGACGGCGCGACGCTCGACGTCGTCCTGGGCGGCGACGCGCCCACGACCGTCGGCGGGATCCGGGAGCTGGACGTCCCCACGGCCGCGGGCGTCGTGCCGCTGGGCGACCTGGCCGAGGTCGAGCGCGTCTCCGCGCCCGCCTCGCTCACCCGGGTCGACGGCGAGCGCAGCGCGACCGTCGCGGTGACCCCGGCGGGCAACGACCTGGGCACGCTGTCCCAGGACCTGCAGACCGAGCTCGACGGCCTCGACCTGCCCGACGGCGCCGAGGTGGAGGTCGGCGGCGTCGCGGCCGACCAGGCGGACGCGTTCGCCGACCTGGGCCTCGCGCTGCTCGTCGCGATCCTCATCGTCTACCTCGTCATGGTGGCGACGTTCCGCAGCATCGGTCAGCCGCTCATCCTGCTGGTGTCGGTGCCGTTCGCGGCGACGGGCGCTCTGGGCGCACTGCTGCTCACGGGCACGCCGCTCGACGTGGCAGCACTCATCGGCGTGCTCATGCTCGTCGGCATCGTGGTGTCCAACGCGATCGTGCTCATCGACCTCATCAACCAGTACCGCGCGGACGGGCGCTCGCTGGACGAGGCCGTGCGCGAGGGCGCGCGGCAGCGCCTGCGGCCCATCGTGATGACGGCGGCGGCGACGATCCTCGCGCTGACACCGATGGCGTTCGGCCTCACGGGCGGCGGGGCGTTCATCTCGCAGCCGCTGGCGCTCGTGGTGATCGGCGGTCTGCTGTCGTCGACGCTGCTCACCCTGTACGTGGTGCCGGTGATCTACACGCTGCTGGAGCGCCGCTCCGAGCACCGGGGGTCCAAGCGGGCGGCCCGCGCCGCCCGCCGCGCGGAGCGGGCGCAGGCCAGGGCTGCCGAGGCGGCCCGCCGCGCCCAGCTCCTGGCGGCGGAGACGCCGTAGGCCGAGCCGTCCGGGCGGGGGGTCACCACGCCGCCGACGCGCCCCGCGGGGACAGCGTGCGGGGGACGTTCCAGGGGTTGTCGTCGCGCAGCGGGGGCGGGAGCAGGGACTGCGGCGCGTCCTGGTAGGCGACGCCGCGCAGGAACCGGCCGATCGCCGCGGTGCCGACGGACGTCGCGTCCGTCGTCGTCGCGGGCCACGGGCCGCCGTGCTGCATCGCGGGCGTGACCGCCACGCCGGTGGGCCAGCCGCCGAACAGCAGGCGGCCGGCGTGCCGCGCGAGCCGGTCGACGGGTGCGTCCTCCCGCGCCCCGAGGTGCAGGGTCACGGTGAGGTTACCGGGGAACAGCTCGGCGACGACGCCCGCGAGGTCGGTGCCCTCCGGGTACTCGACCACGACGGAGAACGGCCCGAACACCTCGTCGAGCAGCGCGGGCCCGGCCGCCCGCACGGCGTCGAGCGGCGCGGCGGCGATCGTCGGGGTGGCCCAGCCGTGGCCGTCGGCGTCGCGGCGCAGGTGCCCGGCGTGCACCACCCGCACGCCGTCGGCCCCGAGGGCCGCGGCGACGCGGGCGTCGTACCTGTCCGCGATCGCGCGGTCGAGCAGCCGGTGCTCGGCGACCGCGGACGCGGCGGCGACCACGGCGTCGTCGTAGGCGGTGCCCTCGGGGACCAGCAGGAATCCGGGCTTGGTGCAGAGCTGGCCTGCCGAGCCGGACACGCTGGCGACGTACCCGGCGAGCAGCTCGTCGCCGCGCTCGCGCAGGGCTCCCGCGCTGACCAGGACGGGGTTGACGCTGCCGAGCTCGCCGTGGAACGGGATCGGGTCGGGGCGCGCGGCGGCCCGGGCCGCGAGCAGCTGCCCCACGCGCTGCGACCCGGTGAACGACGCCGCTCGCACCGCGGGGTGCTCCAGCAGCGCGACGCCGGCGTCCTGCCCCGCGACGCGCTGCAGCGCGCCGTCGGGCAGACCGGCCTCCGTGAGCGCGCCCGACACCAGCGCCGCGACGCGCTCCGCGAGGCGCGGGTGCCCGGGGTGCGCCTTGACCACGACGGGGCAGCCGGCGGCGAGCGCCGCCGCGGTGTCGCCGCCGGCCACGGAGAACGCGAAGGGGAAGTTGCTCGCGGCGAAGACGAGCACCGGGCCGACCGGCCAGAGCGTGCGGCGCAGGTCGGGCCGGGGGCCGAGCACGAAGTCGGGGTCCGCCTCGTCGAGGCGCGCGTCGAGGTAGGTGCCGTCCTCGACGACGCCGGCGAAGAGGCGGAGCTGGACGCGGGTGCGGGTGAGCTCGCCGCGCAGCCGGGCGTCGGCGAGGCCGGTCTCCTCCTGGGCGAGGGCGACCAGCTCGTCGGTGTGGTCGCCGAGGGTCGCGGCGGCGCGGCGGAGGGCGTCGGCGCGCACGGCGGGTGCGGCCTGCGACGTGGCGGGGTAGGCGGCGGCGGCGCGGCGGGCGACGTCGTCCGTCGTCTGCTCGGTCATGGTGGCTCCTCGGGTCAGAACACGAAGCCCGTCGGGAACGGGTCGCTCGGGTCCAGCAGGTAGGTGGCGGTCCCGGTGACCCAGGCCCGTCCGGTGATGGTGGGCACGACGGCGGGGACGCCCGCGACGGTGGTCTCGCCGACGAGGCGGCCGACGAACCGGCTGCCGATGAACGACTCGTTGACGAAGTCGGTGTGCAGCCCGAGCTCGCCGCGCGCCCACAGCTCGGCCATGCGGGCGGAGGTCCCGGTGCCGCACGGCGACCGGTCGAACCAGCCGGGGAAGATCGCCATGGCGTGGCGGGAGCGGCGGGCGTCGGAGCCGGGGGCGATGAGCTCGACGTGGTGGCAGCCGGCGACGCCGTCGAGCTCGGGGTGCTTCGGCGGTGCGGTCTCGTTGACGGCGTCCATGATCGCCAGGCCCGCGGTGAGCAGGTCGTGCTGCCGGGAGCGGTCGAACGGTAGGCCGAGGTCGTCGAGGTCGACGAGGGCGTAGAAGTTGCCGCCGAACGCCATCGAGTAGGGCACGGACCCGTACCCGGGGACGTCGACGACCTGGTCGAGCGCCGTGACGAAGCTGGGCACGTTCTCGATGGTCACGGCGTCGGCGTGCCCGTCGCGCACGGCGACGGACGCGACGACCGGCCCCGCGGGCGTGTCGAGCCGGATCTCGGTGACGGGCTCACGCACCTCGACCATGCCGGTCTCGACGAGCACGGTGGCGACGCCGATGGTGCCGTGCCCGCACATGGGCAGGCAGCCGGACACCTCGATGTAGACGACGCCCCAGTCGCAGTCGTCCCGGGTGGGCGGCTGCAGGACGGCACCGCTCATGGCGGCGTGGCCGCGGGGCTCGTCCATGAGGAAGTGCCGCAGGTGGTCGAGGTGCTCCATGAAGTACAGGCGCTTGTCGTTCATGGTGGCACCGGGGATGGTCCCGATGCCGCCGGTGACGACGCGCGTCGGCATGCCCTCGGTGTGCGAGTCGACGGCGGTGATCGATCTGCTGCTGCGCATGGTGCCTCCTCGGCGTCTGCCCGGCGTCCCTCAGCGCGACGCGAGGTAGGTGAGCGCCGCCTCGGTGTCCTTGCGCACCTGCGCCTCGTGCTCGGCGGACAGGGGGCCGCGCGGCGGACGGGTCGGCCCACCGTAGCTCTGCCCGGCGAGGTCGATCGACAGCTTGATCGCCTGCACGAACTCGGTGCGCGAGTCCCAGCGGAAGGCGGGCACGAGGTGGCGGTACAGCTCGCGCGCCTCGTCGATCCGGCCCTCCGTGACGAGGGTGTAGATCTCGACGGCCTCGCGCGGGAACGCGTTCGGGTAGCCGGCGAACCAGCCGACGGCGCCCGCGACCAGGGACTCGAACAGCAGGTCGTCGGCGCCCGCGACGACGTCGAGGTCGGGCGCGAGCTCCTTGATCTCCAGCACGCGCCGCACGTCGCCGGAGAACTCCTTGACGGCGACGACGTTCTCGAGCTCGGCGAGCTCGGCGAGGAGGTCGGGCGTGAGGTCGACCTTGGTGTCGATCGGGTTGTTGTAGACCATGATCGGCAGGCCCACCTCGTTGACGGCGGCGTAGTGCGCGATCACCTCCGACCGGTTGGCGCGGTAGAGCGTGGGCGGCAGCAGGAGGACGCCGTCGGCGCCGTCCTCGGCCGCGAGCTCGGCCCAGTGCCTGGCCTGGTGGGAGCCGACGCCGTGCACGCCCGCCACGACGAGCCCGCGCCCGCCGACGGCCTGCACGGCGGTCCGGACGACGCGGCGGCGCTCGTCGTCGGTGAGCGAGGAGTACTCGCCGAGCGACCCGTTGGGCCCGACGCCGCGGCAGCCGCTGTCGACGAGGAGCTCGCAGTGCGCGGCGTAGCGGTCGTGGTCGACGGCGAGGCCGGCCGGTGCGGACTCGTCGGGCGTGAAGGCGAGCGTGGTGGCGACGATGACGCCGCCGAGGTCGAAGCGCTGGGTCATGGGTGGTCTCCTGAGGTCGCGGGGTCGGGGTGGTGCGGAGGGGACGAGGGCGGCGCCGCGAGGTCGCCGAGGCGGACGGGCACGACGACGGTGCGCCGGTCGGTGCCGTGCTCGGCGCCGTGCTCGCCCACCAGCTCCTCGAGCGTGCGACCGCAGACGCGGGCCTGGCACGGGCCGAGCCCGGCGCGGCTGGTGAGCTTGACCGAGCGCGTGGCGCGCGAGCCCGTGAGCTCGCCGACCTCGCGCAGGCGGCCGTAGGTGGTCTCCTCGCAGCGGCACACGACCGTGTCGTCGCGCAGCCAGCGCACCCAGCCGCCGCGCACGCCGTGGGCGGCGTCGAGGCGGGCGGCGAACGCACGCCACCGGTCCCGCTCCCGGACGACGGCGCCGCGCACCGCTCCCCCGGCGGCGGCCGCCCCGGCGACGGCGCCCTCGGCCAGCGC
>NZ_JABEMG010000162.1 GCF_013004695.1 Promicromonospora citrea
CGTCGAGGCGCGCCGGCTGGACCTCGGCTCGCTGGAGTCGGTGCGGGCGTTCGCCGCCACGGTCGACGGCCCCGTCGACCTGCTGGTCAACAACGCGGGCACCATGGCCGGTGAGCTGCGGCACACCGCCGACGGGTTCGAGAGCCAGCTCGGCATCAACCACCTGGGTCACGTCGCGCTCACCGCGCGGCTCCTCGACCGCGTCAGGGGCCGCGTCGTGACCGTCACCTCGACCGCCTACCGGGCCGCGCGCCTCGACCTGGACGACCCGCACTGGGCCGCCCGCCCGTACCACCCGTTCGCCGCCTACGGCGCGTCGAAGCTGGCGGTCCTGCTGTTCACGGTGGAGCTGCAGCGACGGCTCGCCGCCGCGGGATCGCCCGTGCTCGCCACCGCGGCGCACCCCGGCTGGGCCGCGACCGGCTTCCGGACCACGACCGGCAACCGCGCCGCGGACGCCCTGTTCGCCGCCGGCACCCGCGTCCTCGCCCACGGGCCGGAGCAGGGCGCGCTGCCCACGCTGCTCGCCGCCGTCGGCGACGTGCCGGGCGGCAGCCTCTCCGGGCCGAGCCGCCTGGGCGGCGTCCGCGGCCCCGCGCACGTGGCCGACGCCGCACCCCTGGCCGGCGAGGGCGACCTCGCGCGACGCGTCTGGGCGCTGTCGGAGGAGCTCACCGGAGAGAGGTTCTCGCAGGTCACGGCGCTCGGCTGACGGGCGCCGGCCCGGCCACGAGATGGCAGGATGTCCGACATGCCCCCAGCTGCGACCAACGTCGGTCGGACCGCACAGTCCGCCATCTACAGCGCCGGTGTCTTCGGGCGCCGCCCCGTCGTGCCCACCAGCCCCGACGCCCTCGCCGACGCCGCACGACGCCGCATGACCCGCACCGGCTGGGCGTACGTCGCCGGCGGCGCCGGAGCCCAGCGCACCGTCGCGGCCAACCGCGAGGCGTTCGGTCGGTACCGCACCGTCCCGCGCCAGATGGTCGACGTCGGCGAACGGTCCCTCACCACCACCCTGCTGGGCCGCGAGCTGCCCGCGCCCGTCCTGTTCGGGCCCGTCGGCGCGCTCGAGCTCGCGGTCCAGCACCAGCGCGGCGGGCGCGCCGCCGCACCCGGGCACGCCGAGCCCGCCCTCGCCGCGGCCGCGCGCGACCTCGGCCTGCCCGTCGTCATCTCCTCCCAGGCCTCCACCCCGATGGAGGACACCGCGGCCGCCCTCGGCGACAGCCCGCGCTGGTTCCAGCTCTACTGGTCGGCCGACGACGCCGTCGCCGAGTCGTTCGTCCGCCGCGCCGAGGCCAGCGGCTGCGAGGCGATCGTCGTCACCCTCGACACCCACGTGCTCGGCTGGCGCACCCACGACCTGGACCTCGGCTACCTGCCGTTCGCGCGCGCCGAGGGCATCGCCCAGTACCTCAGCGACCCCGCCTTCCAGGCCCTCGTCGCCGAGCGCGTCGCCCGCACCCCCGACCCCGCGGCGCCCGCACCCCGGCCCACGCTCGCCGCCGTCCGCGCCCTGCTGTCCATGGCCCGCCACCACCCCGGGCCCACCTGGCGCAACCTCACCGGCCCGCACGCGCGCGCGGCCGTCGAGACCTTCCTCGACGTCTTCTCCCGCTCCACCCTCACCTGGGCCGACCTCGCCTGGCTGCGCGAGCGCACCACCCTGCCGATCCTCGTCAAGGGCATCCAGCACCCCGACGACGCCCGCGCCGCCCTCGACCACGGCGCCGACGGCGTCGTGGTCTCCAACCACGGCGGACGCCAGGTCGACAACGCCGTCGCGGCGCTCGACACCCTCGCCCCCGTCGCCGACGCCGTCCGCGCGCACACCGAGACCGCACCCGTCCTGTTCGACTCCGGCGTCCGCAGCGGCGCCGACGTCTTCACCGCCCTCGCGCTCGGCGCCGACGCCGTCCTGCTCGGCCGCCCCTGGGTCTACGGCCTCGCGCTCGCCGGTGCCGACGGCGTCCGCGCCGTCGCCACGCACGTGCTCGCCGAGCTCGACCTCACGATGGCGCTCGCGGGTGCGTCGCGCGTCGACCAGGTCGGACGGCACAACCTGGCGGGGTGAGCCGGGCTCCCGGGTGGTGTCCTGGGTGGTGTCCCAGGTGGTGTCTCCGGGGGTGCCGTCGGCTGGTCGTCGGGTCGGTGAGCGGTCGGTATGAGATCGTGACCGCCTCGCCCCCCGCGGTCGGCACGATCCGGGCAGACTGCCGCCATGACCGACGCCCGCCAGCGACCTGACAGCACGGCCCCCGGTTCCGCCGCGCCGCCCCCGGCCATGGGGCTGGAGCTGCGCGAGGGCGCCCACGTGCCGCGCCGTCAGGTGATCTCCTGGGCCCTCTGGGACTGGGGCACCCAGCCGTTCAACACCGTGATCCTGACGTTCGTGTTCACGGCGCTGTACCTGACGACCGACGCGTTCCTCGACCCCGCGGTCGCCGCGCTGGAGACCGACGACCCCGCCTACCAGCACGGGCTCGCCGAGCTGAGCAGCGGCCTCGGGTTCTGGAACGCCGCGGCAGGCGTCCTGGTCCTCCTGCTCGCGCCCGTGCTGGGGCAGCGCGCCGACGCGACCGGCCGCCGCAAGACGTGGCTCGGCGGAGCGACCGTCGGGATGGTCCTGTGCATGCTCGCGCTGTGGTTCGTCGAGGCGGACCCGGCGTACTTCGTGCTCGGCGCCGCCGTCATCGGCCTCGGGAGCGTGCTCAGCGAGATCGGCGGCGTCAACTACAACGCGATGATGGTCTCGGTGGCCACTCCGCGGACCGTCGGCGCGGTGTCCGGGCTCGGGTGGGGGCTCGGGTACGTGGGCGGCATCCTCATGCTCGTGCTGGTCGTGGTGGCGAACACCGTCGACTGGTGGGGCATGCCGACGGACAACGGCCTCCCGTTCCGCGTCATCGCCGTCGCCTGCGCGCTGTGGGCGGTCGCGTTCGCCTGGCCGATCTTCGCGTACGTGCCCGAGCGGCAGCTCGGTGCGGCCCGGCCCACGGTCGGGTTCTTCGCGGGCTACGTCGTGCTCTACCGCGACATCAAGAACCTGTGGCACACCGCCCGGCGGACCTTCTGGTTCCTGCTGGCCAGCGCGGTCTACCGCGACGGGCTCAGCGGCGTGTTCGCCTTCGGCGCCATCATCGGCAGCGTCAGCTTCGGCTTCTCGGCCGACCAGGTCATCGTCTTCGGCATCGCCGCCAACCTCGTCGCGGGCATCAGCACGATGCTCGTGGGCCTCGCCGACGACCGGTTCGGGCCACGCGCCGTCATCCTCACGGCGCTCGGCACGGTCGTGGCGGCCGGCCTGGGCGTCGTGCTCCTGCGCGACCTCGGCCCGATCGTCTACTGGGTCGGCGGGCTGATCCTGTCCGCCTGCGTCGGCCCGGCGCAGGCAGCCTCCCGCTCCTACCTCGCGCGCGTCACGCCCGCCGGGCGCGAGTCCGAGATCTTCGGCCTGTACGCCACCACGGGGCGGGCGACGTCCTGGATGTCGAGCACGCTGTGGAGCATCGTGATCGCGCTGACCGGCGCGACGATCTGGGGCACGTTCGGGATCATCGGTGTGGTGCTCGTCGGGCTGGTGCTGCTGTGGTTCGTGCCGACGGCCGAGACGGGCGAGACGCCGGCGCACGGCGCGGCACAGGCCGGCTGAGGCGGGAGCCGGCCGGGCTCGTCTCCTCGTCGGGCCGCGCTGTGGACGCCCGGGCTGCTCACCCGTCGGCGTGCCGGGCAGCCTTGCGGCGACGGCCGTACTCCGCGCGTGCCTCGTGCAGCCACGCCGCGATCCGCTCCAGGTCGGCCAGCGGGCCCAGGTGGCGCAGCTTGTCCGGGTTCAGGACGCCGTGGATCGCGCGCAGGCGCCCGTCGTCCGCCACGTCGAACGACCAGGTGCCGACCAGACCGCCGCCCAGGACGTCGTCCGCGACGATGAGCAGGCCCGGCTGACCGCCCACCAGCGCGCGCTCGAAGCGCACCGGCATGCCGTAGCGCAGGAAGCCGGCCAGCGTCTTGGCGACCGGCTCCCGGCCGGCCACGGGCCGCGCGATCGACATGCCGCGGGGCACGTTGCCCCCGCTGTCGCCGGTGAGCACGACGTCCTCCGCGAGCAGCGCGAGGAACGGCTCGACGGCGCCCTCCTCGCAGGCCGCGAGGAACCGCGTGACGAGCTCCTCGGCGCGGCCGACGGGTGCCGCGGTCACGGGTGCGCCGGCGCGGGATCTCCGCGGTGCGGGGGAGGTGCCCGCGACGGCGTCCGTCCGCGTACGGCCTCGTGACGCCGGGGTGCCTGGGGTCGGTCTCGCTGCTGTCGGCCGGCCTGCTGCCGGCCGGTGCGTCGCCGGTCGGTCTGTCGGCTGGTCTGTCGGCTGGTCTGTCGACCGGGCGGCTGCCGATCGCCAGGCATCCGTCGGGCCGTTCGTCGCCGAGCTGTCCGTCGTCGGGCGGTCGGCCGGCGGCCCGTCGACGTCCGCCGTCGTGTCCGCCGCCGTCGTGTCGCGGGTGCGACCCTCGCGCCGCTCGGCGATGCGTCGTCGTGCGCGGGAGGCGAGCTGGCGTGCCGCGACCTCGGTCGTGCCGATGACGTCCGCGGCCTCGCTGTGCGGGAAGCCGAGCACGTCGTGCAGCAGGAACGCGGCACGCTCGGTCGGGGTGAGGGTCTCCAGGAGCACGAGGAACGCGGTCGAGAGGTCGTCGGCGAGCTCGGCGTGGGCGGCGGCGTCGGGCGGGGGAGCGGCCATGGCGACGGGCAGGTGGACGGGGCCCACCAGCGGCTCGGGGAGCCACTCGCCCACGTAGGACTCGCGCCGTACCCGCGCCGAGCGCAGCACGTCGATGGAGATCCGTGTCGTCACGGTGGTCACGAACGCGTCGGGGTTGCGGACGTCCTCGGCCTGCGACACCCGGGTGAGCGCCTCCTGCACGACGTCCTCGGCCTCGGCGACGCTCCCGAGCATCCGGTAGGCGACGGAGAAGGCGAGCGGGCGCAGGCGGTCGAGCTCGACGTCGTGCCCGCCGATCTCGCGCGTGCGGTCGCCGTGCGTCTCTTCGCCCTGCGTGCCGGAGGTCGTCATGAGCCCATGCTCTCTCGTCATACCCCCTCGACGGAGCAGGGAGGTGCGATGTGACGGTCGTCCCGAACGTTGATGAAAAGTTGTCCACAGATGGCGAACCGCACGTGCGGTGCGTACGGCTGTACGAGAGAATGGCGCGTGACGACGAGGGTGGGCCGACGAAAGGCGGGTGCGCGTGGAGGAGCCAGGACCGGGCGGGGCGCGCGACGCCGTGCCCACCGCACAGGCCTGGGAACGCGCCCTGGTACACCTCGAGGCGGCGGCGGGCGACCTCGCGGCCCTGGTGAGCAGCCTGGACGGCTCGGGCGCCCCGGACGCGGCCCGGCTCGTCGCGACGCACACGCGCCTGCGGCGGGTCACGGGCAGGCTGGACGGGGTGCGGTACGCGGTGCTGCCCCGCATCGAGGACGCGGGGTCGTGGCGCTCGGGCGGCGCGGCGCGGACGTTCGCGACCTGGCTGCGGCTGCGGGAGGGCGTCGCGGCGTCGACGGCGCGCAAGGACGTCTCCACCGCGCGCCGTCTCGCGCAGGCGCTGCCGGCGACACGGGACCGACTGGTCGCCGGGACGCTCGGTGCCGACCACGCCCGCGTGATGTGCGAGGTCGCGCCGACGAGCCGCACCCGGCAGGACGCGCTCGCCTGGCTGGTCGACACCCGCACGGGCGAGGTCACGACACCGGAGGCGTACGTGCAGACGGTGCCCGTCGACGTCCCGGACCCGTCCGACGACCCGGACGGCGAGCGCACGCGCACACGCATGACCGAGGCGCTGGAGGCAGCGGTCGACGACGGTGTGCTGGTCACCGGTGAGACGCTCGTGCTGGACGAGGCGCGCACGCTGGACGCGGACCGGTTCCGCGTGGTCGCACGCCGGTTCGCCACCGTGACCGACCCCGACGCGGACGACGCCGACGACGACAAGGCGGCGGAGGGCGAGTTCCTCGACCTGTCGCGGACGTTCGGTGGCTTCCATGTCGCGGGCTTCCTGACCCACGAGCACGGGACGCTCGTGACGACAGCGGTGAACGCGCTCCTGGGCGCCCCGAGCGCGGAGGACACCCGCACGCCCGGGCAGCGCAGGGCGCAGGCGCTCGCGGACGTCGCCCGCCTCGTGCTCGACACCGACCAGGCGTCGCCGGGGGCGGCCGTGCGGCCGCATCTCAACGTCACGGTCTCGTGGACCGAGCTGCTCGCCCAGGCCGCCTGCACCGACGAGGGGAGGTGTGCGGCCTGCGGACGCGGTTCGGGGCAGGGCGGTTCGGGGCAGGGCGGCTCCGGGCAGGGCGGCGGGCCAGGGATCTCCCTCACGCGGGGCGGCCCGGTGCTCACCGAGTCCCGCGACCGCATCCCGCGCTCGCTCCTGCGCCGGCTCGCGTGCGACAGTGCGATCACCCGCATCGTCTTCGGCCCCGACGGGGCCGTGCTCGACGTCGGCCGCGCCCAGCGCACCGTGAGCGGCCAGATGCGGCGGGCGGTCATCGCCCGGGACCGCCACTGCGTCTACCCGGGCTGTGACCAGCCGCCGTCCCGCTGCGAGGTGCACCACGCGGTCGTCCACTGGGCGGACGGCGGCTCCACGTCAGCCGCGAACAGTGCCCTGCTGTGCTGGTACCACCACCAGCTCGTCGACACCCGTGGCATCACCATGCGCTGGGTCGGCACGAGCTCGACCGTGAACCGACAGGGCGCCGCCGCGACGCTCCTGGACAGCGGGTGGGCGTTCACGGACGCCCGCGGACGGCGCATCCGGCTGCCGGACCCGGTCGACGCCGACCCGCCCGGCGGGACGGGCGGCGACCCGCCGGGCGCCGCGGTGGTCGACGTGTCCGACGCCCTGGACGGCCGCCCCGCCGGGGCCGCGTCCACCGACGGGGAGGCGGCGTGAGGGCCCGGGCCGCCTCAGGGACGCGGACCCGGGAAGGTGCTGTCGGTGAACCTGGTGCGGGTCGTCGCGCCGTCCGTCGTCACGCCGCCGGGCGCGACCGCTGCCTCCCGCGCGCCCGGCGTGGTGCGCGCTGCCAGCACCACCACCGTCGCGGCCAGCAGGCCCGTGCCGCCGAGCACGACGGCGTACGCCGGTACACCGGCGACGGCGTAGAGCGACCACAGCAGCGACCCCGTGACGGACGAGGCGACCGCACCGGCGACGGCGTCCGCCACCTGGAGGGCGGACGACGCGGAGCCCTGCTCGTGGGGCTCGGCGAGCTCGAGCGTGAGGACCGAGAGCGTCGGGTACACCAGACCCATGCCGCTGCCGGACAGGACCCAGAACGCCATGCCCGCGCCGACCGGGACCCCTGGCGCCACGAGCAGAGCCGCGCCCACCACGCCCGACGCGAGCAGCCCGCCGCCGAGGCGCACGTAGCCGGCGTGGCTCAGGTGCAGGAGGTTGCGGCCGCGCACCCAGGACGCGGCGGACCAGCCGAGCGCACCCACCGTCAGGACCAGCCCCGCGACGGCAGGGCTCAGGTGCCGTTCGTGGACGAGGAGCAGCGGGAGGAGCACCTCTGCCCCGGTGAAGGCGGCCGACACCAGCGCCCGCACGGAGATCACCGACGGCAGCCCTGGCCGCGCCCGAAGGACCGACCCGGCGAGGCGCAAAGCAGCGGCGAGCGGAGCGGCCTGCGCGCGCCCGGCACCTGGCTCGGGCGCGTGTGCCACCGCCCCGGTGGCCCCCGTCCCGCCGGCCGCCGCGAGGCCCGGTCGCATCAGGACGGCTGCCGGCACGGTGAGCACCGCCGCGCCCAGGAACACCCAGCGCCAGCCGAGATGCTCCACGACCAGCCCCGCGAGGCCCGGCCCGACGATCGCCGGTACCACCCACGCCGCCGCGAACGCGGAGAACACGGCCGGGCGGCGGTCCGGCGCGAAGACGCGCGCCACGAGCACGTACAGCGCCACACCGAACAGGCCGCTCCCGACGCCCTGGACCGCCCGCCCCGCGATGAGCGTTCCCATCCCGGTCGCGGCGCCCGCCACGCCCAGCCCCACGACGAACAGTGCGACACCCGTCCACATCGCCGGTGCGGGACCCGAGCGGTCGCACCAGCGACCGGCGGCGAGCATGCCGACCACGCTCGTCGCGAAGACGACGGCGAACGCGAACGTGTAGAACCGCAGGCCGTCGAGGTCGACGGCGATGGCGGGCATCGCCGTGGCGACCGCGAGCGCCTCGAACGCACCGAGCGAGCAGAGGGCGACCATGCCGACGAGGACCCGGCGCTGCGCCGCACCGCTGAGCGCCGCCCGTGTCTCGGCGCTCGCGGCCGGGGGCGCGGGGGTAGCAGCGGCGTTCACACGAGCACCACCTTGCCGACGGTGCGGCGCTCCTCGAGCTCGCGGTGCGCCCGGGCGGCCTCGGCGAGGGGCACCCGGTGCGTCGCGACGCGCCAGCGGCCGGAGGCGGCGTGGGCGATCGCGCGCTGCTGGTAGGCGCGCGGGTCGTCCATGGGCGGGGCGTCGGGCCCGACGACGTAGCGCACCTCGAACCCGCGCTCGCCGTCCGCGGGCCGGATCCGGTCGTCGCCGGCCCAGGAGGTGTACCGGTTCGGGGCTCCGGACGCCCAGCCGTACGTGATCAGCCGCCCGGGTCGCGAGGCGCCGGCGGGGGCCTCCGCCGTGTGCCCGGGTGCCGCGCCGGGCGCGGGGGCGTCGTGCGGCGCCTGCCCGGGTGCGTGTCGCGCCGTGAGGAG
>NZ_JABEMG010000163.1 GCF_013004695.1 Promicromonospora citrea
TGACGGCGGTCGGCGTCGGGGCGGCGGGCGTCGGGGCGGCGGCCGGGGACGCGGTCTCCGGGGAGCCCGTGTCCGACCCGGGCGCGCCCGGGGCGGGGTCCGTGACCGGAGCGTCCTGCACGTCGTCCCGCACCGCCTCCCGCCTGGCCTCCTCCCGGGAGCGGGCGGCCGCCTCCTCGAGCTGGACTCGGGCGGCGGCACCGGCCTCCTCGGCCTGGACCCGCGCCGCGGCGGCGCCGTAGGCGGGGTGCACCTGCCCCTCGGGGGCCGTGCCCGCCGGGAGGCCCGCCGGGAGGCGCTGGGTCGCCTGGGCGATCTCCTGCGTGGGCGGGGTCGACGGCGTGGGCGTCACCTGGGTCGGCTCCGCGGCGTCGACGGCCGCCGGGGGCAGCACCTGGGTGTCGTCGACGGCGTCGTCCGGGGTCTGTGTCGTGTCGTTCATCGTCTCGCTCGCGTCCTGGCCCTCGGTCGGGCCTGAGGTGGTGGGCGGGGTGTCGCCCGGGGTGTCACGCTCGGTCATGGCCTGTCTCCCTCGGTCTCGGTCACGATCACTTCACCGGCGCCGGCGCGGATGTCGAGGCTGAGCACCGCGCCGTCGGCGCCGACCTCGTCGCTCGCGAAGTACATGTCCTGCCCGACGCCGCTCGCGGAGCGGTCCTGGTCGTCGACGGTCCAGCGGACGTTGCCCGCCGCGACCGAGGCGTCCGCCTCGACGGGGACGTCGGCGGGCACGGTGACGACGGTCTGGCCCGCGCCCAGCTCGATGGGCACGACGACCGGGTCGCCCGGTTCGACGTCGGAGAGGTCGAGCTGCGAGAGGTCGATCTCCGGGGCGCCCCACCGCACGTAGAACCCGTTCTCGGCCTGGTCGACCGACGTCACGGTCACGGTGCCCTCGGTGAGGGTGGCCGCCCGCGGGTTGGACGGCTCGGTCACGATGTCCTCGATCTGGCGGCCGGTGACGACCGCCTCGTCCGCCCACCACGACGCCTCCGCCGTGGCGACCGTGATGTAGCCGAGGCCGAAGACCAGGGACACGATCGCGAAGAAGCCGAGCCAGCCGCTCGACCGGCCGCGGAGCGCGGACACGACGATCGCCGTACCGATGATCACCGTCGAGATGCCGAGCCAGATGGCCGCGAGGGTGTCGTCACCGAAGGAGAAGCGCCCCGGCCCCCACCGGCCCATGGCCAGCAGCGCGGCACCGGTCAGCAGCACCAGGCCGAGCGTGATACCGACGGCGGCGCCCCCGGGGCCGCGGCGCACGCGCGGGGCGGGCGGCGCGGTCCGCACGAGCTGCGGCTGCGGGGTGGGCATCGACGTCGGACGGTAAATCGGGTGCGGTGCCGTCGCAGCGGCGGACGCGGAGCCAGGCGCACCGGCCACCGCGGGGACGGCACCGGAGACCGGCGTGGCGTCGGGCCGGCGGCGGTAGTCGACCGGCGGGGCGGGCGCGAAGGGGGCGGCGGACGTGTCGGAGCCCGGGGCACCGGGCGTGGGGACACCAGGCGTCGGGACACCGGGTGTCGGGACACCAGGCGTCGGCACGGCGCCCGCCGTCGCGGCACCGGGGAAGCCCGCCCGCCGCGACTCGCGGTGCCGCTGCACGCCCTGGACGATGAGGTAGATCGTGACGCCGAGGACGGCCAGCCAGAACAGGAGCGCCACCCACTCCCAGTTGCCGGTGTCCCACCAGCCGACCGGGCCGCCCCACGCGAAGCCGATGAGGAACACCGCGACCGAGCCGAGCATCGCCACGTCGAAGTTGCCGCGCGTGGCCTCCTGGAGGTGGATGCGGCCGTCCCGCTCCGGCAGGAGCGCCCAGCCGATGCCGTACAGCACCAGGCCGATGCCGCCGAGGAAGAAGCTGATGATCAGCAGGCCACGGACGAGCAGCGGGTCCCAGCCGATCCGCTCGGCGACGCCGCCCGCGACACCACCGACCCAGCGCTGCTCGGAGCGCGGGAACAGACCGCGGCGGATCGACGCGAAGAAGCCGGTCTCCGCGTACGGCTGCTGGTGACCGGCGGCCGGTGCGGGCCCGGCTGCGGGCGGTGCGGCGTCGGGCTGGGGCTCGGACGCCGGTGCGGCGGGGTCGGCTGCAGGGCCGGCGTACGTCGTGTCGCCGGCCGACCCCGCGTCGGCCGGGCCGCCCGGCCCGCTCGTGGCGTCTCCAGGACGCGTCTCGTCGGTGCTCATGGTGACCATGCTGTCCGAGACTCAGTACCCCGGGCATCGGGGGCAGGCCCTGAACCAACCCTGGTTCCCCCGGCGCAGGACCCTGAGATCGAGGCTCAGGCATGTTCAGGGGGCCTGCTGCATGTGACGATCGGGGGGTGAACCAACGACTGACGCTCCGCAGGCCGGGCAAGGCAGGGCCCGGGTACAGCGGCCGCTGGCTCGCCGGCGTCGCCGCGGGTCTCGCGGCGCACACCGGCGTCCCGGTCTGGGTGGTCCGCGTCGTGTTCGTCGTGCTCAGCGCCTTCGCGGGAGCCGGCGTCGTCGCCTACATCTTCTGGTGGGTGACGGTCCCCACCGGCGTGCCCACCCGCCCGGAGGACGAGCTGCCCGCCGAGCGCAGGCGCCTCGCGCCGCGCCTCACCACGGACGCCGACGCCGACGCCGGGGCGCAGGAGCGCAACGCCGCCTCGCTGGCCGACCGCGTCCGCCTGTCCGGGCCCGTCTCGCGGCTCGCCGTCCGCGACATCTGGGTCGGCGTCGTGCTCCTGTCGAGCGCCGCGCTGCTCGTCGCGTACCGCGCCGGGTGGGACCCGGTCGCCTCCTGGGTGCTGCCCGCGCTCATCGGGCTCGGCGGTGTGGCCCTCGCCTGGAGCCAGATCGACGCCACCGAGCGCGACAAGTGGGTGGGCGGCGGCAACGGCTCGCTGCTGCGCTCGCGGACGGCGCTGCTGCGGCTCGCCGGTGGTGTCGTGCTGACCATGCTCGGCGTGCTCATGCTGGTCGGGCAGGACACACCGGTCAGCGTGCTCGCGCAGGCGGCGGTCGCGTCCGTCGCCATGGTCGCGGGCCTCGTGCTCGTCTCGGTGCCGTGGTGGATCCGGCTGGTGCGGCAGCTCGGCGACGAGCGCGCCGCCCGCGCCCGGGAGGCCGAGCGCGCCGACATCGCGGCGCACCTGCACGACTCCGTGCTGCAGACCCTCGCTCTCATCCGCTCCCAGGCGCACGACCCCGAGGCCGTCTCGCGCATGGCACGCGCCCAGGAGCGTGAGCTGCGCGGCTGGCTGTACGACGACCGCAGGGAGCCCGGCACGTCCGTCGCCGCCGAGCTCAAGGAGCTCGTCGCCGAGATCGAGGACGCCGTGGCGCCGCTGACGGTCGAGACGGTGGTCGTCGGCGACTGTCCCCCGACGGAGGAGACCTCCGCGCTGCTCCAGGCCACGCGCGAGGCGCTGCTCAACGCGTTCAAGCACGGGGCGCCGCCGGTCTCGGTGTACCTGGAGGTCACCGACGAGGTGGCCGAGGTGTTCGTCCGCGACCGCGGCGACGGGTTCGACCTCGACGAGATCGCGCAGGACCGGTTCGGGGTCCGGGAGTCGATCCTCGGGCGCGTCCGGCGCCGTGAGGGCACCGCCGAGGTCGTGAGCAGGCCAGGATGGGGTACCGAGGTGCGGTTGCGGATGCCGGTGGAGCGGCAAGGCAACGGCGACAAGAAGACCGAGAAGAACGGCAGGTCACGGGCGGCGACGCCGCGGACCGTGCCGGCCACTGTGGAAGGTGCGACGAGATGACGACCCCCGCGACGCCGTCGGGCAGCACGCAGAGCTCCGTGTCGATCCCGGTGCCCGTGGTGCTCGTGGACGACCATCACCTGTTCCGCACGGGCGTGCGGGCCTCGCTCGACGACCGCGTGACGGTGGTCGGCGAGGCGTACGACGTCGACTCCGCGGTCGCGGCGGTGCACGAGCACCGCCCGCCGGTCGTGCTGCTCGACGTGCACCTGCCCGGCGGGAACGGCGGAGGCGGCGCCGAGGTGGTGCAGCGCTGCGCGGACCTGCTCACCGAGGGCGTGCGGTTCCTCGCCCTGTCCGTGTCCGACGCGGCGGAGGACGTCGTGTCCGTCATCCGCGCCGGGGCCCGTGGCTACGTCACCAAGAACATCGCGCCGTCGGACCTGTCGTCGGCGGTCGTGCAGGTGGCGGGCGGCGACGCCGTGTTCTCGCCGCGGCTGGCCGGGTTCGTGCTCGACGCGTTCGGCGCGTCCGCCAACGACATCGCCGTGGCCGACGACGAGCTCGACCGCCTCTCCAAGCGAGAGCAGGAGGTCATGCGCCTCATCGCCCGCGGGTACTCGTACCGCGAGGTCGCGAGCGAGCTGTTCATCTCGATCAAGACCGTCGAGACCCACGTCTCGGCCGTGCTGCGCAAGCTGCAGCTCTCGTCCCGCTACGAGCTGACCCGCTGGGCCGTGGCGCGCCGTCTGCTCTGACGGGCGACGTCGACTGCCGGCGACTCGCTCGGGGGAGAGCCCCGCCCGGCGCGGGTGAAGTGACTTTCGTTGCGCCCGCTTCACCCGGTGTGTGAGCCTCGGTGCGCGGGCCGACGTCGACGCCCGCCGAGGGGGACACCGTGACGAGTCGTCTGCGCACCGCCGTGCCGGCCGCTGTGCCGGCGCTCGCGCTCGCCGCGCTGCTGCTCGGCGGGTGCACGGGCGGCGAGCCGTCGGACGGCGCCCCGACGCCGGGCGCCACCGACCCCGCGCCGTCGGTCTCGGCGTCGGCCACGGCGTCGCCCACCGCGTCGCCCACCGCCTCGGCCGACCCGTCCGACACCGCCGACCCGCCTGCGACGCCCGCCCCCGACGAGCAGGAGCTGCTCGACCAGGTGCGGGAGGACGGCACGCTGAGCGTGATCGTCGAGCTCGCCGTCGCCGACGCCGACGCGGGCCCGGCCGAGCGCTCCCGGCTCATCGAGGCGGCGCAGGACGACCTCGTCGACGAGCTCGACCCCGAGCACGCCCAGGTGACCACGCGCTTCCAGCGCAACCCCCAGATGACGCTGACCGTCGACGAGGACGGCCTCCGCGCCCTGTACGCCTCGTCGCGCGTCACGCACGTCTGGGAGAACGGCATCGTCCGGGTCCACTGAGACCCGGCACCACCGCACCACACGTACCGCACACCGCACCGCTCCATCGATCTGCACCACCCCAGAAAGAGGGAGATCCATGCGTCTGCAACGACCCCGGGTCCGGAGACCCGCTGCGGCGGCGCTCGCCGTCGTCCTGTCCTGCACCACCCTGTTCGGCGCGGCGTCCGCGGGCGCGGCCCCGCCGGACGACGGCGAGCGTGCCCTCGTCGCGCAGGCCGAGAAGGAGGGCCCGCTGCGGGTCATCGTCGAGACGGAACGGCTCGGTCAGCAGCAGGCCGTCGTCGGCGAGATGCGGGCGAGCGGCGCCGAGATCCGCACCGTGCACGTGTTCGACCGGTTCCCGCTGGTCGCGGTCACGGCCGACGCGGCGGCCATCGAGGAGCTCGCGCAGTCGCCGGAGGTCGTCTCGGTGCACCCCGACCGGCTCAACGCACCGACGATGGACTCCAGCCTGCCCGTCATCAACGGTGACGACGTGCACGCACGGGGCATCAGGGGCAGCGGGCAGACCGTTGCGATCCTCGACACCGGCGTCGACGCGGACCACGAGTTCCTCGGCGGGTGGGTCGTGGCCGAGGCGTGCTACTCGAGCGGGCCCCGGTCCATGTGCCCGAACGGGGAGGACGACCAGACGGGCGAGGGCGCCGCGCAGTGCGACGAGGAGCTCTGCGACCACGGCACCCACGTCGCCGGCACGGCGGCGGGCGCCGTGACGGGAAACGCCCCGGGCGACGGCGTGGCACCGGCCGCCGGCATCGTCGCCGTCCAGGTCTTCTCGCGCTACGACGACGCGGAGGACTGCTCGCCGAGCCCCGCCCCGTGCCTGCGGGCCACCGACTCGGACGTCATCCGAGGGCTGGAGTTCGTGCGCGACCTCGATCGGGACGTCGCGGCGGCGAACCTCAGCCTCGGCTCGGGCGAGCACGCCTCCGCGTGCACGGACAGCCCGTACCGGTCGGCGCTGCAGGATCTGCGGTCGGCCGGGATCGCCCCGGTGATCTCGGCGGGCAACGAGAACTACGACGCCGCGGTCAGCTCGCCGGGATGCGTCCCGGAGGCGGTGACGGTCGGTGCCACGGACGACGACGACACCCCGGCCGTCTGGAGCCCGGACGGGGACAGCGGGTCCAACCGCGGCTCCCTGCTCGACGTGTTCGCGCCCGGCACCTCGATCACGTCGTCCGTGCCGAGCGACTCGGACGACGAGTACGTGGCGCTCAACGGCACCTCGATGGCCGCCCCGCACGTCACGGGCGCGTTCGCGCTGCTGCGCGAGGAGCGGCCGGGTGACTCCGTGGACGTCCTGGAGGCGCTGCTCGAGGACACGGGCGTCGACGTGACGTATGCCAGCGGGGGCGGCGAGGTGACCACGCCCCGCATCGATCTCGCGGCCGCGCTGCCGCAGGAGGACTCCGGCCTGGTGTACACGGGGCCGACGTCGGCGGCCTTCCGGGCGACGTTCACCGCCTCGGCCACGCTGACCGCGGGCGGGAGCCCGCTGGCGGGGGAGACGGTGTCGTTCACGCTCGGCTCGGGCGGCGGCGCGCAGGAGTGCTCGGGCACCACCGACGCGTCCGGCGCGGCGAGCTGCGAGCTGACGGCGACCGACGCCCCGGGCGACACCACCCTGACCGCCGCCTTCGCGGGCAACCGCGACGTCGCGCCGGCGAGCGACACGGTCGCGTTCACGATCGGCCGGCAGCCCACCGTCGTCACCTACACCGGCCCGGCCGAGGCCGACTTCCACGACGCGTTCACGGCGTCCGCCACCCTGACGGCGGGCGGGAGCCCGGTGAGCGACCAGCCGGTGTCGTTCACGCTCGGCACGGGCGGCGGGTCGCAGGAGTGCTCCGGCACCACCGACGGCGCGGGCGTGGCGAGCTGCGAGCTCACCCCGACGGACACCCCCGGGTCGACGACGGTCGACGTCGCCTTCGCCGGCACCGCGACCCTGGAGCCGTCGAGCGACTCGGTGGCGTTCACGGTGACCCGGCAGGAGACCGCGCTGCGGTGGACCGGGCCCGAGAAGGTGGCGAACGGCACGGCCGTCGAGCTGTCCGGGGTGCTCACGGAGGAGACCGCCGACGGGCCGGCCGTCGCCGACCGCGAGGTCGTCCTCGCCCTGGGCGCGGGCGACGACCGCCAGGAGTGCACCGGTACCACCGACGAGTCCGGTGCGGTCGCGTGCACCGTCGACCCCGTCGACCAGCCGCTGAACGCGGACGCCACCGTGCCCGTGTCGGTCGAGTTCGCCGGGGACGCCTTCTACGAGCCGTCGACGGCGTCCGCGACCGTGCTGCTCGAGTACTACACGGGCCGCGCGTCCGGGCTGAGCGCGAGCGTCCCGCTCCCGCTGGTCGGGTTCGAGATCGAGCCGACACCGGACACCGGCGCGGTCCGCACCGCGGACGCGACGAGCACCGACACCCCGTGCCTCGCCGACCTCGACGTCGTGCTGCTGCGCGCCGCCGCCCTGTGCCCGGACGTCACCACGTCGCTCGCGCCGGGTACCGCGGTGGCGACCACGACCGTCGACGAGGTGCGGATCGGCCTGCCCGGGCTGCCGGTCATCGAGGTCGAGAACGCGACCGCGCAGGCCGTCGCCACGTGCGAGGGCGACGGGTCGGCGACCGGGAGCACCGGCATGACGCTGCGCATCGGCGGCGACGAGATCGAGGTCGGCACCGAGCCGAACACCGAGATCGCTCTGCCGGGGCTCGCCCGGATCGTCGTCAACGAGCAGGTGCCCGACCCCGACGCCGAGCACGGGCTCACCGTCCGCGCCCTGCGCCTGACCGCCCTGGAGGGAGGACTGGCCGACGTCGTCGTCGCCTCCGCGAACAGCGGTGTGCACAACTGCGCGAGCTGAGGGCCGCCCGTGGGGCCCGGTCTCCCGACCGGGCCCCACGGGCGCCCGACGCCTCGCTCCCACGGCAGCGGATGAAGTCGCCCGCAGTGCGTTCACACTGGTCGGACGCGTTGATACGCTGCGGTGCCCGGGCGGGGTCGATACCTCGCGGAGGTGCCCCGAGCAGGGGCATCGTGCACAGTTTCGGCGGCTGTCGCCGCACGTCCGTCGGAGATGAAGCCAGGTCCAGTGCGCACACGCCGAATCGTTAGCCTCCTCGTCGCCCTGGTCGCGGGCATCGTCTGGGTGCTCGGCACGCTCGCGAACCCCGCGAACGCCTGGGACCCCCTCAACTTCGTGCTCCGCGTCGTCGCGGGCGTGGTGACCGTCGCCGCCGTGGCCGAGTGGGTCGTGCTGACCGTCCGTGCGGTCCGGCGAGACGCGGAGGTTCGCGGGCCGGGCGGCGCGGACGGTCCCGCCGACGCGGCCCCCGCCCAGGTCGTGGCGCTCGGCACCGTCCCGGTCGTCCCCCGGGAGCCCGTGGCACCGCCCGAGCCCGTCCCGCCGCCATGTCACCACCGCTTCCGTCCGATCGTGCCGCTGGGACCGCCCCCTAGGAATACGTTACGGGACCCGTTATGTTGGATGTCGTCGTAGGTAGTTGATCCCTCAACTATCCGCCCAAACCGCC
>NZ_JABEMG010000164.1 GCF_013004695.1 Promicromonospora citrea
GAGCGGCACCCGCTGGTCGCGCACCTCGGCCGCGGGCAGGCCGAGCACGGCGCCGGCCGCCCCCGGCCGCAGCCGGATCCCGCTCGTGCGCGACGACGGTCCGTCGCCCGCCCGCGCGACCACGGGACCGGTGTCGGCGCCGACCACGACCAGCTCGCCCTCGAGGCGCACGAGGTCCACGCACCCGTCCGGGACGATGCGCTGCTCCTGGCCGGGCGCCAGGTCGTGCTCCCACAGGCAGGCGACCACCGGCGCGAGGGCGCGCGGCGGCGGGAGCTCGCGGTAGGCGGTGACGGACGCGGTCATGCCACCACGCTACGTGCGGCCACCGACACGCCTACGCCCGTGCGCCCGCCCGCGCCGCCCGTCGCGCCGCCTGCGCCTCCGGGTCGGGCACCGGAGCCGCGGCGACGAGCGCCCGCGTGTACGGGTCGGCCGGCTCGCGCAGGACGCGCGCCGTCGGGCCGCTCTCGACGACGCGGCCGGACCGCAGCACGGCCACCCGGTCGGCGACCCGCTCGACGACCGCCAGGTCGTGGGACACGAACAGGCACGAGAACCCGAGCTCGGCCTGCAGGTCGCGGAACAGGTCCAGCACGTGCGCCTGGACGGACACGTCCAGGGCCGAGGTGGGCTCGTCCGCGACGAGGACGGCGGGCCCGAGCGCGACCGCGCGCGCGATCGCCACGCGCTGCCGCTGCCCGCCCGACAGCTCGTGCGGGTAGCGGCCCGCGGAGGCGGGGCCGAGCCGCACCAGGTCCAGCAGCTCGCGGACGCGCGTCTCCTGCGCGGGTGCGTCGAGCGCGGCGTGGAGCCGCAGCGGCTCGCCGACGGACTGCGCGACGGTCCACCGCGGGTTGAGCGTCGAGGCCGGGTCCTGGAAGACGACGCCCGTGGACCGCCGCAGCGCGGCCCGCTCCCGGCGCGAGGCGCGGGCCACGTCGACGCCGTCGATCACGACCCGGCCCGAACCCGGCCGCAGGAGCCCCGCGACGACCTGGCCGAGCGTCGACTTGCCCGAGCCCGACTCCCCCACCAGGCCGAGCACCTCGCCGCGGCCGATCTCCAGCCGGACGTCGTCCGCCGCGACGACCGGGTGCCGCCCGCCGTAGGTGACGGTCACGCCGTCGAGCACCACGGCTGCCTCCTCCGGCCGGCTCGGACGGGCGGCCGCGGCCGCTCCCGCAGCCGTCCCGCCCAGCCGCGGCACCGCCGCCAGCAGCGTCCGGGTGTAGGTGTCGCGCGGCGCGGCGAACAGCTCGCCCACCGACGCCGCCTCGACCACGCGCCCCTCCCGCATCACGACGACGTCGTCCGCCAGGTCCGCCACCACACCCATGTCGTGCGTGATGAGCAGCACGGCGGTGCCGCGCTCGTCGCGCAGCCGGCGCAGCAGGTCGAGGATGCCCGCCTGGACGGTGACGTCCAGGGCGGTGGTCGGCTCGTCCGCGACGATCGCCACGGGGTCCTGGGACAGGCCCATGGCGACCAGCGCGCGCTGGAGCTGGCCGCCCGAGAGCTGGTGCGGGTACGCCGCGGCGATCCGCGCGGGGTCGTCCAGCCCGGCCTCGGCCAGCAGCTCGAGCACGCGCGCGTGCGCGGCCCGGCGCGACAGGCGGGACGGCCCGGTCCGGTGCGCCCGCACCGCCTCGGCGACCTGCTCGCCGACGGTCAGCACGGGGTTCCACGCGCTCATCGGTTCCTGCGAGACGAGCGAGAGCACGGCGCCGCGCACGTCGCGGAACGTCTCGCCGGACGCGCCGACGAGCTCGGTGGCGCCCCCGTCGGGCGAGCCGAGGCGGATCGACCCGGCGACCCGGGCCGTGTCCGGCAGCAGACCGAGCACCGCCATGGCGGACACGGTCTTGCCGGAGCCGGACTCGCCGACGAGGGCTGTCACGCGCCCGGGGTGCAGCGCCCAGGAGACGCCGTCGACCGCGGGCGCCGCCGCGTCGTCGAACACGACGGACAGCCCCTCCACCTCGAGAAGGGGCTGCCCGCCCTGGTGCGTCGTGCCGGTCACCGGCTCAGCGAGACCTGCAGGTAGTTCGGGTAGGCCGGGAAGTCCGGGATCCGGAAGTTCTCGACCTTCGACCCGTGCAGGAACGAGTTCTTCGTGTAGATGAGCGGGACGACGGGCGCGTCGCCGAGGATCAGCTTGTCGGCCTCGACCCACAGCTTCGCGGCCTGCTCGGCGTCGGTCTCCTGCGTCGCCTGCTCGATGAGCTCGTCGGCCTCGGGGTCGGCGTACCGGGCCAGGTTGTAGCCGCCCCCGCCGACCTGCGACGAGTGGAACAGCGGCTGGATGTTGCCGTTCGCACTCGGGAAGTCGGGCTGCCACGACGACAGCGTGAGGTCGTAGCCCGAGCCGTCACCCTGCGTGACGGTCTGGGTCCACACGTCGGCCGCCTGCGGCACGATCTTCACCGTCAGGCCCGCACGCTCCAGACCCTGCTGGATCGCCTGCGCGCGAGCGAGGTTCGGGGCGTCGTCCTGGACCACGAGCCGCAGCTCGCGGCCCGACCAGCCCGCGTCCTCGAGCAGCTGCTCGGCACGCTCGACGTCGCCCTCGGGGGCCGCGTCGTTCACGCCGTCGGAGTACTCCTCGCGGCCCGGGATGCCGGGCGTCACGAGGGTGGTCGCGAAGTCGCCGGAGATCTCCCCGCCCGCCGCGACGCGGTAGGCGTTCTTGTCGACCGCGAGGCTGATCGCCTTACGCACGTCGACGTCGTCGAGACCCTCGGCCTCGGTGTTGATCGCCAGGTACGCCAGCGCGCCGGGCCCCGACGTGACCAGGCGGTCCTTGGCCGGGCCCTGCTGCACCTGGGCGAGCTGCGCGGGCGGCACGAACGACGCGCCGAACGCGGAGGCGTCCGTGCCGGAGTCGGCGATGAGCCGCTGCGCCACGACCGTCTCGTCCTGGCCGAGCTCGAACACGATCGAGTCGGGCCCTGCGGCGCGCGCGTCGTCCGTCTCCGGGTCCCACTCGGGGTTGCGCTCCAGGGTCACCGAGGTGCCCTCGACCGTCTCCGCGACGCGGTACGGGCCGGTCGCGACGGGATCGGTCGCGTAGGTCTCGACGTCGTCCTGGTCCTCGGGCACCGCGCCGAACGCGGGCATCGAGACGATCCACGGCCAGTCGCCGTACGCGCTGTCGAGGTGGAAGACGATCGTCCTGTCGTCCGGCGTCTCGATCGAGTCGAGCTCACCGCCGTCGTACGGCCCGGTGTAGTCGTCGCCGCCCTCGAGCAGGCCCTTGTGGTAGCCGAGACCGCCCGAGAGCTCGGGAGCGAACGACCGCTCGACCGAGTACTTCACGTCGGCCGACGTGACCGGGGTGCCGTCCTCGAACGTGAGCCCGTCCTTGAGGGTGTACGTCCAGGTGGCGCCGTCGTCCGACGGGGTACCCGTGTCGGTGGCCAGGTCCGGCACCACCTCGGTGGTGCCGTCGGGGTCGGTGCGCCACGAGGTCAGGCGGCGCTCGACGAGGCCGAGCGTCGTGATCGCGAGGTTCTGGCTGGTCGCCGGGTCCCAGTTGATCGCCGTCGACGACGTGAGGACGTGCAGCTCGCCGCCCTGCTGGACGGCGGTGGTCTCGCCGCCTGCCGGCTCGGGGGCGTTGGCGTTGCACGCGGTGAGCGCGAGGGTCGTCGCGACGGCGACGCCGGCGAGCGCCGCGCGGCGTCCGGTGCGGGAGGTGGTGGTCATGGGTCCTTCTTCTCTCGTACGGCCGGGTGGAGGTGACGGGGCGCGGCGGGCGCGCGGGTCACCGGCGACATCGGCGGGTCACCGGCTGCTCCCTCCGTGTCGCACCCGCGGGTCGAGCGCGCCGTGGACGACGTCGACCGCCAGGTTGGCCACCACGACGAGCGCGGCCGTGAACACCGTGACGCCGACGAGCAGCGGCACGTCGGTGGCGCCGACCGCCTCCATGAGCAGCGCGCCGAGGCCGGGCATCGAGAACACGCGCTCGGTGATGACGGTGCCGCCCAGCAGCACGCCGAGGTCGAGCGCGAACAGGGTGACGACGGGGACGGCCGCGTTGCGCAGCGCGTGCCGCGTGACGACCCGGCGCTCGCTCAGGCCCTTGGCCCGTGCCGTGCGGACGTACGGGGAGCCGAGCTCCTCGAGCATCTGGGACCGGGTCAGGCGCGTGTAGATCGCGGCGGACAGCAGCGCGAGCACCGTCCACGGCAGCACGAGGTGCCACGCCCAGTCGACGGGGCTGGTCGCGAACGGCACGTACCCGGACACCGGGACCATGTCGAGCGTGAACCCGAACAGCAGGATGCCGAGCAGGCCGACGAGGTAGCTCGGCGCCGAGACGCCCGTGATCGCGGCGATCATGAGCCCGCGGTCCAGCGCCGTCCCGCGGCGCACCGCCGCCACGACGCCCGCGCCGACACCGACGACGAGCCAGAGCACCGCCGCCCCGACCGCGATCGACGCCGTCACGGGGAACCGGCCGAGGATCAGCTCGGTGACCGGGGCGTTGCGGACGAAGGAGTAGCCGAGGCACGGGCTCGGGCAGGTGAGCGTGGCGTTCGCGGACCCGAAGGTGCGGCCGGCGAAGACGCCGCGGAGGAAGTCCCACCACTGCTCGACGACCGGCTTGTCCAGCCCCATGAACGCCCGCGCCGTCTCGAGCCGCTCGGGCGTGCACGGGCGGCCGCAGGCGAGCTGCGCCGGGTCGGCGGGCAGGAGCACGAACAGCGCGTACGTGAGGAAGGAGACCGCGAGCAGCACGAACGCGAGCGTCGCGAGCCGGGTCGCGAGGAACCGGACGAGCGTCACCTCGCACCGCCCTTCCGGCGGCGCGGGGCCGCCGAGCGGGGGTCGAGCGCGTCGCGCAGGCCGTCGCCGAACGCGTTGAACGCGAGCGTGATCCCGAACAGCGCGAGCCCGGGGAACAGCAGGTACACGGGGTCGACGGAGAACCAGGTGACGGCGTCGCCGATCGACCGGCCCCACGAGGGCGTGGGCGGTGGGACGCCGACGCCCAGGAACGAGAGCGCCGCCTCCGCGCCGATGGCGCCGGGGATCGAGATGGTCGTGAACACGACGATCGTGGCGGCGAGGTTCGGCAGCACCTGGCGGAACAGCACGTGCGCCGGCGAGGCTCCGAGCGCCCGCGAGGCACGCACGAACCCGGCGCTGCGCAGCGCCATCGTCTGCCCGCGCACGACGCGCGCGATCGAGGACCAGCCGAACAGGCCGATGACGAGCACGAGCAGGAGCAGGCGCGGGAACCAGCCCGGCGCGACGGCACCGATCGCGATCATGAAGACGAGCGCGGGCAGGCCGACGAGCACGTCGATCAGCCTGGCCACGACCCAGTCGACCCAGCCGCCGAAGTACCCCGCGACGAGGCCGAGGACGGTGCCGACGACCATCGAGACGACGGTCGCGCCGAGGCCGACGAGGAGAGAGGTGCGCGAACCCATGACCACGACGGCCAGCAGGTCGCGCCCCGTCAGCGGCTCGACCCCGAACCAGTGCTCGGCGCTGATGCCGCCCGCCGGCCCCGCGGGCGCGCCGGTCGGGCCGAGCGCGTCGAGGTCGTAGGTGTAGGGGTCGACGCCGAGCGCATGGGTCACGAGCGGGGCGGCGAGCGCCACGAGCGCGTAGGCCACGACGACGACGCCCCCGGCCAGCGCGAACCTGTCGCGAGCCAGCCTGCGCCACAGCGGAGCCCTGCCGCCCGGGCTGCCGGTCACGCCACGGGTGACGGCGGGTGCGGCGGGGCCGACCACCTCGGCGGAGCGGTCGATCGACACGGGGCGGATCTCCTAGGGACGACGGGACATGGCGGGGGTGCGGTGCGGCGAGCACCGACAGCACGACATGCGCACGTTCGTCTCCTGGGGTGATGGACCGGGTGAATCGGAAGAACCATAGTCCATGCCTCTGGAAACCATCGACCATCTCGAACAATCTGTGGCGGACGTCTCGCCCCTCGGACCGCCCTCGGGACGCCCCCGCGAGCCTGTGGACGACGGGCCGTTCGGCTTGCTCGGATCTGGGACACTTGTGGTCATGAGCATTCCCTCCTCCTCCGGGCCGACGGACCCGGCAGCGACCACATCCGCACCTGACCCGACCTCGACCTCTACCGCCGCCGCGGTAGCGGGGACGGACGTCGTACGCGCGGTGGTCAAGGAGGTACCGGACAAGGTCAGTGCCGACGGCCTGGAGGCCAGGCTCGACGAGCGCTGGACGGCCGAGGGCACCTTCGCGTTCGACCGCAGCAGGAGCCGCGACGAGGTCTACTCGATCGACACGCCGCCGCCGACGGTCTCGGGCTCCCTGCACGTGGGGCACGTGTTCAGCTACACCCACACGGACATCGTGGCGCGCTTCCAGCGCATGCGCGGTCGCGAGGTCTTCTACCCCATGGGCTGGGACGACAACGGCCTGCCCACCGAGCGCCGCGTCCAGAACTACTACGGCGTCCGCGTGGACCTGTCGCTGCCCTACGACCCGGACTTCACGCCGCCGTTCGAGGGTACGGACAAGAACGTCAAGGCGGCGGACCAGGTGCCCGTCAGCCGGCGCAACTTCATCGAGCTCTGCGAGCGCCTGACGGCCAAGGACGAGAAGGAGTTCGAGGAGCTGTGGCGCCGCCTCGGCATCTCGGTCGACTGGTCGCAGACGTACCAGACCATCGGTGACACCTCGCGGGCCACGGCCCAGCGCGCCTTCCTGCGCAACCTCGGGCGCGGCGAGGCGTACCAGGCCGAGGCACCCGGGCTGTGGGACGTCACGTTCCAGACGGCCGTCGCGCAGGCGGAGCTCGAGGCCCGCGACTACCCCGGCCACTTCCACCGGGTCGCGTTCCACCGGCCCGACGGCGAGCCGGTGTACATCGAGACCACGCGTCCCGAGCTGATCCCCGCGGTCGTCGCGCTCATCGCCCACCCGGACGACGAGCGGTACCAGCACCTGTTCGGCACCACCGTGACCTCGCCGCTGTTCGGCGTGGAGGTCCCGGTGCTCGCCCACCACCTGGCCGAGCCGGACAAGGGCGCGGGCATCGCGATGTGCTGCACCTTCGGTGACCTCACCGACGTGCAGTGGTGGCGCGAGCTGCAGCTGCCGACCCGCTCGATCATCAACCGTGACGGGCGCATCACCCGCGAGGTCCCCGAGTGGCTCGCGGGCGGCCCGGGCGCGGCGCTGTTCGAGTCCGACGTGGCCGGGAAGACGACGTTCAGTGCGCGCAAGGCGATCGTCGAGGCGCTGTCGGCGTCGGGCGACATGCCGACCGAGCCGGTCCCCACGCAGCGCAAGGCCAACTTCTTCGAGAAGGGCGACAAGCCCCTCGAGATCGTGACCTCGCGCCAGTGGTACATCCGCAACGGCGGGCGGGACGAGGCGCTCCGCGAGGAGCTGCTGGGCCGGGGCAAGGAGCTCGACTTCCACCCCGACTTCATGCGGGTCCGCTACGAGAACTGGGTCAACGGGCTCAACGGCGACTGGCTGGTGAGCCGGCAGCGGTTCTTCGGCGTCGCGATCCCGCTCTGGTACCCCGTCACCGCGAGCGGCGAGGTCGATTACGACCACCCGATCGTGCCCGACGAGAGCACGCTGCCCGTCGACCCGACGTCGCAGGCGCCCGCCGGGTACACCGAGGACCAGCGCGGCCAGGCCGGCGGCTTCGTCGGGGACTCGGACGTCATGGACACGTGGGCCACCTCGTCCCTGACGCCGCAGATCGTGTCCGGCTGGGAGCGGGACCCCGACCTGTTCGAGCGCGTCTTCCCGATGGACCTGCGCCCCCAGGGCCAGGACATCATCCGCACCTGGCTGTTCTCGACCGTGGTGCGTGCGCACCTGGAGAACCAGGTGCTGCCGTGGAAGAACGCCACGATCAGCGGCTGGATCCTCGACCCCGACCGCAAGAAGATGTCGAAGTCGAAGGGCAACGTCGTCACCCCGATGGACCTGCTCGTCGAGCACGGCTCCGACGCGGTGCGCTACTGGGCGGCCTCGGCCCGCCTGGGCACGGACGCGGCGTTCGAGGTCGGCCAGATGAAGATCGGCCGCCGCCTGGCGATCAAGGTCCTCAACGCCTCGAAGTTCGCGCTGTCCTTCGGCGGCGGCGCGGGCAGCGAGATCGCGCTCGACCCCGCGGCGGTCACCGTGCCGCTGGACCGGTCGATGCTCGCGGGCCTGGCCGACGTCGTCGAGCAGGCGACGGCCGCGCTGGAGGCGTACGACCACACGCGCGCGCTCGAGCTCACGGAGACGTTCTTCTGGACGTTCTGCGACGACTACCTCGAGCTCGTCAAGGACCGCGCCTACGGTGCGGGCGCGGACGCCACGGAGGTCTCCCCCGAGACGACCTCGGCTCGCACCGCGCTGGCGATCGCGCTCGACAGCATGCTCCGGCTGCTGGCGCCCTACCTGCCGTTCGTCACCGAGGAGGTCTGGTCCTGGTGGCGCGAGGGCTCGGTGCACCGCGCGCCGTG
>NZ_JABEMG010000165.1 GCF_013004695.1 Promicromonospora citrea
CGCTCTTCCGATCTCCCCGCCGGCGCCCGTCCGCTGAGCGTGCGCACGCGCGCCTGGACCGCGTCGGCACCCCGCGTGAGAAACGGCTCGGTACCCGCACGGCCGACCGGCTCCGCACCGTCCGGCCCGACCTCCTCGACCCCCGCCGACCGCCACGGACCCCACCGCCCGCCCTCCCGGACGCGGAGCGCGACCTCGGTGACCTCCTCGGCCGAGCCCGCGTCCCAGGTGACGCCCGCGACGAGGAAGCCGAGGGTGGCGGTCCGCGGGCTCAGGGCGGCGAGGCGGCCGGGCGGGGTGGCGTCGGCGGACAGCGTGCCCGTTCGCTCCCCGGACGTGTGCGCCTCGCCGTGGCCGCCGGCTGGGCGCAGCGCGGACGGGTCGCGCCGCGCCGCCGCGTCCACCCCCGTCAGCGGCACGCGCTCGACCTCGGGCTCCACGGCCGCCGCCTCCGGCAGCGGGAGGTCGACCACCGGGAGCAGCACGCCACCGGCGGTGAGCACGAGCGTGAGGGATGCCGAGATCAGGTGCCGCGCCGGTGGCCTCATCGCTCGACGGTACCCACGCACCCCGGCAGCCGCACCAGGGCGCGGCCGAGCGACGCCCGGGTGCCGACCGCCCGCACCTGAGGCAAGGTGGACGGCACGCACGTGGAAGTGAGATCGCCATGCACGCTCGACCCGGCACAGCGCCCCGGCACCGTCGCCCCGCGCACCGCCCCGCGCACCGCCGTGCGCCCCGTCTCGTGGCCCCCGTCCTCGCCGCCCTCCTCGCCGCCGGCACGCTCGTCGCGGCGCCCACCACCGCGAGCGCCGCGGTGCCCGACTTCTTCGTCGTCGAGGGGTCGGGGTTCGGGCACGGGGTCGGGATGGCGCAGTACGGCGCGTACGAGATGTCCCGGCGGGGGTACTCGACCACCCAGATCCTCGCCCACTACTACCGTGGCACGGCGGCGCAGCGTGCGACGACGAGGACGCTGATCGACGTCCAGGTCTACGGGCCGGACCCCTCCGGCTCCTCCGCGTACGGCGACGCGGGCCCGACCACGATCACGGTGCGCGGCGGCCCGTGGCGGCTGCGGGCCGGCGACCGGACCGTCGCGTCGGGCCGTGCGGGCACGATGAGCGTCTCGACGTCGAAGGGCTCCGTGCTGGTCCGGACCCCGGACGGCGTCCTGCACCGCCACCGGCAGCTCCAGCTCCAGTGGGCGGGCACGCCGTACCACCGCCCGAAGGCCGGGCCCGCCACGGTGAGCGTCGGGGGCGCGCACGGCTCCTACCGCTACGGGCGCCTGCTGCTGTCGGCGTCGCAGGGGACGCCGAACGTCGTGAACCGGCTGCGGCTCAACACGCAGTACCTCTACGGCCTGGCGGAGATGCCGGCGTCCTGGGGGGCCGACGGCGGCCAGGAGGCGCTGCGCGCGCAGGCCGTCGTCGCCCGGTCGTACGCCGTGCTGCGGTCGGAGAGCTGGAACCGGACCTGCCGCTGCCACGTGGTCGACGACGTGCGGGACCAGCAGTTCTCCGGCTGGAAGCACGCGTCGGGACCGTCCAGCGGGTACTGGCGCCGTGCGGTCGACTCGACCACGACGGCGCTCACCCGGGGCAGCGTGCTGACGTACGGCGGACGGCCGGTGACGGCCCACTACTACTCGTCGTCCGGCGGGAGCTCGTCGGCGTCCTCGTTCGGGTGGCGTACCGCGCGGTCGGAGGACGTGTGGTCGTCGGCCGTGCCCTACGAGCGGTCCGTCCGCGACCGCTACTCGGCCGTGGCGCCGGGCAACGGCCACGTCCGCTGGCGACGCAACCTCAGCCAGGTGCAGGCGCAGCGGCTCTTCGGCCTGGACGACGCGGGCAAGGAGGTCGCCTCGATCCGCGTCGCGGCCCGCTGGTCCAGCGGCCAGGTGAAGACGCTGGTGGCGAAGGCCCCGGACGGGACCACCCGGACGCTCACGGGCAAGGCGGACCAGATCAGGGCGCGCGTGGGCGGCAGGACGACGGCGGGCAGCGTGCCGTCGGCGTGGCTGCTCCGGATCAGCGCGGCGTGAGGGTGCACCCCCGGGGAGGCCGGGCGCGCCGTCGTCCGAGCCCGCGCGGTCAGAGCTCGCGCGCGTCGTCGGCGAGCAGCACCGGGATGCCGTCCCGCACCGGGTAGGCCAGCGGGCGCTCCGGGTCGGTCGAGTGCAGCTCCGGCTCGCCGCCGGGGCCGGTGCCGTCCACGAGCGTCGCGCCCGTCACCGGGCAGCGCAGGATCTCCCGCACCCAGGGCTCGAGAGTCGGCTCGGGGGCCGCCTCCGGGGTCGTGGTCCGGTCAGCGCTCACGCGTCGTCTCCCTCGGTGGTCGTGCCGCGCACGAGCGACAGGACGTCGTCGCGCACCTTCTCCATGATGTCCTCGTCCGCCGCCTCGACGTTGAGCCGCAGCAGCGGCTCGGTGTTCGAGGCCCGCAGGTTGAACCACCACTGCGGGTGCGCGTCCCAGTGCGAGACGGTCACGCCGTCGAGGGTGTCGACCGCGATGCCCGGGTAGGCCGTGCGGTAGGCGTCGAGCACGCGCTCGGTGGCCGCCGCGGCGTCCGCCACGCGCGAGTTGATCTCGCCCGAGCCCACGTACGGCTCGAACATCTCGCTCAGCTCGGACATCGCGTGGTCCTGCGTGCCCAGCGCGGCGAGCACGTGGAGCGCGGCCAGCATGCCGGTGTCGGCGTAGAAGAAGTCGCGGAAGTAGTAGTGCGCGCTGTGCTCGCCGCCGAACACCGCCTCGTGCGCGGCCATCTCCGCCTTGATGAACGAGTGGCCGACGCGCGTGCGCACGGTGCGCGCCCCGGCGGCCGAGAGCAGGTCCGGCACGGCCTGCGACGTGATGAGGTTGTGGATGACGGCGGGCACCCGGCCCGCCGCCTTCTCCTTGTCGACCTCGCGCAGCCCGACGAGCGCCGTGATCGCCGACGGCGAGACCGGCACGCCCTTCTCGTCGACGACGAAGCAGCGGTCGGCGTCGCCGTCGAACGCGAGGCCGATGTCCGCGCCGTTCGCGACGACGGCGGTCTGCAGGTCGACGAGGTTGGCCGGCTCCAGCGGGTTGGCCTCGTGGTTCGGGAACGTGCCGTCGAGCTCGAAGTACACGGGCACGAGGTCGACCGGCAGCTCCGGCAGGCCCGCGGCCGTGCCGAGCACGGCGGGGACGGTGAGGCCCGCCATCCCGTTGCCGGCGTCGACCACGACCTTGAGCCTGCGGTTGCCGGACAGGTCGACGAGCCCGCGGAGGAACCGCGCGTAGTCGCCCAGGGTCTCGCGGTCGGTCACGTGGCCGACCTCTGCGTCGGCCCCGGTCTCCGGCCCGCCGTCCAGCAGGGCCTGCGCCACCTCGCGGATCTCCGTGAGGCCCGTGGACTCGCCCACGGGGCGTGCCCCCGTGCGGCAGAGCTTGATGCCGTTGTACGTCGCGGGGTTGTGGCTGGCGGTGAACATCGCACCGGGCAGGCCCAGCGCGCCCGACGCGTGGTAGAGCCCGTCGGTCGAGCACAGGCCGATGCGCACGACGTCGACGCCCTCGGCGGTCAGGCCCGCGGCGAAGGCGTCCACGAGGGCGGGACCGGAGTCGCGCATGTCGCGTCCGACGACCACGGACGGACGGGCGTCGCCCGTCGCCTCCGGGAGCACCACGACCCGCGCGAAGGCCGCGCCGACCGCGCGGGCCACGGCGGGCGAGAGCTCCTCCGGCACCAGTCCGCGGACGTCGTACGCCTTGATGATCCTGCTGAGGTCGAGAGCCACGCCGCCAGCGTACGCGAGCGAGCGGGGAACCTGGCGGACACGTGCGGGCTATCCTTGCGCGGTGCTTGCCGTCGCCCAGTTCCATGCCCCTCTGCCGCTGACGAACACGATCCAGCGGTACGACTGGGGGTCCGTCGATGCCATCCCGCACCTGCTCGGCACCGCGCCGGACGGGCAGCCGCAGGCGGAGCTGTGGCTCGGCGCACATGCCAGCGCGCCGTCGGTCACGGTGGTCGAGGACGACCACGTGGCGCTCGACCGCCTCGTCACCGAGGCGCCCGTGCAGACGCTCGGCCACCGCGTGGCGGAGCAGTTCGGCCCGCGCCTGCCCTACCTGATGAAGGTGCTGGCCGCGGGCAAGGCCCTCTCGCTCCAGGTGCACCCGTCACCGCGGCAGGCGCGCGAGGGCTTCGCGCGCGAGAACAAGGCGGGCATGCCCCTGACGTCGCCGAAGCGCTCGTTCAAGGACGACCAGCACAAGCCCGAGATGGTCGTGGCGCTGTCGCAGTTCGAGGGCCTCGCCGGGTTCCGGACGCCGCGCACCATCCTCGACGTGCTCGACGGCCTCGACGGCGAGCTGGTCGAGGGCGTGCGGGCCGCCCTGCTGCGCGACCGCGGCCACGACGGCATGCGCGCCGCGTTCAACCACCTGCTGTCCGCCCGATCGCAGGAGGAGTGCGCCGCGGACATCGAGGCCACGCTCGACTCGGTGCGGGCACGGCTGGCGGCGGGCTCGCCGTTCGAGCGCGCCGACCGCACGGTGATCGACCTCGCCGACCAGCACCCCGGCGACCCGGGTGCGATCGCGTCGCTCATGCTCAACCGGTTCTCGCTCGAGCCCGGCGAGGCGGCGTTCACCCCGGCCGGCGTCGTGCACGCCTACCTGTCGGGGCTCGGCATCGAGATCATGGCCAGCTCCGACAACGTGCTGCGCGCGGGGCTGACGACCAAGCTCGTCGACGAGGAGAACCTCGTGGCGTGCACGGAGTTCGCTCCGCAGCAGCCGTTCACGCCCCAGGTGACCACGGCGGGCAGCCGCGGCCAGGTGCACACCTATCGCGTGCCGGTCACGGAGTTCGCCCTCACGACCGCCGACGTCGACGCCGCGGAGCCCGTGTCCCTGCCCTCCACCGGCCCGCGCATCGTGCTGTGCCTCGACGGCGACCTCGTGCTCGCCGCCGACCGGGCGGAGGACGGCCCGCAGCGCCTGGCCCACGGCGACTCCGTCTTCGTCCCGCACGACGCCGGCAACCTCACCCTGTCGGGGACGGGCCACGCGGTCTGCGCCTGGGTCCCGTGACCCGCTGACCCGCTGAGTGGTGGGGCCGGGTCAGGACTGGGGGGCGTCGTCGGCGCGGAGGACGCGCAGGTGGCCGCGGCGCGCGGTCTCGGTCACCGTCGGCGGCTCGGCGGGGCGGCGCGCGCGCCCGGCCTCGCGCACGGCGTCGGCCAGCGCCGACAGGTCGTCCGGGCTCGGCCCGGCGTCCTCGAACTCGGGCATGAGGCGGACCACCTCCCACCCGCGCGGTGCCGTCAGCCGCTCGGCGTGCTCGGCGCACAGGTCGTAGCTGTGGGGCTCGGCCAGGTGCGCCAGCGGACCCAGGACCGCGGTCGAGTCCGCGTACACGTACGTGAGCGTCGCCACGGCCGCACTGGTGCAGGCCGAGCGCGAACACTGTCTCACCGATCTCACGCGCCGAGACTACGCCCTGACCGGGCACGACGTGGCGAACACGCCGGATATGGCCGGCGGCTGAGATCTGGTCCCCGTGCCGAGATCTGGTCGTGCGCCACCAGATCTCGGCGCAGGGACCAGATCTCACCCTGACGCCCACCGCTTGGCGGGTCCGGCGGGCGGGGGCGGATCCGACGTATCGTCGGACACGTGCCTCCGTTCTCACCTCGTGGTCGTCACCGGCGATCGGGCCGCGGGCCCGGCAGCGCGAGCAGCTCGTCCGCGGGCGCTCCGACACCCGGCGCGGAGACGCCCGGCATCCCCAAGGCCCTCCAGGCCGACCTGCTCCGGCTGGCCGCGACGCCCGACGGCGACGGGGTCCGTCCGCGCCGCAGGGACCGTCGCGGGCGCGGCATGCGCGGCCCGCTGTTCCCGCCCGGCACCCCGGCGCACCGGACGCGCGCGCAGCGGTTCGACGACCTCGTGCTCGACGTGGTCGAGGACCTCGACCACACGTGGGCCGCGCAGCTGCGCGGCACCGAGTTCGCGGTCGAGGACGTGCCGCCGTCCGACCCCGCGCCGTGGGAGGACGGCGGGGTGCCGCTCGGCCGGTTCTTCCCCGCGGAGGCGGGGCGCCCCGGGCGCGTCGTGGTCTACCGCCGCCCGGTCGAGGTGCGCGCGATCGACGCCGACGACCTCGCCGACCTCGTGCGCGACGTCGTGGTCGAACAGGTGGCGCACCTGCTGGCGCGCACGCCCGAGGAGATCGACCCGCACTTCGGCGACCGGTCCTGAGGGCCGGGCTCAGCCCACGACGTCGACCCGCCGCACGCGCACTTCGTCGCCCGCCGCGAGCGGGGCGGACGGCGCCAGCACGGAGAACAGCGAGTCGTCGTCCGCGTCCGCGAGGGTCACGGACCAGACGACGGCGGGCCCGCCCGCGTGCTGCTCCGCGACCACGGCGACGGTCTCCCCCGGCTTCCCGAGGTCGTCCAGGAGCACCGTGCGCCCGGCCCCGACTTCGACCGTCCGCGTCCAGGCCTCCGCGCCGTCGGGCCCGATGCCGCGCAGGTCCACCGCCGCGGTGCCCGACGCGTCGTCGACCCGCTCCGGGTCCCGGTCGTCCGGCACGCCGGCGAGCGTCACCTCGAACGACGCGTCCGGCGGCACGGCGACCGCACCGTCCGCGACGACGCCGTCGGCCGCCTGGCCGCTCAGCCACGCCCGGTCGTACGGGTCGCCGTCGACGACCGCGTCCTGCGCCGGCTCGCCCTCCCGGTCGACGGCGGCCCCCGCCACGACCGGCACGTCCGCGTCCACGACCACGGTGTACGCGCCCTCGGGCAGCCCGCCGAGCGGCACCGTCGTGACCCGGCCCGCCTCGAGCGGCACCTCCTCGCCGCCGCGCAGGCGCACGGGGCCGTCGGCCCCGAGCACCGAGAGGCGTGCCGTACCGGGGCGGTCGCCGGGCGCGAGCAGGTCGAGCCGCGGCGCGTGCGCGTCGTCGACCGCCTCGCCCGTGCTGACCACGCCGGACACGGCCGTCGTCGGCACGGGGGCGCTGCCGCGGGTCACGAGGTCCGCGCCGGCGGGCAGGATCCCCTCGATCCGGTGGTGCTGGACGTACGCACCGACGCGGCCGCCCTCCGCGGTCACGTGCAGCGCGAGCCGGCCCTGGTCGGGCGCGACCGCCTCCAGCAGCGTCACCACCTGCTCGCCCGGCGGCACGACGACGACCGCCTGGCTGCCCAGCGCGACCGGGCCGGTGGCGCCCCACGCCTCGAGGGCGACGGTGGCGGGCGTGCGCCCGGGGTTCTGCAGCACGAGCCGGCCGCTCGACCCGACGGCGGTGCCGCCGCCCACGAGCCAGTGCTCGACCGCCGGCTGCGTGCACGGTCCGGCGACCATGCCGCGCAGGTCGCCCGCGGTCGTCACCGAGCTGACCGTACCGGCGGCGTACGTCGCGCCGCCCGGCGTGACGCGCAGCAGGCGCGGGCCGGGCAGGTCGCCCGCCACGACGGCCGCCTCGCCCCCCGTCTCGAGCGGCCCCACGAGTTCCTCGGCCGCCCCGCCGCCCGGTGTCGCCAGCTCCGGGGTGCCGTCGGCCCCCAGCACCGCTGCGGCCAGCCGGGAGCGGGTCGCGACCGGCGTCGAGCTGAACTCGTCGTCCCCGACGTCGGGCTGGTCGAGCTTCGCGGGCACCGGGCAGACGAGCGCGGTCTCCGCCGCGGCGACGGGGACGGCGCGCGCGTCCGCGGGGGCCTGCGCGACGGGCGCGGGGCCGACCGTCCCGTCGGTGACCGCGAGCGCCGCGACCGCCATCGCGCACAGCAGGCCGCCCACGGCCGCTGCGGTGCGCCGCGCCACGGGCGGCACGGTCAGGGTCCTGCGGCTCATCGCGTCCTCCTGCGTCCGACGGGGAGCGCCAGCAGCGCGAACACGACGAGCGTGAACGCCGTGACCAGGAGCCACGCCGTGCGGTGCGGCGCCTCGTAGCGCACCACGAGGTCGCCGGAGCCCGCGCCGACGACGAACGCCTGGAGGCCGGACGTCCGGTCCGGCGGGACGGGGTCGAGGCGGCGCCCGTCGAGCGTGGCGTGCCAGCCGCGCGCGGCCGCCTCGGCGAGCACGACGACGCGGTCGGCGCCGCCCGCCGCGAGCTCCGCCCGCACCTGCGTCCCGGCCGACGGCAGCGCCCGCACCGTGATGCCGCCCTCCTCGAGGCGGGCCCAGCCGGGGGCCGGCCCGTCCTCGGGGGACACGCGCCAGACGGAGACGGCCTGCCCCTCGGTCACGCGGCTCAGGCCGGCCACGAGGTCGAGCGTCGCGACGAGGTCGCCGACGGCCGCGGACGAGCCCGGCACGGAGCCCGCCCCGGCGGAGCCCGATGCTGAGCCTGCCCCGGAGGAGCCCGGCGCCGAGGAGCCCGGTACCCAGGAGCCAGGCGCTGAGGAGCCGGGTGCGGACGA
>NZ_JABEMG010000166.1 GCF_013004695.1 Promicromonospora citrea
CCGCAGGGCGCGCACCGCCGCCGCGACCTCGTGGTCGAACACGGGGCCGGGTGGCAGGCCGAGGGCCTCGCGGAGGGTGGTCACGGCGCGTCCGGCCGCCTGCACGGCAGGCCGGAAGGCGGACCGGTCGAAGCTCTCGCGCCGCAGCGGGCCGCCGCGAGCGCCGGTGAACAGCAGGTCGGTGGGCGCGCGTCCGGCGGCCTGGGCGGCGACGGCGTCGGTGAGCGTCGCGGGCAGGGGGACCTCGCGGCGGGCGTGCGTCTTGGTGTCGCCGAGCAGCAGGGTGCCGTCGTCGAGCCGGGTGAAGGCCTTGGTGACGCGTACGCGGCGGCGCAGGGGGTCGACGTCGGCCACGGTGAGCGCGCTGACCTCGCCCCAGCGCAGGCCGGTGAGCGCGGTGAGCAGCACGAGGGTACGGGCCTGCGCGGAGGTGGTCGCGTCGGCGACGCGACGCAGCTGCTCGTGGCTGAGGTAGCGGTGCGGCTTGGTCTTGGGGGCGCGGGGCAGGGCGGGCACCTTGCCCGACGGCGTGCGCGCGGGGTTGCTGCGCAGCCTGCGGGCGTCGACGGCGGCGTCGAGCAGCGCGACGAGCAGGCGGACGGCGTCGCGCCGCCGGGCGGGCGAGGCGGCCTCGCCGGTGGTGGGCGACGGCATGGTCGCGGCCCAGCGGGCGACGTCCTCGTGGGCGACCTGGCGCAGGGGCCGGTCGCCGAACGCCGGGTCGATCAGGGACCGGAAGCGCTCGCGCTCGGCCTCGAGGGTGCGGGGCGCGCGGTCGACGCGGCCCTCCTGCCAGATGGTGAACCACTGCGCGACGGTGAGGCGCCCGGCGGCGGGGTCCACCCACTCGGCGTGCTTGCCCGCCTCCTCCTGGCGGCGGGCCTCCGCGAGCGCCTCGCGCCGGGAGGTGAAGCGGCGGGTGCTGCGCAGGCGGCCGTCGACGCGGTAGCGGCCCACGTGCCCGGTACGGCCCGCGGAGTCGGTGCGCTGCTCGGTGTAGGCCACGGGGGCAGCGTAGTGGTGGGTGCCGTGGTGGCGGGGCAGGCGTGCCGGGTGACAGGGCAGGTCAGGCGGGGCAGGTCAGGCGGGGCAGGTCAGGCGGGGCAGGTCAGGCGGGGTCGGGTTCGTGGTGGGGGCCGGTGGTGGCCGGCGTCTCGCCCCGGAGCCAGGCGGTGGCCTGCGGGGAGTGGACGCCCTGGATGACGAGGAGGGCCAGGACGATCCCGATGACGCCCGAGGGCGGCAGGCCGTCGAGGAGCGCGAGGACGACGGTGAGGGCGCCGTTGACCACGACGAGGATCTCGACGACGAGCACGGGGGTGCGGGCGCGGAGGCGGCGGCGGGCGAGGCCGACGGCGCCGACGGCGAGGACGGGTGCGGCGAGGATCGAGATCACGCCGCCGACGGCGACGAGGGTGCCGTCGCGGCCGTGCTCGGCCTCGACGGAGGCCAGGACGAGGAAGAGGATGCCGCCGGCGAGGTTGGTGACGACCTGGAACCAGAGGACGACCAGGGCGGCGGTGAGGCCGCCGGGGCGGCGGGCGGGTGTGCTGTCGGGTGCCATGGCGGGACGGTACGGCGCGGGGCCCGGGACCCCTCCCCGGCTATCGTGAGGGCATGCGCGTTCTCGTCTCCGGTGGGGCCGGCTACATCGGCTCGCACACCGTCCTCGCCCTGGTCGCCGCGGGTCACGATGTCCTGGTGGTCGACGACTTCTCCAACTCCAAGCCGACGGTGCAGGGGCGTCTGGAGGGGCTGGCCGGGCGGCCGATCCCGTTCCACGCGTTCGACCTGACCGACGTCGACAAGACCGAGCGGCTGTTCGCGCACGAGCAGATCGACGCGGTGGTCCACTTCGCGGGGTTCAAGGCGGTGGGGGAGTCGGTGGACCGGCCGCTGGCCTACTACCGCAACAACCTGGACTCGACGTTCGCGCTGGCGGAGGCGATGACGCGGCACGGGGTGCGGAAGCTGGTGTTCTCGTCGTCGGCGACGGTGTACGGCGAGAAGGCACCGGTGCCGTACCGGGAGGACTACGAGCACCTGTCGTCGTCGTCGCCGTACGGGCAGACGAAGGTGATGATCGAGCGGGTGCTGTCGGACGTCGCGCGGATCTCCGAGGGCTGGAAGGTCGCGCTGCTGCGGTACTTCAACCCCGTGGGCGCGCACGAGAGCGGCGAGATCGGCGAGGACCCGCAGGGTGTGCCGAACAACCTCATGCCGTTCATCGCGCAGGTGGCGGTGGGCCGGCGGGAGCGGCTGACGGTGTTCGGGGACGACTACCCGACCGCCGACGGCACGTGCGAGCGTGACTACCTGCACGTGACGGACCTGGCGGCGGGGCACGTGGCCGCGCTGGAGCACCTGGACGACATGGCGGAGCCCGCGCGGGCGTTCAACCTCGGCACGGGGACGGGCACGTCGGTGCTGCAGCTGCTCAAGGCGTTCGAGCGGGCGGTGGGGCGGGAGCTGCCGTACGAGGTCGGTCCGCGTCGTGCCGGCGACCTGCCGGCGTTCTGGGCCGACCCGACGCGCGCGAACACCGAGCTGGGGTGGCACGCGACCAGGACGATCGACGACATGTGCGTCGACACGTGGCGGTGGCAGTCCCGGAACCCGGACGGGTTCCCGGACGCCTGACCGGGACCCGGGCGGGTGCCTCAGACGACGGGGTTGCCGATCGGCGGGGTCTCGAGCCGGTCGAAGTCGAGCTGGGGCACGTCCTGGCTGGGCGCGGCGGCCGGTGCGGGCGGCTGGGCCGGGCCGTCCTGCGCGGGTCGCTGGGTGCGGTCGACGGGTTCGGCGTGGGCCTCCTCGAAGGCGCGCACGATGGACCACGGCAGCCGGATGTAGCCCTCGACGTCGAACCCGTTGGCGATGGCCCACGCGCGCATCTGGGCGGGCGTGGCGCGGTTGCGCCCGTCGGTGGGCTTCTTGGTGCCGGACTCGTCGACGAGCTTGGGGAACTCGACGGGGGTCGCCTCGACGATGGGCTCGATGACGGCGTCGCGGGGGCAGCCGAGGGTGTCGGCCACGCGCCACAGCTCCTGCCGGGCCTCGAGGTGGTAGCGGTCGTTGTCGATCGCCTGCTGCACGAGCGTGTCGAAGAAGCGGCGGCGCACGTCGGCGGCGGCCTCGGGGGTGAGGCGGTAGAGCGGCTCGGCGTCGGCCAGGTGCGGGAACGTCTCGGGGGTCAGGCGCCCGTCGTGCAGGGTCTCGGCGACGAGGGCGAGGTACCCGTGGGTGTGCACGTCGGCGACCACGGCGATCGCGTCGGCGAGCGGCTGCCCGGCGAGCGTGCTGAGCACGCCGGGGCCGCGGCGGCCGGGCCAGGGGCGCGGCGGGCCGGGGGTGTGGCTGGGCGCCTCGGGCCACGGGTAGACCCAGGCGCGGAGCGTGACCTGGAGCAGCTCGGGCAGGTCGGGCACCCCGCCGGCGCTCTGCAGGAAGCGGCCGAGCAGGCCCGCCACGGCGCGGGCCTCGTTGACGGGGGTGGAGTTCGGCGGGATGCCGCCGCCCTCCATGTGCACGCCCGCCGCCGTGCAGCAGTCGGACAGGCGGCGGTGACGCAGGGCGGGCAGGTAGTGGTAGCTGGCGTCGATCATCGACAGCTGCGCGAAGGGCGGCAGGTCCCAGCCCAGGTGGGCCAGCTCGGCCCGCAGCACCTCGACGCCGAGGCGGCCGTTGTGGGTCACGATCGCCAGCTGGGACAGGCGTTCGCGCAGGGTGGTGGCGACGTCGGCCAGGGCGATCCAGGCGCCGTCGGGGTGCAGCACCGCGGACCACTCGTCGACGACGGCGCCACGCTCGTCGACGCGGACCACGGCGATCTCCCGCAGGCGCGAGCGGGCCACCTCGATGCCGGTGACCCGTGTCGACACGGCTGCGTACGCCGGCTTGCCTACACGTCCGTCCTGGGCCATGCGCGTCCTTTCTCGACAGCCGTGCCGCCGATGGCGCTACGACGCGCCACAGGGTGCCATCGGTGCGAGAGTCCCGAAAGTGGAGATCGTGCGAATATGTCTGATTCTGTGAAAATCACTACCAAAGATAGCGGACCGCCCCCCGATTATTAACACTTGTCATGGGTGTTTGGCCACCACCGGGGGTGGTCACCAGGGGTTCACCAGGGGAGGCCATGGTGCTGTCGAAGATCTCGGTCATGGACTGGCGGGCGATCGCGGCGCTGGGTTTTGCCCTGCCGTACGTCGCGCTGGTCGTGCTGGGGGATCGGTTCGGATGGCTCGACGCCGCGGCGCTCGACTCTCTGACCAGCCCGATCACCATTGTGACACTGGGCTGTCTCCTTGCGGGAGCAGGCCTGGCGCTCACGCCGGCGATCCAGGGGGCGAGCTACCCGGTGCTGAACCTCCTGGTGGGCGGGGCGATGCTGCTGGCGTTCTGCTGGGCGGTGCTGGTGCTCGCCCAGGCCCGCTACGGGTGCGACCCGATGAATGTTCTTCCGGGCTGCGGGTGATCTTTCGAAAGTTTGCACCTGCATGGATCTCCGCCGCTGATCTCGACCGAGATCCGGCGTGTCCAGGAGAATGCGGACGTGCTTCCTGTGCCGCCCTCTGACGGGCGCCCCGCCGCGCCCCCGCCCGGCCGCCGGACCTCGAGCCGCGAGCTCGTCGCCCTCGGGACGGCCAGCCAGGTGCCCACCCGCACCCGCAACCACAACGGGTACGCCCTGTTCTGGGACGACGACGTCATCCTGTTCGACCCCGGCGAGGGCACCCAGCGGCAGATGGTGCACGCCGGGATCTCCGCGAGCGCCCTGACCCGGGTCGCGCTCACCCACCTGCACGGGGACCACAGCCTCGGCCTGGCCGGCGTCGTGCAGCGCCTCAGCCTCGACGCCGTGCCGCAGACCGTCCCGATCACGTTCCCCGAGTCGGGCAGACGGTGGGTCGAGGCGCTGTGCGACGCGACGGCCTACCACCACCAGGAGCGCGTCGTGCTGCAGGGCCTGACCCGGGACGGGATGGTGCCGCGCGTGGCCGGTGAGCGGCACGGCCCGGCGGTGCTCCGCACGGCCCGCCTGGACCACTCCCTGGAGGCCTACGGGTACCGGCTCGACGAGCCGGACGGACGGCGCATGGACCCCGAGCGGCTGGCCGCCGCGGGGATCACCGGCCCCGACGTCGGCCGCCTACGACGGCAGGGCGAGCTCCCGACCGCGGGCGGCGTCGTCCGGGTCGAGGAGGTCAGCGACCCGCGCCCCGGGCAGTCGTTCGCGTTCGTCATGGACACGCGCCTGTGCGACGCCGTCTGGTCCCTGGCCGACGGCGTGGACCTGCTGGTCATCGAGTCGACGTTCCTGGACCGCGACAGCGCCCTGGCCCGCGACCACGGGCACCTCACCGCGCGGCAGGCGGCCACCGTGGCGGCGCAGGGCGGCGTACGGCACCTCGTGCTGACCCACTTCTCCCAGCGCTACCAGGACCCTGCCGAGTTCGAGCGCGAGGCGCGCACGGTGTACGACGGCGAGCTCACCGTCGCCGCCGACCTCGACCGGGTGCCGGTGCCGCGCCGGCGGTGACACCGACCGGTCTCCACCGACCCGCCCGCACCGGTCGGTCCGCACCGGTGCGTCCAGGGGAGTTCTCCCCGTTGACCTGGGCACCCGCCCCCGCGAACGATGCCCGCCATGAGCACCCCTGCGAGCACCCCCGCCGACGTCGGCGCGTGGGACGGCGCCGTCAACCTCCGCGACCTCGGCGGGCTGCCGCTCGAGGACGGCGGCACCACGGCACCAGGGCGCGTGTGGCGGTCGGGCGCCACCGAGCACGTCACACCGGCCGGCTGGGCGCGCGCCGTCGACGACGGCCTGACCACCGTCGTCGACCTGCGCAACCCCGCCGAGATCAGGCAGGCCCGCCACCTCGCCCCCGGCCCGCCGCCACCCGATCGCCTCCGCACCCGCAACACCCCCACCGAGGACACCGGCGACCCGCACTTCCTGGCCGCCTGCGGCCCCTGGCTGGACCACCCCCGCTCCTACGCCCCGACCCTGGCCATGTACCCCCACCTCGTCGGCGGTGCCTTCCGGGCGCTCGCGGACGCCCCGGGGCCGGTGCTGGTGCACTGCTCGGCCGGCAGGGACCGCACGGGCATGGTCGCGGCGATGCTGCTGTCGCTGACGGGTGTGGAGCACGAGGCGATCGCGGCCGACTACGAGGGCGCGTTCCGCGGGACACGGCACCCGGGCGGCTCGGTGGCCTATGACGTCGAGCGGGGCGTGTGGGTGCAGCACCCGGGCGAGACGTGGACCCCTGAGCAGATGGACGAACGGGTCCGCGAGCGCCGGGCGGCCCTGCTGGAGTGGCTGGCGGACCTGGACCCGGTGGCCTGGCTGCGGTTCGCGGGGCTCGACGAGGCGCGGATCAGCCGGCTGCGGCGCCTCCTGCGCCCGGCTCCCCGGCCAGGTCCAGCTCCAGGGTCATGAAGGTGCTGTTCGGGTCGGGCACGTAGCGGCCGAACGGTCCGCACGGGGCGAACCCGTGCCGCGCGTACAGGCGGCGGGCGGGGGCGAAGTAGTCCTGCGTGCCGGTCTCGAGGCTGAGGCGGTCGTAGCCGCGCCGCCGGGCCTCGGTGAGGACGGCGGCCAGGACGGCGGAGGCGACGCCGCGACCGCGGGCGGCGGTGGCGGTGCGCATGGACTTGATCTCGCCGTGCGTCCCGTCGAGCTGGCTGAGGGCGCCGCAGCCGAGCAGGGTGCCGCCCGGCTCGCGAGCGGTCCAGAAGGTGACGGCGGGAGCGAGCAGGGCGGTGTGGTCCAGGGCGTGCACGCTCTCGGCGGGCGAGGTGGCGTACATGTCGGTGAGGTGCTCGTCCAGGAGGCGGCGGACGTCGTCGCGGGCGGGGGAGTCGACGGCGACGTGGAACGGGCCGGGACGCTGCGGGGTGTGCACGGCACCATCCTGGCGGACGCCGGGCGCGCACGGTCGCCGGCGCCGCGGCAGGAGCGCGGCGCCGGCGAGGGGTGTCAGCCCAGCAGGCCGTCGAGGGTGGCGTTCACGGCGCCGCTGACCAGTGCGGCGGCACCGACGATCAGCACGAGCAGTGCGCCGGTGGAGGCCACCAGGGGGATCCACCACCGCACGGGCTCTGTCGCTGTGGTGAACACCGTCCGGTCGTCGCTGGGGTCGAGAATCGGCTGGTTCGTGCTCACACTGTGTCTCACACCTTGATAGACGCTCGTCGTGCCCGAAACGATGCCCGCCGGCCGGTAACGTTTCGGGAACGTTCGCGCCGCGGCGGACGCCGCCGCCCACCCGGGGAGTTGAGGTCAGCGTGAAGAAGATCGGTTTCCTGTCCTTCGGCCACTGGACGCCGCACCCGACGTCGGCCACGCGCTCCGCCGCGGACGCGCTGCTGCAGTCGATCGAGCTCGCCGAGGCCGCCGAGGAGCTGGGCGCCGACGGCGCCTACTTCCGGGTGCACCACTTCGCGCGGCAGCTCGCCTCGCCGTTCCCGCTGCTGGCGGCGGTCGGGGCGCGCACGAGCCGCATCGAGATCGGCACCGGCGTGATCGACATGCGCTACGAGAACCCCCTGTCCATGGCCGAGGACGCCGGTGCGGCCGACCTCATCTCGGGCGGGCGCCTGCAGCTGGGCATCAGCCGTGGGTCACCCGAGCAGGTCGTGGAGGGGTACCGGTACTTCGGGCACGAGCCCGCCCCCACCGACGACGGCGGCGCCGAGATGGCCCGGGCCCACACCGCCCGGTTCCTCGAGGTGCTGCAGGGGGAGGGGTTCGCCGAGCCCAGCCCGCGCCCCATGTTCCCCAACCCGCCCGGCCTGCTGCGCGTGGAGCCGCACTCCGAGGGACTGCGGCGCCGGATCTGGTGGGGCGCCGGGTCCCGCGCCACGGCCGAGTGGACCGCCGCCCAGGGCATGAACCTCATGTCCTCGACGCTGCTCACCGAGGACACCGGTGTGCCGTTCCACCGCCTGCAGGCCGAGCAGATCCAGCGCTTCCGCGACGCCTGGGCGGCAGCGGGCCACGACTTCACGCCGCGCGTGTCCGTCAGCCGCAGCATCTTCCCCCTGACCGACGACCGCGACCGCCGCTGGTTCGGTTCCGAGGTGGACAGCCAGGACCAGGTCGGTCACCTGGACACCGGCGTGGCCCGGTTCGGCAGGACGTACGCGGGCGAGCCCGACCAGCTCGTGGAGGACCTGCGCGCCGACGAGGCGGTCCAGGCCGCCGACACCCTGCTGCTCACCGTGCCCAACCAGCTCGGCGTCGAGTACAACGCCCACGTCATCGAGAACGTCCTGGTGCACGTGGCGCCCGCGCTCGGCTGGCGGTAGCCGGCGCGGGCGCGCCCTGTGCCTGCCCCCTGTGCCTGCCCCTGCGGCTACGCGGCGCAGGGCGCGTCGGACCGCGTGCCCGCGGCCACCGCGACCCGGT
>NZ_JABEMG010000167.1 GCF_013004695.1 Promicromonospora citrea
TCGCCCTGGTGATGAACGGACGACCCCGCAAGGTCCTGGACTGGCACACACCCTACGAAGCAATGAGCAAGCTACTCTCAGCCGACACAACCGGTGTTGCAACCACCGATTGAATCCGCCTAGTCACGTGGCGAGGTAGTCGTGACTACCTCGCCCTTTGACTACCTCGCCCTGTGACTACCTCGGCGCGGGCGCGGCGACCGTCCGGTGGCGCACGCCGATCACCAGCGTCGCGCCCAGCACGACGGCGGCGGCGGCCGCAGCGGCCCACGCCGCGGGCGCAGACTCGAGCTCGCCGCTCGACCGCCCGACGGCGATCCACGTGAGCCCCCACGCGATGGCCGCGCCGACGGCGAACCGCCCGCCGCCGCGGACGGCGAGCGCCACGCCGAGCCCCGCCACGACGACGAGGACGGCCACGGCCCAGCCGTCGGGCCCGAGACCGGCGCCGCCGAACCCCGAGGCGGCCAGCGCGGCGGCGATGTTGGCGACCGTCGCGACGCACACCCAGCCCAGGTAGATGCCGAGCGTGCCGTCGACCAGCACGCGGTCGAGCAGCCCGTCGGGGCGGGTACGGGTCAGGATCACGAAAATGCGCCCGAGGAGCGCGAGCAGCGCCGCGATGACGAGCACGCTGCCCCAGAGCAGGCCCGCCTGGACCACGAGGATCCACGCGGCGTTGAGCAGCATGCTCCCGGCGACGGGCAGGCGCAGCTGCCGCTGCCGCTCCTGCGCCACCGGGAACCACTGCAGCACGGTGTACCCGGCGAGCCCCGCGTACACGACGCTCCAGACCGAGAACGCGCCCGACGCCGGTGCCACCGGCGTCGCCGCCGAGTCCAGCGCGCCGCCGGCGGCATCGGCGATCGGCGTCCCGCCGAACAGTCCCACGCCGATCATCGACCCGACCAGGCACACCAGGTAGCTGAAGGTGACGGCGACCTGCCTGCCTCTGTCCGCGGACCTCTCCTGCGCCATGGGTGCTCCCCCGCTCGTCGTTCCGCCGGCCCGGGAGGCCACCGGCGGAGATCATGTCTAGCCTAACTAGTAATCTGCCAGACTTCCTGATCTTTCGAGGGTGGGTGGCCAGCATGACCCAGGTCCTGGTGACTGGCGCGACGGGATACATCGGCGGGCGACTGGTGCCCGAGCTGCTGGACGCGGGCTACGCCGTGCGCGTGCTCGTGCGACACCCCGAACGGCTCGCGGCGCGCGAGTGGTCCGACCGCGTGGAGGTCGTGACGGGCGACGCGACGTCCCGCGACGACCTGCGCGGCGCACTCGACGGCGTCGACGTGGCCTACTACCTCATCCACGCGATGGCCGGGGGCGGCGGGTTCGCCGAGCGGGACCGCAGCACGGCGCGCGGCTTCGCCGTCGTCGCCCGCGAGGCGCGCGTCGGCCGGGTCGTCTACCTGGGCGGCCTGCACCCCGACGACGAGCGCCTGTCGCCCCACCTCGAGTCCCGCCGCGAGGTGGAGGAGATCCTGCTCGACGGCGGCGCCCCGACCGTGGTGCTGCGCGCCGCCGTGATCCTCGGGTCGGGCAGCGCGTCGTTCGAGATGATGCGGTACCTCACCGAGCGCCTGCCCGCGATGGTCGCGCCGCGCTGGATCGACAACCGCATCCAGCCGATCGCGGTGCGCGACGTGCTGCGGTACCTCGTCGGCGCCGCCACGATCCCGGCCGACGTCAGCCGGGCTTTCGACATCGGCGGCCCCGACATCCTGACCTACCGCGAGATGATGCAGCGCTACGCCGCCGTCGCCGGCCTGCCCCGCCGCGTGATCCGGGCGGTGCCCGTGCTGACGCCGCGGCTGGCCAGCCTGTGGGTGGGGCTCGTGACGCCGGTGCCACCGGGCATCGCGCGGCCGCTGGTGGGTTCGCTCGTGCACGAGGTCGTCGCTCGCGAGGACGACATCCGGCAGTACGTCCCGGACCCACCGGCCGGCCTGCTCGGGTTCGACGAGGCCGTGGGCCTTGCGCTGACGCGCATCCGGGAGCTCGACGTGCGGACGCGCTGGTCGTCGGCGTCGACGCCGGGGGCGCCGTCGGACCCCCTGCCCGACGACCCCGAGTGGACCGGCGGGAGCCTGCTGGTCGACGACCGGGCGCGCCCCGTCGACGCGTCCCCCGAGGCGCTGTGGACGGTGATCGAGGGCATCGGCGGCGCGCACGGCTGGTACTCGTGGCGCCTGGGCTGGGTCGCGCGCGGCCTCATGGACCGGTTGTTCGGCGGGCCGGGGCTGCGGCGCGGACGCCGCGACCCGCACCGCCTCGCGCCGGGCGACGCGCTCGACTGGTGGCGCGTCGAGACGATCGACCCCGGCCGCCTGCTCCGGCTCCGCGCCGAGATGCGGCTGCCGGGGCTGGCGTGGCTCGAGCTGTCGGTGGAGGACTCGGGCGCGGGCCGGCCGACCTTCCGCCAGCGTGCGATCTTCGTGCCGCGCGGCCTGCTCGGCCAGCTCTACTGGTGGGGCATCAGCCCGTTCCACGGCATCGTCTTCGGCGGCATGCAGCGCAACATCGCCCACGCGGCGGAGTCGGCGCCGCACAGGGCGAGGTAGTCACAGGGCGAGGTAGTCACGACTACCTCGCCCGGTGACTACCTCGCCAGACGACTACCTCGCCACACGACTACCTCGCCACATGACTACCTCGGCGGGGCCGGGAAGCGGTCAGGCGCGGAGCCAGGCCGTCGTCGCGCCCGGGAGCTTTCCGTCCTCGAGCGGGGCGCTGGTCAGCAGCACCTCGCCCGCGGGCAGGTCGACGGGCTCGTCGCCGAACGCCGTGACGTTCAGCCAGCCGTTCGGCCGGCGGAACGCGAGCACGTCGTCGCGGCCCGTCTCGACCCAGACCATCTCCTCGTCGGTCTGCAGCTCGCGGCGCAGCTCCAGGGCCCTGCGGTACAGGTTCAGCGTCGAGCCGGGATCGCCGTCCTGCACCTCGACGGCGTAGTCACCGAACCAGTCCGGCTGCGGCAGGTCCGCCGGCCCGGAGCCGAACCCGAACGAGGCACCCTCGCGGGTCCAGGGCAGCGGCACGCGGCAGCCGTCGCGGCCGACGTCGACGCCAGGGCTCCGGAAGAACGTCGGGTCCTGGCGCGCCTCGTCCGGCAGATCGGGCACCTCGTGCAGCCCGAGCTCCTCGCCCTGGTACAGGTACGACGAGCCGGGCAGCGCGAGCTCGAGCAGGGACGCCGCGCGGGCCCGGCGCAGCCCCAGCTCACGGTCGAGCGCCGGCGCGGCGCCGCGGGCCAGGAGCCACTTCTTGCCCTGCTTCTCGCGGACCTCGCCGTCGGCGGTGCGGCGCGGCGGCAGGCCGTAGCGCGTGGCGTGCCGCACGACGTCGTGGTTGGAGAACACCCACGTCGTCGACGAGCCCGACGACGCCGCGAGCTCGAGGTTGAACGTGATGATCTCGCGGAACTGCGCGGCGTCGAAGTCCGCCTCGAGCAGGTCGAAGTTGAACGCCTGCCCGAGCCCCTCCGCGCTCGCGTACCGTGCGCGGCGGTCGGCGGCCACCCACGCCTCGGCGACGGCGGTGCGGGGCGGGTCGTAGGAGTTGAAGACCCCGCGCCACTCGGCATAGATCTCGTGCACCTCGTCGCGGTCCCACAGCGGGTGGTTCCCGTCCCACGGCATCGCGTCGAGCTCGGCCTGACTGGGCAGCTCGTCGCCGAGGTCCTTGGCGAGCCCGTGCGCGACGTCGACGCGGAACCCGTCCACGCCCCGGTCCGACCAGAACCGCAGCGTGTGCAGGAAGTCCGCGCGCACCTCCGGGTTCTTCCAGTTGAGGTCCGGCTGCTCGGTCGCGAAGTGGTGCATGTACCACTGCCCGTCACCGACCGGCTCCCAGGCCGGCCCGCCGAACGTCGACGGCCAGTCCGCGGGCGGCTCGGCGCCGTCGGGCCCCTTGCCGTCGCGGAAGATGTAGCGGTCGCGCGCGGGCGAGCCCTTGGGCGAGGCGAGCGCCTCCTGGAACCAGGGGTGGCGGTCGGAGGTGTGGTTGGGCACGAGGTCGACGATCAGCTTGATGCCGGCGCCGTGCAGCGCGGCGACGAGCGCGTCGAAGTCCTCGAGCGTGCCCAGCCGCGGGTCGACGTCGCGGTAGTCGTCGACGTCGTACCCGCCGTCGGCGAGTGCCGACGGGTAGAACGGGCTGAGCCACACCGCGTCGACGCCGAGGCGCCGCAGGTACGGCACGCGCTCGGTGATGCCGGGCAGGTCGCCGAGGCCGTCGCCGTTGGCGTCCGCGAAGGCCCGCGGGTAGATCTGGTAGACGGCGGCCTGCCGCCACCAGGTGGCGTCGCTCGCGCTCTCGTCCGGGGTCAGGCGGGTGTCCATCACTTCGGTCATGGGGTGATCGGTCTCCTTGCTCGGTCTCAGACGTGCGGTACTGCGGCTCTCGGGTTACTTGACGGCGCCCTGGGTGACCCCGGACATCACCCAGCGCTGCGTGAACAGGTAGACGACGATCGCGGGCGCCATCGCCATGAGGTAGGACGCGAACGCCACGTCGTAGTTGCTGGAGAACTGGCTCTGGAAGATGTTCTGCACCACGGGCAGGGTCTGCAACGCGGGATCCGCGGTGATCATCGACGGCATCATGAAGTCGTTCCAGGACGCGAGGAACGCGAAGATCCCCACGGTCGCGCTCATCGGGGCCAGGAGCGGGAAGACGAGCCGCCAGAACACCTGCCACGTCGTCGCGCCGTCGAGCCGCGCGCTCTCCTCGAGCTCGGCGGGCAGCGAGCGCAGGAACGCCGTGTACAGCAGGGTGCTGAACGAGAGCTGGAACATGACGTGCAGGATCGCGACGCCCGCGGGGTTGTCGAGGCCGACGAGCCCCGTGAGCCGCACCTGGGACAGCGCGAGCACGGGGAACGGCAGGAACATCGCGCCCAGCAGGTAGAAGAACGACCAGCGGAACAGCCGCCGGTCCCAGTTGCGCGCGACGGCGTAGGAGGCCGCGGAGCTGAGGATCACCGTTCCGACGACGGACACGAGCGTGACCAGCACCGACACCGTGAAGGCTCGCGGGAAGGACGTCAGCCGCCAGGCCTCGGCGAGGGCGTCGAAGGTCGCGGGCGACGGCAGCGAGAAGGCGTTGCCGTCCACGGCCTGCTCGCCGGTCTTGAACGCCATGGTGACGGTGACGTACAGCGGCACCAGGACGGCCAGCGTGCACAGCAGCAGGGTCGCGGTGACGGGGACGTCGACGCGCCGGCTCATCGGACCGCCACCCGTCCGCGCGTGAGCCGGAGCTGGAGCAGCGCCAGCACGAGGGCGATGAGGAAGAAGATCGTGGCGTTCGCCATCTGGTAGGCGTAGTCGCCGCCCTGGAACCCGGAGAAGATCGTCATCGCGACGCTGCGGGTCGCGGTGCCGGGCCCGCCGTCGGTGAGGCCGACGATGACGTCGTAGGCGTTGAGGAAGTTCTTGAAGCCGATGACGACGTTGATCAGCACGTACCCGGCCAGCAGGGGCAGCGTGATGGTGCGCAGCTGCCGCCACCCCGACGCGCCGTCGATGCTCGCGGCCTCGTACACCTCGTCGGGGATCGACATGATGCCCGCCGTGTAGACGAGCAGCGCCGACGGCACGGCCTGCCACGCGGTGACGACGACGATCGCCGTCCACGCGAGGTCGGGGTTCGCCAGGAGGCTGGTCTGCAGCGCCTCGAGACCGAGCGCCGACCCGAACCGCGGCAGCGCGGTGGAGAACAGGAAGCTGAACACGTACGCGATGACGATGCCGGAGACCACCATGGGCAGCACGAACACGGTGCGCAGCGCCGCGCGGGCCGGGATGCGGGCGGCGAGCCCGATCGCGAGCAGGAACGCCACGACGTTGACGACGAGCACCGTGACGAGCGCGAACCCGACCGTGAAGCCGTAGGAGGAGAGGATCGCGGGGTCGGTGAACAGCACCGCGTAGTTGGTCAGGCCGATGAAGCGGTACTCGCCGAAGCCGATGGAGTCGGTGAAGCTGTACACGACGCCCATGACGGCGGGCAGCGTGATCGCGAGCGTGAACAGCGCGACGGTGGGCAGCAGGAACAGGTAGTACGTCGCGTCGACGCGCCGTCGTCGGGCGGGACGCGCCGCGGCACCCGTGGCCGGGGCCGCGGCGGTGCGGCTCGCGGCGGGTGCGGCGTGGATCGCCATGTGGAGTCCTCGGGACGTAGGGGCAGGGCGGGAACGGGTCAGGGCGGGAACGGGTCAGGAGCGGCGGGCCAGTCGGGCCCAGTCGGCGTCGAGGGTGCGCAGCACGGTGTCCGGGTCGGCGCCCGTGACGAGCGACTGCACGTAGTTGTGCAGCGGGATCGACTCGGGCACGAGCTGCGACGGGCCGAGGTAGAACTGCGCCGCGTCGTAGTAGGGCTGCACCTCGACCAGGGCGGGGTGCGTGACGGGCGGCGCGTCCGTCGTGACGCCGAAGCCGAGGTTGTCGGCGTTGTAGGTGTCCACGACGTCCGGCTGCAGCAGGAACGACACGAGCTCGCGCGCGGCCTCCTGCCGCGGCGACATCTCGGGGACCCACAGCGCGAGGTCCACGTTGACGCGCACCTTGCGGTCGGCCGGGTCCTCGGTCATGGGCAGCGGGAAGACGCCGACGTCGAGCTCGGGCGACGTCTTGGCGATCTCCGCGAGCGCCCACGGGCCCTGGAAGTACATGGCCGCCTCGCCCCGGGCGAAGGCGAGGTTGCCGTCGCCGTAGCCCTTGTTCGCGGCGTCGGGGTTGACGTAGCGCGTGAGGGTGAGCATGCGCTCGACCGGCTCGCGGAACTGGTTCCGGAACGAGACCGGCGAGTCCGGGCCCGTGTCGGCGCCCTGCTCCGCGAGCGCCTGGAAGAAGGCCGTGACGTCGACCATGCCGCCCGCCGTGTAGTCGAACAGGCCCTGGCCGATGGTCCACGGCTCGGTGTACGTCGCGTAGATCGGCGTCACGCCCGCACCGGCCAGCGCCTCGCACACGTCGAGGAGCTCGGACCACGTGGTCGGCACCTCGAGGCCGTGCCGGTCGAAGATCTCCCGGTTGTAGAGCACGCCCGCCACCATGAGCGAGTAGGGCAGCACGCTGGTGCGGCCCGGGTAGGACGCCGTGAGGCCGATCAGCGGCAGCAGGTCGGGGTTGACCCGGTCGGCCTCCGGCATGTCGCCGAGGTCGCTGAGGGCGCCGTGCTCGACGAACCGCGCGATCTCGAAGTTGTAGTTGGAGCACCCGAGGTCCGGCGGCGCGCTGCGGGCGAAGCCGGCAGAGAGGTCGGTCGTCACGTCGTGGGCGACCCGGATGCCCGGCCGCTCGTCGCGGAACCGGGCCAGCAGCTCGTCGAAGTAGCCGATGACCTCGGGCTTGGACTGGTAGAAGGACACGGCTGCCGACCGCCCCGACGGGGCGCACCCCGTCAGCGCGAGACCGGCACCGACGAGGCCCGCGGCCAGGAAGGACCGCCGGCTCGGTCCCTTCGACGGTGAAGGGGAGGGTTCGGGCACGTGATCGTCTCCTTGCGTTCCGCCCCGCTCCGGCACTGGCACGAGGTTTAAATCTAGTGACTAGATTTACTCGCACGATCATGTACGCCGCCCAGGTTAGAGTCAAGGGGTGGACTCCTACCCCGTGGCCAGCTCGGCGCGGCTGCTGCGGCACACCAACGCGGCCGCCGTCCTCCGGCTCGTCTGGGACCGGCCGACCTTCACGGCCAGCGACGTCATGGCCGACACCGGCCTGACGCGCTCGACCGTGCTCGCGCTGTGCGACGAGCTCGTGGCCCGCGGCTGGGTCGGCGAGCTCGACGACGCGCGGGCCGCCGGCGAGTACCGCATGGGCCGCCCGGCCCGTCGCTACGCCTTCGCACCCCGGGCGGGCCGCGTCGTGGGGGTCGACGCCGGGCAGCACCACGTGACCGCCTCCGTGGCCGACCTGCGCGGCGCCGTCCTGGCACGCGCCGTCGAGGAGCTGCGGGCGGACGCCTCCCCCACCACGCGCGTGCGCGCCGTCCGCCGAGCCATCGAGCAGG
>NZ_JABEMG010000168.1 GCF_013004695.1 Promicromonospora citrea
CGCCGCGCGGGGTACCCGCCGGACGCGCACGCGGACCGGCGCCGCACCCAGGCGTGGACCGGCACCGACCGCCAGGCGCGCGGCCGGGTCATGGCGCACCTGCGCCAGGCCGACGCGCCCGTCGACCGCGCGGTGCTCGCCACCTCGTGGCCCGACGCCGCGCAGCTCGACCGCGCGATCGCGGGCCTGGTCGAGGACGGCCTCGCCGAGCAGGACGAGGCGGGCCGCCTCCACCTCCCGCTCGCGTGAGCCCCCCGCCCGCGCGGCTCAGAGCTCCAGCAGCATGCGCGAGTTGCCCAGCGTGTTCGGCTTGACCCGCGCCAGGTCCAGGAACTCGGCGACGCCCTCGTCGTAGGAGCGCAGCAGCTCGGCGTAGACCTCCGGCGTCACGGGCGTGCCGTCGATCTCGCGGAACCCGTGCGCGGCGAAGAAGGCGACCTCGAACGTCAGGCAGAACACCCGGCGCAGCCCGAGCGCCCGCGCGCGGTCGACCAGCGCCTCGAGCAGGGCGTGCCCCACGCGGCGTCCGCGCCAGTCCCGGTGCACGGCCAAGGTGCGCACCTCGGCGAGGTCTTCCCACATGACGTGGAGCGCCCCGCAACCGATCGCCGGCGCGTCGGACGCCGCGGGGTCGGTCGCCACGAGGAACTCCTGCACCGCCTCGTAGTACCCGACCATCTCGTACGGGCGCAGGATGCGCTCGCGGCTGAGCGGCTCGACGAGGTCGCGGATGGTGCGGACGTCAGCGGGCAGGGCGGGCCGGATCACGGGGGCCGCAGGCACCTGGGAGGTCGTCACGGCGTCACCCTACGGCGGCCACCGGCGCGCTCGCCCGCGGCGCGCACAGGCCGGACGCCGCTGCCGCGCAGGCGCCGGGGCAGCCCGGCCCCACCCGACAAAGCGGGCATATCACCTGACCGATTCTGGACGGCACCCGGACGTGAGCAAGAGAACATCCCGACACACCCCACCAGACACGGCAAAGGTGTTGCCAAGTACCGGAAGGCGTGGTGTGTTTGGCGCATGGCATCCACACGGCTGACCGCAGAAGCGAGGGCGCAAGCGCTGGCGGCCCTCGAGGCCAGCGTGAGCCCGTCGGCAGAGCTCGACGTCCTGGTGATCGGAGGCGGCGTCACCGGCGCGGGCATCGCGCTCGACGCGGTGACACGCGGCCTGTCCACCGCCGTCGTCGAGGCGCAGGACTGGGCGCAGGGCACGTCCAGCCGGAGCAGCAAGCTGGTCCACGGCGGGCTCCGCTACCTGCAGATGCTCGACTTCGAGCTCGTCCACGAGGCGCTGACCGAACGCGACCTCCTCCTGCGGGACCTCGCACCCCACCTGGTGCGGCCGGTCCCGTTCCTGTATCCGCTCGAGCACCGCGTCTGGGAGCGGGCCTACGTGGGCACGGGCATCGCGCTGTACGACGTGCTCGCGACGCTCACGCCCGGCCGCCGGCCGATGCCGTTCCACCGGCACCTGAGCAAGAGCCAGATGGAGGCGAAGTTCCCGGACCTCGCGCACGACGCCGCCGTCGGCGCCGTGCAGTACTGGGACGCCTCGGTCGACGACGCACGCCTCGTCGCCACCCTCGTGCGCACCGCGGCGAGCTACGGCGCGCACGCCGCGAGCCGCACGCAGGTCGTGAGCCTCACGCAGGGCGCGACGGGTGCCGTGAACGGCGCCGTCGTGGTCGACCTCGAGACCGGCCGCGAGATCACCGTCCGCGCGCGGGCCGTCATCAACGCGACCGGCGTCTGGACCGAGGAGACCGAGGCCCTCGCGGGCTCGGAGGGCGGGCTGCGCGTGCTGGCGAGCAAGGGGGTGCACCTCGTGGTGCCGCGCGAGCGCATCCGCGGCAACGCCGGCCTCATCCTGCAGACCGAGAAGTCCGTGCTGTTCGTCATCCCGTGGAGCCGGTACTGGATCATCGGCACGACGGACACCCCGTGGGACCTCGACCCCACGCACCCCGTGGCCACGAGCGCCGACATCGACTACGTGCTCGACCACGCCAACGCCGTCCTGGCCCACCCGCTGACCCGCGAGGACATCATCGGCACCTACGCGGGCCTGCGCCCGCTGCTGCAGCCGGGCACCAAGGAGGGCACGAGCAGCGCCAAGGTGAGCCGTGAGCACACGGTGGCGTCGCCGACGCCGGGCCTGACGGTCATCGCGGGCGGCAAGCTCACGACGTACCGCGTCATGGCCAAGGACGCCGTCGACTTCGCGATCGGCCAGCGGTCCGCCGCCCTGCCGTCGATCACGCACCAGATCCCGCTGACGGGCGCCGTCGGCCTCCGGGCCGTGCAGCGCCAGGCGCGCACGTGGGGCAAGCGGTTCGGCTGGTCGCCGCCGCTGCTGGACCACCTGCTGCACCGGTACGGCGCCAACCTCGCGGAGATCGTCGAGCTGTGCGACGCCGACCCGTCGCTCGCCGCGCCGCTCGAGAACGCCCCCGCGTACCTCCGCGCGGAAGTGCACTACGCGGTGAGCCACGAGGGCGCCCTCCACCTGGAGGACGTGCTCGCGCACCGCACGCGGCTCGTCTACGAGGTGCCCGACCGCGGCACCGCCGCGGCCGAGGAGGTCGCCGCCGTCGTCGGGCCGCTGCTGGGCTGGGACGCCTCCGACACCGAGCGCGAGCTCGGGGCCTGGGCGGCCCGGATCGAGGCCGAGCGGGTGGCCGAGGAGGCGCCCGACGACGAGACCGCCGAGCGTGCCCGGCTGTCCACGCCCGACGTCGCGGCCCGGCAGCCGCTGCGGAGCTGAACGACCGCACGACAGAACGAGCTGAGGAACGTACCCCCGGACGCCGACAACGCTGTCGGCAGAAAGCGAGTCAGCGATGAACGCATTCACGGACATCGTGGTCCCGGAGCTGCTCGGGACCATGATCCTGATCCTCGGTGGTGCCGGCGTGGTGGCGAACGCCATCCTGCCCCGCACCAAGGGGTTCAACGGCGGCTGGCTGATGATCAACTTCGGCTGGGGCCTCGCGGTCTTCGCCGGTGTGTTCGTGTCCATGAGATCGGGCGGCCACATCAACCCGGCCGTCACGCTCGGCATCCTGTCCAGCGGCGCCGAGGAGTTCGCCGAGGGCGTCCCCGCGACGTTCGGCAACCTGCTGATCTACTGGGTCGCGCAGCTCGTCGGCGCGTTCGTCGGCGCGGTCCTCGCCTACCTCGCCTACAAGCAGCACTTCGACCAGGACGCCGACCCCGCCGTGAAGCTCGGCGTCTTCTCGACCGGCCCGGAGATCCGCTCGTACGGCTGGAACGTCGTCACCGAGGTCCTCGGCACGTTCATGCTGGTGTTCATCGTCCTGTCCTTCGCCAACTGGCCCGGCGACCTGGGTCCGCTGGCCGCCGCGCTGCTCGTGGTCGGCATCGGCGCCAGCCTCGGTGGCCCCACGGGGTACGCCATCAACCCGGCCCGCGACTTCGGCCCCCGCATCGCCCACGCCGTCCTGCCGATCCCGGGCAAGGGCTCCAGCGACTGGGGCTACTCGTGGGTCCCGGTGGTCGGCCCGCTGATCGGTGGCGCGCTCGGCGGCCTGCTCTCCGCGGCGATCTCGTGACCCGCCCCGCCTGACCGTCCCCCACGCAGACACCCCCCGAACAGACAAGGGAGTCAACTCCGATGGCTGACTACGTACTCGCGATCGACCAGGGCACCACGAGCACCCGGGCGATCGTCTTCGACCACGCGGGGACCATCGTGTCCACCGGGCAGCTCGAGCACGACCAGATCTTCCCCAAGGCGGGCTGGGTCGAGCACAACCCCGAGCAGATCTGGGACAACACGCGCCAGGTGGTCGGCCTCGCCCTCACCAAGGCGAACGTCAACCACACGGATCTCGCGGCGATCGGCATCACCAACCAGCGCGAGACCGCCGTGGTGTGGGACAAGACCACGGGCAAGCCCGTCTACAACGCGATCGTCTGGCAGGACACCCGCACGCAGGCGATCGTCGACGAGCTCGGCGGCTCCGAGGGCCCGGACAAGTACAAGTCGGTCGTCGGCCTGCCGCTGGCCACCTACTTCTCCGGACCGAAGGTCAAGTGGATCCTCGACAACGTCGAGGGCGCCCGCGAGGCGGCCGAGCGCGGCGACCTGCTGTTCGGCAACACGGACTCGTGGGTGCTGTGGAACATGACGGGCGGCGTCGACGGCGGCGTGCACGTCACCGACGTCACGAACGCCTCCCGCACCATGCTCATGGACCTCGACACCCTCTCGTGGCGCGAGGACATCGCCGCGGACATGGGGATCCCGCTGTCGATGCTGCCCGAGATCCGCTCCTCGTCGGAGGTGTACGGCGAGGGCCGGCCCCGCGGCATGGTGCCCGGCGTGCCGATCGCGGGCATCCTCGGCGACCAGCAGGCCGCGACCTTCGGCCAGGCCTGCTTCGAGGTGGGCACCGCCAAGAACACCTACGGCACCGGCAACTTCATGCTGCTCAACACGGGCACGGAGAAGGTGGCCTCGGAGAACGGCCTGCTGACCACGGTCTGCTACAAGATCGGCGACGCCGACCCGGTCTACGCGCTGGAGGGGTCGATCGCGGTCACGGGGTCGCTGGTCCAGTGGCTGCGGGACAACCTGGGCCTGTTCCACGACGCGCCCGACATCGAGTGGCTGGCCCGCAAGGTCGAGGACAACGGAGGCGCCTACTTCGTGCCCGCGTTCTCCGGCCTGTTCGCGCCGTACTGGCGGCCCGACGCACGCGGCGCGCTCGTCGGGCTGACCCGCTACGTGAACATGAACCACATCGCGCGGGCCGCGCTCGAGGCGACGGCGTACCAGACCCGCGAGGTCATGGACGCCATGCGGGCCGACTCGGGCGTCGACCTCACCGAGCTCAAGGTCGACGGCGGCATGATCGCCAACGAGCTGCTCATGCAGTTCCAGGCCGACCAGCTCGGCGTCCCCGTCGTGCGGCCGGTCGTCGCCGAGACGACGGCGCTCGGCGCCGCCTACGCCGCGGGCATCGCCGTCGGCTTCTGGCAGGGTGAGGCGGACGTCGTCGCCAACTGGGCCGAGGACCGCCGCTGGGAGCCGGCCATGGAGGAGGACGAGCGCGAGCGCCTCTACCGCAACTGGAAGAAGGCCGTGACCAAGACGTTCGACTGGGTCGACTCCGACGTGAGCTGACCTGCCCCGCCGACGCCCGGGCCACCCGCGTGGCCCGGGCGTCGTCGCGTCCCGCTCACGGTGCGAGGCTGCTCACGGCGCGATGCCGCTCCACGGCGCGAGGAAGCGCCGCGCGGTGTCGACGAGCACCTCGGCCTCGTCCGCCGGGACGAACCCGTCGTCCGACGCCGCCTGCCCGAGGAAGCCGTCCGTGAGCAGGTAGAGCCATGACACGATCCGCGACGCCGGCAGGTCGGTGCGGACCGCTCCCGCCCGTTGCCCCTGCTCGACCCACGGCCGCAGGAGCGCGTGCTGGACCTCGGTGTCCTCGCGCAGCAGCTCCGCGACGTCGGGCTGCGTCATGATGCCGCCGACGGCGCGCACGAAACCGGGCATGCGCGGGTCGGCGGCGTCCTGCGCGTGCTCCGCGACGATGTCCAGGAGCACGCCGAGCGGATCGGTGCGCCCCGCATAGCGCGCCGCGCGCTCCCGCACGTCCTCGATGCCGAGCCGCAGGATCGCCAGCAGCACGTCGCGCTTCGTCGGGAAGTAGTGGAAGAACGTGCCCGAGCCGATCCCCGCCTGCCGGCAGATCGCGGCCGTCGTCGCGCCGTCGTAGCCGCGCTCGGCGAAGACGGTCAGCGCCGCGTCGATAATGGCGAGCCGCCGTGCGGCGTACCGCTCGGGGTCAACGGTCCGTGCCACGGGCCTGCTGTCCGGCGCGCGCGGCCCGGCGTACCTGCAGCCGGTCGCCCCGCACGCGCGCGACCAGCCCGAGCGCGGCGAGCTCGTGGTCCGCCGCGCGCCGGGCGGCCGCGTCCTTGCGTTCGGCGAGCCGACGGCGCAGCACGTCGTGCTCCTGCGCGCTGAAGCCCGGCCGACCGTCGACCCACCGCTCGTAGCGGTCGTCGTACGGGTCGGCGTCGGTCCACGGCCAGCCGTGCTCCGCCAGCGCTGCGGCGACCCGGGCGCGGGACAGGGTGTCGATGTCGAGCCGGGCGCGCAGGCCGCCGTCGGGCCGCAGGAGGACCAGGTCCGCGCCGTCGCGGTAGGCGGTGCCCACCTCGGACCGCTCGACCCAGGCGGCGTCGTGCTGCTTCTCGTGCTCGAGGTGGTCGCGGGCCACGGTGAGCGACGGCGCCTCGTCCACGACGGCCAGCAGGAGGACGACGGCGGCCACGAGGCCGAGCACGCCGAAGATCCCGAGCGACCAGGGCAGCGAGAGGGCGCCGACCGTCCGCACGACCCCCGGCACGGGCAGCGGCGTCGCGTCGACAAGCCCGACCAGACCGCGTGCGAGCACGGGGGCGGCCCAGCCGAGCACACCGCCGAGCGCGAGCGCGCCCAGCCCGACGAGCAGGGGGACGGACGCCGGCTGGCGTACCTGCGTGGTGGTCATGCTCAATTATTAGAGCAGCCACTCCAACAATGCAACGCCCCGCCGCGCAGGACGGCTGACCCGCCCGCTACCGTGTGGGCGTGCCCATCAGCTACACGCTCCCCGGCGTCCACGTCACCGACCACTCCGTCGACGTCCCGCTGGACTGGTCCCAGCCCGACGGGTCACCCGCGCTGTCGGTCTTCGCACGCGAGCTCGTCGACCCCGCCCGACGCACCGAGGACCTGCCGCTGCTGGTGTTCCTCCAGGGCGGCCCCGGCGGCAAGGGCCCGCGCCCGACCGGCCCGGAGGGCTGGATCGGCGCGGCGCTCGAGCGGTTCCGCGTGATCCTGCTCGACCAGCGCGGCACCGGCCGCTCCACCCCCGTGCGCGGGTCGACGCTCGGCGCGCTCGGCGGCGCCCGCGACCAGGCCGAGTACCTCGCCCATTTCCGGGCCGACAACATCGTGCGCGACGCCGAGCACGTCCGGCAGACCCTGTTCGAGGGCCGCCGCTGGACGTCGCTGGGTCAGTCGTACGGCGGGTTCGTCACCATGTCGTACCTGTCGCTCGCGCCCGAGGGCCTGAACGCGAGCCTCGTCACGGGCGGGCTACCGGGCCTCACGGCGTCGGCGCGCGAGGTGTACGAGCGCACCCAGCCGCGCGTGGTGGCGAAGAACGAGCGGTTCCGCGCCCGTTACCCGCACGCGGTGAAGACCCTCGGGCAGATCGCCGACCGGCTCGCCTCGGGCGGCGTCACCGAGCCCGGCGGCGACGTGCTGTCCACGCGGCGGTTCCAGACGCTCGGCATGGACTTCGGCATGAAGCCCGGCTTCGAGCGTGTGCACTGGATCGTCGACGAGGCGTTCGACTCCCCGCACGGCGGCCCGCTGAGCGACACGTTCCTCGCCACGGTGGCCGCGGAGACGTCGTTCGCGACCAACCCCCTGTACGCGGTGCTGCACGAGTCGATCTACGCGCAGTCCCACACGGGCCCGACCGCGTGGGCCGCCCAGTCCGTGCGCGACGCCGACCCGGCGTTCGACGAGTCCGCCCGCCCGCTGCTGTTCACGGGCGAGATGATCTACCCCTGGATGTTCGCCGAGATCCGCGCGCTGCGGCCCTTCGAGGCGGCGGCGCACGCGCTCGCCGAGCGGCAGGACTGGCGCGACCTGTACGACCTGCACCGCCTCGCCGAGAACGAGGTGCCGGTCGAGGCCGCCGTCTACTTCGACGACATGTTCGTCGACGCCGAGCTCTCGCTCGAGACCGCGGCGCACGTGGGCAACGTCGAGGCCTGGGTCACCAACGAGCACGAGCACGACGGCCTGCGCCTCGGCGGCGTGCTGCCGCGCCTGCTGGACCGCCTCGACGCCCGCGGCGGCCCGCTCCGGCGCTGACGCCCGCTGGCCCGCTGGCCCGCTGAGATCTGGTGTTCGCGTCGAGATCTGGTGGTGCACGACCAGATCTCGACGCGAACACCAGATCTC
>NZ_JABEMG010000169.1 GCF_013004695.1 Promicromonospora citrea
GCCGCCGCCCCCGCCGCCGCCCGGCGAGGGTCCCGGCGAGGAGCCGGGTGCTCCGTCCCACGAGGAGCACCCGCCCACCGCACCGACCCCCGTGCAGCAGGGGCCGGTCCAGCGCGTGTCCGCGTCGAACCGCATGCCGCCGGCCATCTCACCCGCGAACCAGTTCGCGCAGGCCGTGACCCCCGCGCCCGCGGCGCCGGGGGCCCCGGTCGTGCACTCCGTGCACAACGGGGCGAACGGCGGGGTGGGCTCCGGGGTGAGGTCTGCCGACCCGGCGATGACGCAGCAGTACTACGCGCAGCAGCCACAGCAGCAGTACCCGCAGGGCTACGCGCCGCAGCCGCAGGCCTACCCGCAGCAGGCGCCCCAGCCCCAGGGGTACGCGCCGCAGCAGGGCTACGCCCCCCAGACGCCGCCCGGCGGCCAGTACGCCCCGCAGGGCTACCCGCCGCCCCAGGGCTACGACCAGTACGGTCAGCCGGTCTACCCGCAGGCCGGGTACGGCGCCGCGCCGGAGCCCGAGCCGCGCCGTCGGCTCAGCCCGGGCTGGATCGCGTTCATCGCGCTCGACGTGGTGCTGGTCGTCGCGGCCATCGTGTTCGCGGCGAGCCTGTTCTCGTCCGACGACGACCCGGCGGGCAGCCCGTCGACGGTCGCCGAGCAGTCGACCGAGCCGTCGGCCCCGACCGGGCTCGAGACCAACGGTGGCGCCGACGTCGAGACGTTCGCCGCGCCGTCGCTGAACATCACGTGCACGATCTCCGCGGACGCCGCGGCCTGCGGCATCGCCGAGCTGAACCAGAAGCCCGCACCCGACGACTCGTGCGGTGGCGCGTCGGGCTTCGTGGCCAAGGTGGACTCGAGCGGCAACGTGACGCAGCCGTGCATCCCGCGCGAGGAGCAGCCGAAGAAGGCGCCGAAGAAGACCGCGATCCTCCAGTACGGGGAGTCGAAGTCGGCGCACGGGTTCACGTGCACCAGCGCCGAGACCGGCATGACCTGCGTCGTCGACGAGAGCAAGGCCGGCTTCTCGATCGCCCGCGCGGGTATCGGGCAGGCCTGACGCCGGGCCCGCAGCACGCGAGCCGGGTGCCGGCCCCCGTCCTGGTCAGGACGGGGAGCCGACACCCGGCTCGTGTGCGTCCGGGACCTACTCCTCGTTGAGCACCGCCACCAGCGACCGCAGCCGCGGGTTGGCGAACAGGTCCTCCAGCAGGACGACGGCGCCCGTCGAGTCGGCGAGCGGCACCTTCCAGTTGGGGTACTCGGTGTCGGTGCCGGGCTGGTTCTGGGCGCGCCGTTCCCCCACCGCGTCGGTGAGGTGGACGCCGACCAGCGCCGCCGGCGTGTCCCGCAGGTACCTGTGCAGCCCTTCGACGAGCTCGCGCTCCGACGGGTCGAACGTCGTCAGGCCGCGCCGCGACAACGCTTCCACCAGCGACTCGCGCTCGGCGCGGGCCTTGCCGCGCAGCACCGTCGCGTCCTCCGTGAGCAGGCCGAGCCGCTCGCGCAGGTCCACGTGCTCACCGGCGAGGTACCCGGCCGTCGGCGGGAGGTCGTGCGTGGTCACGGTGGCCAGCGCGGCGCTGCGGTAGGCCTCGGGCTCGACCGGACGGCCGTCCTCGTCGCGCTCGAAGAGCAGCACCGAGGTGCCGAGGATGCCGCGCTCGGCGAGGTAGTCGCGGATCCAGGGCTCGAAGGTGCCGAGGTCCTCGCCGATGATCGTCACGCCGGCCCGCTGCGCCTCGAGGCACAGGATGCCGATGAGCGCCTCGTGGTCGTAGCTCACGTACGCGCCGGCGGACGCGCGCGCCCCGCCCGGGATCCACCAGAGGCGGAACAGTCCCAGGACGTGGTCGATGCGCAGGGCGCCGCAGTGCCGCATGGCGGTGCGCAGCAGGTCGCGGTACGGCGCGTAGCCAGCCTTGGCGAGCGCCTTCGGGTGCCACGGCGCCGGGCTCCAGTTCTGGCCCTGCTGGTTGTACATGTCCGGCGGGGCACCGACCGAGACGCCCCGCGCGAGGACGGCGGCGTCGGCCCACGAGTCCGCGCCCTCGGGCGACGAGCCGACCGCCAGGTCCTTGAGCACGCCCAGGCGCATGCCCGCGTCCAGCCCGGCGCGGTGCGCGGCCCGGAGCTGCTCGTCGACCACCCACTGCAGCCAGCAGTAGAACTGCACGCGGTCGGCGCGCGCGCTGCGCAGCGTCGCGACGCCGGGCGAGGAGGGGTCGGCGAGCTCGGGCGGCCAGTCGCGGCCGTCCAGGTGCTCCGTGATCGCGCACCAGGTCGCGAAGTCGATGAGGCCCTTGCCCTGCGCGAGCACGTACTCGTCGAAGGCGGTCTGCCGGGCGGCCGAGCGGGGCGCGGTATAGACGACCTCGAGGGCCGCCTTCTTGGCCTCCCAGACGGCGTCGCGGTCGATCGGCCCCGCGTCCTCGGACAGCTCGCGCACCGGCTCCGCCGCCCACTCGACGAGCGAGCGGTCGGCCGCCGAGAGGTACGCCGTCTCGCGGATGTCCTCGACCCGGATGTAGAGCGGCGACATGAACCGGCGCGACGTCGGCAGGTACGGGCTCGGTGTCACGGGCGTGATCGGCTCCGTGGCGTGCAGCGGGTTGACGCCCACGAAGTCGGCGCCGCCGTTGTGCGCCGTCTGCCACGCGAGGTCGCCCAGGTCGGCAAGATCACCCATGCCCCAGGAGTCGCGCGAGCGCACCGAGTAGAGCTGGACGAGGAAGCCCCAGGCCTGCTTGCGGGCGACCTCCTCGGGCAGCGCGAGCCGTTGCGGCGTCACGACGAGCGACGCCTGCGCCGTCTGCCCGCCCGACTCGGCGTGCAGCGTGTGCCAGCCGAGCGGGAGGTCGTCGGGCACCACGAAGGTCGCCCGGCCCACCTTGCGGCTGTCCACCGTGCGCGGCTCGACGAAGACGTCGGCCTGCCGCAGCGGCACGCGGGTGCCGCGCACGGTCGCGAACGAGCCGGTCGCCGTGCCCGTCTGCTGCGGACCGGTGACGCGCCACGGCGTCGCACCGGCCGGCATGACGGGCGCCTCCGACAGCTCGAGCTCGACCCAGACGGACACGTCGGCACCGTCGGCGACGTGCACGGGCACCTGCGCCTCGGTGCCCTCCCGCACCACGACCGTCGGGGGCAGCACGGCACGCCACTCGTCGTCCCTGCTGCGCTCGAGGCTCGCCGTGACGGCGGCAGGCGTCGACGCGGGCACGCCCAGCGCCTCCAGCACCGCGACGAGCGTCGACGCGCTCACCTGCTGCAGGTTCCCGTCGTGGTCGGTGTACTCGCACTGGACGCCGTGCGCCGCCGCGAGCTCGGCGAGCTCGGGCGGCACGGTAGAGCCTTCCTGGCCGGGCCCGTTCATCGGTTCGTCGGTCACAAGGAAAGATCTTGCCAGTTCCCGGCGCTCACGGGGCGTAAGGCGGGCGTGTCCGGCCAAATGGCCGACCGGCGAGCCTGCCGGGGCTCACCCCTGCTCGCGGGTCGCGCGCTCCGCCGCGGCGGCGTCGACCGGCCCCGAGCTGGCGACGATGCCCTGCTGCAGGAGCGCCGCGTGCGCCGCGCTGCGCAGCGCCCGGGCGACGAGCCACTGCTGGGCCGGCCGCACCTGGGCATGCAGCGTGAAGGTCAGGCCCAGGCGGTCCACCGCGTCGACGCCGCGCACCGACGGCGTCTCCAGCAGGCTCTCCGCGACCTCCGGGTCCTGCTGCACCGCGTCGACGGCGCGCCCGAGCGCGGCGCGCACGACGTCGACGTCGACGTCGGGCGGCACCTGGATCGAGGCCACGGCGCGGCTCCACTCCTGCGTGCTGTTGCCGGCCCGCAGGATCTCGCCGTTGCGGACGTACCAGAGGGTGCCGTCGAACGCCCGCACCTGGGTCAGCCGCAGGCCCATCGCCTCGACCGTCCCCGAGACCCCGCCACCGAGGTCGACGATGTCCCCCACCCCGAACTGGTCCTCGATGAGCAGGAAGATGCCCGAGATGAAGTCCTTGACCAGACTCTGGGCGCCGAAGCCGATCGCGACGCCCGCGACCCCCGCGGTGGCCAGCAGCGGCGCGATGTTCAGCCCGACGGTCTGCAGGATCCACAGGGCCATGACGGTGCCGATCACGATGTTGATCGACGAGTTGAGCACCGAACCGACCGTCCGGGCCCGCTGCGCCCTGCGCTCGGCGGCGCGCGGGTTGGCGGCGACGAACACGTCGGCGAGGGCCTGCGGCGAGAGGGCGTTCTTCTTGCGGCGGCGGCCGTTCGTCCCGATGTCGGTCGGGGCCGCGTCGCCCGGCGCCGCGGCCCGCCGCTCGACGGCACGCGGCTTCTGCCCGTTCGCGATGCGCTCGGCCAGCGCGGTGACCACCCGGCGCAGCACCCCGATCGCGATGGTGCCGAACAGCAGGATGAGGATGATCGTCAGAGGCTTGTCCAGGAACCAGTCCCAGAAGTCCTCCGCGTTCTCGAAGAGGGAGGCGGCAACAGAATCGAGCACGGCGCCCAACCTACCGGGCAGCGACGCGCTCGCCCGCCGGGTCCCGCACGGTACGTGCGACTCCTGCGCGACCTTCACAGGCCGTTCGCGTCGCGGTCGCGGGCGCACCCGGCCCGACCGCGACGCGAGCGGCGCGCGTCACTACACCCGGAGCGTGTCGAGCTCCGCGGCGAGGTTGTCGGCCTCCGGCCCGACGATGACCTGGACCACCCGGCCGGAGCGGACGACGCCGAACGCCCCCGACGACTTGAGGCCCGGCTCGTCCACGAGGGAGGGATCGCTCACCTCGACCCGGAGCCGGGTGATGCAGGGTTCCAGCTCGACGACGTTCGAGGTTCCCCCGAGGGCCGCGAGGATCTGGTCAGCCTTGGACATGTGTCATCTCCCACCGTGCGTCGCTGCAGGTCTGCGACCAGCCTATCGGCACAGGCAAGCCTTCTGCCCGCCCTGGTGTCGATCTGCTCACACGGCGTGCCGCGCGGGCGTCCGCGGGGCCGTCGCGTCACCGGCTGGTGGCAGGATGACAGGCGTGACAGAGGAATCCTTCTACGACGCGGTCGGCGGGCACGACACGTTCGTCCGCCTCGTCGACGCGTTCTACGACGGCGTCGCGGACGACCCGGTGCTGCGCCCCATGTACCCCGAGGAGGACCTGGGGCCGGCGAAGGAGCGGCTCACGCTCTTCCTGGAGCAGTACTGGGGCGGCCCGACCACGTACTCCCAGCAGCGCGGCCACCCCCGGCTGCGGATGCGGCACGCGCCGTACAAGGTGAACCCGGACGCCCGGGACCGCTGGCTCGCGCACATGCGCACCGCGGTGGACGGCCTGGGGCTCGCCCCGCTCCACGAGTCCCAGCTCTGGGACTACCTGGAGCGCGCGGCCTTCAGCATGATCAACACGTTCGACGACTAGCCGGACGCTCCGCCAGACGACGAGACAGAGCACGAAGGAGACGCCCCGCGTGGACGCCACCCCCACACCCCCTTCCCCCGGCCAGGACCCGGACGCCCAGCCCGACGCGCTCGACCGCCTCCTGGAGGTGCTCGAGCTGCGGCACCTGGAGGGATGGGGCCCGCGGGGCGAGGAGGACGTGCTGCGCGGCGCCAGCGTGCCCGGCCCGGCCAACCGCGCCTACGGCGGGCAGGTGCTCGCGCAGGCCATCCTCGCCGCGGACCGCACCGTGCCGGAGGGCCGGCTGATCCACTCCCTGCACGGCTACTTCCTCCGCGAGGGGCGGCTCGAGGAGCCCATCGACTTCGCGGTCGAGCGGCTGCGCGACGGGCGCTCGTTCAGCGCGCGCCGCACCCACGCGATCCAGTTCGGCAAGCCGATCCTGTCGATGATCGCCTCGTTCCAGGAGGACCAGCCCGGCTACGAGCACCACATGCCGATGCCGCAGGACGTGCCGCCCCCGGAGGAGGTCGGCTCGGCGTTCGAGGAGCTCGCCGACCTGCCGCCGGGCGTGGACGCGCGGGCGCGGTTCTGGGCCGACTCGGCGTTCGAGCTGCGCCACGTGGGCGGCTCGCTCTACCTGCACCCCGACACCGCCGTGGCCGAGGGCGGCAGGCCGCCCGCCACGCAGCTCGTGTGGATGCGCACGCGGCGCCCGCTCGCCGTCAAGGAACAGTCCATGCACCGCGCGCTGCTGGCGTTCGCGTGCGACCAGCTCATGCTCGAGCCCGCGCTGCGCGCGGCCGGCAAGTCGTGGCAGGAGGTCGGCGCCTCGGTGCCGATGGCGAGCCTCGACCACGGCATGTGGTGGCACCGCGACGTCCACGTGGACGAGTGGATGCTCTTCGTGCAGACCTCCCCCACCGCGCAGGGCGGCCGCGCGCTGGGCACCGCCGGCGTCTACCAGGACGGCGTCCTGGTCGCCTCGGCCGGCCAGGAGGGCATGATCCGGCTGCCCGCCTGAGGCCCGCCCGACGCCTCGGTCCCCCGCGGCGGGCGCCGGGCCCGGGCTAGGCCCCGAGCTCGGCCAGGCGGTCGCGTGCGGCCTGCACGGCCCGGCGCACCCGCTCGACCTCCTGCGCCGTGGCCCGCGCCTCGACCCGGAGCTCGCCCGCGCGCACGAAGAGCGCCAGCGCCTCGCCGAGGTACGGCCGGGCCTGCTCGGCGTGCACGTCGAGCGCCTGCTCGTACCGGCACAGCCCCCAGTGGTACAGGGTGCGGAACTCGAGCCGGCGCGCGTGCTCGATGCTCGCGGCGTGCTCGCCGTGGTAGCGCGTCGCCTCGAGCGCGAGCCCGAACAGCAGGTCGGCCTCCGCGAACCGGTGCCGCCGCTGGAGCACGTGAGCGAGCCGCAGCACGGGCGCGACCGCACCGAGCGGCACCTCGTCCGCGTGCGCGTGGGCCGCCGCGACCTCGTCGGCCGGGCCGCCCGCCAGGCCGACCGCGCGCCAGCCCAGCCGCTCGGCCTCGGTGAGCTGCGCGTCCGGGTCGTCGGAGTCCGGCGCGAGCGCCCGCAGCAGGTCGACGCGGGCGGCGAGCAGCTCGTCGCCGCCGTCCCTCGCGAGCTCGGCGAGCAGGGCGCGTGCCGCCGGGACGTCGTGGACGACCTCGTGCAGCGAGACCGGGTCGACGTGATGCGGGGGCAGCTCCACCATTCCTCCGTCTCCGAACCAAGGCGGATGAACCTACCAATTCGGACAGGAAGACACCACTCGGCGGCTCCGTCGACGCCCGATCACCTTTCAACCCGACGTTTCTCGTCTTTGAGGGCCGCCAAAGGCGAGAAACGTCGGGTTGAAAAGTGATCCGCGGTGCTCAGCCCCGGCGGAAGGTGATCGGCTCCTCCTCGAACTCCTTCCACGCCAGCCGCTCGGCCTCCGTGAGGCGCCGCGGGTGGTTGGTGGCGGCATCGACGAACACGAGGGTCGTGGACGCCCGTGCGTACGGTGCGCCGCCCGACGTCGGCCCGCTGCGGGGCATGCTCGCCGCGCCGTCGTGCACCTCGTAGCAGACCTCGGCGCTCGCCCCGCCGATGCGACCGAGCCACATCTCCACGCGCACGGGCGTCCGGGTGAACAGCAGGGGGCGCAGGTACTCGATGCGCTGGCCCGCCACGAGGGTGTGCGAGTCGGCGTCCGGCCCCGTCGGCACCACCGCCGTCGGCCACGCCTCGCCCTCCGGCGCCTCGGGGTGCTGCCAGAAGGCGGTGATGCGCGCGTCCTCCAGGAGGCGGAACATCGCGACGTTGTTGACGTGCTGATACGCGTCGAGGTCGGACCAGCGCAGCGTGACGGGGACGTGCAGGCGTGTCATGCGCCTATCCTCCCCCGGCGACGCAGGTGCTCAGGCCGCGGCGCGGGAGGCCGCCGCGCGGCACGCCGCCAGCCGGTCGAGCTCCTCGGCCACCGGGGTGCGCACGAG
>NZ_JABEMG010000017.1 GCF_013004695.1 Promicromonospora citrea
CGGAGCCCGCGGCGTCGGCGAGCCCGGCCCAGCCCGTCGCGGGCGGGGCGGGCACGGGCACCGGGGGCTCCGACGCGGGCGAGGACCGCGCACCTGCCGACCCGGAGCAGGCTCGCCCGCCGCTGACGTTCCCCGCCAAGACGGGCGCCGCCGCGCAGGAGGCGACGTGGGACCCGTGCGCGCTCCTGCGCACGGGCGCGCTCCGGCAGCTCGGCGACGTGCGGACCGACAGCGACCGCGACGGCTTCGAGACGTGCCACGCGACGGTCGCCTCCGGGTCGGCGACCAGCGAGGTCGAGCTCACGATGTACGTGGACGAGGACCCCGACGGCAGCGGCTCCGCGCAGGCAGGGGGCGTGACGCTGTACTCCTCCGACGGCGGCTCCGAGTGCTCGCGCGAGGTCGTCTTCGGGCCCGGCGACCGCTACAACCTCTCGTTCGAGGCACGCCCGCTCGAGGGCTCCGGACCCGACCTGTGCGACCTCGCCGAGGCCGTCGCCGAGCCTGCCGCCGCGCGCGCCGCCTCCGGCGACCTGCCGGTCCGCACCGCCGCCCCGCTGCGCGGCTCCGTCATCGGCCGCAACACGTGCGACCTGCCCTCGGACGACGCCCTGCGGACCGCCCTGGCCGTCGACGACCTGGTCGGCCCGCAGCGCGAGTTCGCCGAGTGGGACTGCAAGTGGGACGGCGACGACGGCAGGGACCTGCGGCTGCTGTTCCAGCGCGACGAGGGGTACGGCCACGAGGGCACGAAGGTGTCGGCTCCCGGGCACGCGGTGTACGAGCGCGGCGACGCCTGGGGGGAGGGCTGCCTGGTCGACGTCGTCGCGGCCGAGGGGGCCAGCCCCGAGGGCGACGGACCGGTCACCGAGCTGCTGCGCGTGCACCTCACCGGAGAGAGCGACCGGGACACGCTGTGTGAGGACGCCGTCGCCGTGGCGCGGTCGGCGGCGTCGTCGCTCTGACTCTCGCCCCGACCCGCTCGCCCTGACCCGCTCGCCCTGACGGACGGCACCGACCGGACCGCTGGTGGTGATATACGGGGCAGGGGTATACGGTGGTCCTCGGACGGTTACCCCCTGGGGGTAGCGAGGGTGGCAGTGAGGACAGCAGCATGACGGCGAGTCGACGGCGCGAGATCACCGCGGCGCAGCGGCTGGGACTGTTCGGGGCGGGCCTCGCGGCGCTGTTCGCGCTCTCGTTCGCGGTCGCGGGCCTCGTGGTGCCCGACGGCGCCGCCGCGGCCTGGGCGGACGCGCCCACCGCGCAGGAGTCGGGCGGGCACGCCGGCGACGCGCCGGTGACCGGCGACCACGGGGGTCCGGGCGCCGACGGCGCCGCGGAGGCGGGCGCGGGCACGCACGGAGGGGACGGCGCGGCGCACGTGCGCGGCCTCGGGCTCGAGCAGGACGGCCTGCTCCTCGGCCCGGTGGGCGCGCCCGGTGGGACGGGCCGAGCCGGCGTGCTCTCGTTCGAGGTCACGACGGCCGACGGCGAGCCGGTCACCGACTTCGCCACCGAGCACGACAAGAAGCTGCACCTGGTGGTCGTCCGCAGCGACGGCGCCCTGTTCCGGCACGTGCACCCCACGATGTCCGACGACGGCGTGTGGTCCCTGCCGTGGACGTGGGCCGAGGCGGGCACCTACCGGGTGCTCGCGGACTTCGTGCCGGAGCGGACGGGGGAGAACGTGACCCTCGGCCGCACGGTGGAGGTCGCGGGCGACCTCGTGCCGGTGCCCACCGCGTCCGGCACCGCGTCCGGCACCGAGTCCGACACCGTGGACGGGTACACGGTCACGCTCGACGGTGCGCTCGTGGCGGGTGGCGAGTCGGTGCTCACGGCGCGGGTTACGCGCGACGGCGAGCCCGTGACCGACCTGGAGCCGTACCTGGGCGCGTTCGGGCACCTCGTCGTGCTGCGCGAGGGCGACCTCGGATACCTGCACGTGCATCCCGAGGCGCAGCCGGACGGCGCCGAGCCGCGGCCGGGTGAGGCGTCGGGGCCGGAGGTGACCTTCGTCACGAGCGCCCCGACTCCTGGAAGGTATCTGCTCTACCTGGACTTCAAGGTCGACGGGGAGGTGCGCACCGCGCACCTCGTCCTCGACGCCCCGGCCTGACGGCCGGCACAGCAGCACAGCACGTTCAGCACCGCATGTTCAGCACCGCACGACGCACGAGGAGCCGCCTGATGTCCGACGCCCCGTCCCGCACGGAGGAGCCCGTCGACCGGGAGACGGCCGACCTGGAGCCAGTCGACCTCGAGACCGTCGACCTCGAGATCGGCGGCATGACGTGCGCGTCGTGCGCCATGCGCATCGAGAAGAAGCTCAACCGGCTCGACGGCGTGACCGCGAGCGTGAACTACGCGACCGAGAAGGCCACGGTGACGGCGCCTGCCGGGTACGACCTGCAGACCGTCGTCGCCGAGGTGGAGAGGACCGGGTACACCGCCGCCCTGCCCGCGCCGCCGGAGGAACCGGAGGCCGGCGACGACGGCGGCACGGACCCCCGCGACGCCGAGCTGCGCACCCTGCGTGACCGGCTGGTCGTCTCGGCGGTGCTGGCGGTGCCCGTCGTCCTGCTCGCGATGGTCCCGGCGTGGCAGTTCACGTACTGGCAGTGGGCGTCGCTCGCGCTGGCCGCGCCCGTCGCGCTGTGGGGCGCGTGGCCGTTCCACCGGGCGGCGTGGGTCAACCTGCGGCACGGTGCGGCCACCATGGACACCCTGATCTCGATGGGCGTGCTCGCGGCGTTCGGCTGGTCGCTGTACGCGCTGTTCCTCGGTACGGCCGGAGAGCCGGGCATGACGCACGGGTTCGAGCTGTCGGTCGCGCCGTCGGACGGTGCGGCGAACATCTACCTCGAGGTCGCGGCGGGCGTCACGGTGTTCGTGCTCGCGGGCCGCTGGTTCGAGAAGCGGTCCCGCCGCCGCGCGGGCGCCGCGCTGCGGGCGCTGCTCGAGCTCGGCGCCAAGGACGTCGCCCTGCTGCGCGACGGCGTCGAGACGCGGGTGCCGGTCGCCGAGCTCGCCGTGGGCGACGAGTTCGTCGTCCGCCCGGGGGAGAAGATCGCGACGGACGGCGTCGTCGTGTCGGGGTCGTCCGCCGTCGACGCCTCGATGCTCACGGGCGAGTCGGTGCCGGTCGAGGTCGGCGCCGGGGACGCCGTGGCCGGGGCCACGGTGAACGCGGGCGGCCGGCTCGTCGTGCGGGCGACGCAGGTGGGCGCCGACACGCAGCTCGCGCGCATCGCGCGGCTGGTCGAGGACGCGCAGTCCGGCAAGGCCGAGGTGCAGCGCCTCGCCGACCGGGTCGCCGGGGTCTTCGTGCCCGTGGTCATCGGGATCGCCGTCGTGACGCTCGGAGCGTGGCTGGGCGGCGGGTTCCCCGCGACCTCGGCGCTCACGGCCGCCGTCGCCGTGCTCATCATCGCGTGCCCCTGCGCGCTGGGGCTCGCCACGCCGACGGCGCTGCTGGTCGGCACCGGCCGGGGCGCCCAGCTCGGCATCCTCATCAAGGGGCCCCAGGTGCTGGAGTCGACGCGGCGCGTCGACACCGTCGTGCTCGACAAGACGGGCACCCTCACCACGGGCGCGATGACGCTGCAGGACGTCGTGCCGGACGACGGCGTCGCGCGCGCCGACCTGCTGCGCCTCGCCGGCGCGCTCGAGCACGCCTCGGAGCACCCGGTCGCGCGGGCCGTGGCCGCGGGCGCCGCGCAGGAGGTCGGCACCCTGCCGGCGCCGGAGTCGTTCGAGTCCGTGCAGGGCGTGGGCGTGCGGGGCCTCGTCGACGGGTACGCCGTCGTCGCAGGGCGGGAGAGCCTGCTGGGCGACCAGCCGCTGCCCGCGGCGCTGGCCCGGGCCAAGGCGCGGGCCGAGGTCGAGGGCCGCACCGTGGTCGTGGTCGGGTGGGACGGCCGGGCCAGGGGTCTGCTCGTCGTGTCCGACACCGTGCGGCCCACGAGTGCGGCGGCCGTCTCCCGGCTGCGGGCGCTGGGTCTGCACCCCGTGCTCCTCACGGGCGACAACCGGGCCGTCGCGCAGCAGGTGGCCGACGCCGTCGGCATCAACCAGGTCGTGGCCGAGGTGCTGCCGCAGGACAAGGCGGAGGTCGTGGCCCGGCTGCAGGCGCAGGGCAAGGTCGTGGCCATGGTCGGCGACGGCGTCAACGACGCCCCGGCGCTCGCGCAGGCCGACCTGGGCCTCGCGATGGGCACCGGCACCGACGTGGCGATCGAGGCCGCCGACATCACGCTCGTGCGCGGTGACGTCGAGGCCGTGGTCGACGCGATCCGGCTCGCGCGCCGCACGCTCGGGACGATCAAGGGCAACCTGTTCTGGGCTTTCGGGTACAACGTCGCCGCGATCCCGCTCGCGGCGCTGGGGCTGCTCAACCCGATGCTCGCGGGGGCCGCGATGGCCTTCTCGAGCGTGTTCGTGGTGGGCAACAGCCTGCGGCTGCGGTCCTTCGGTGGACGGCGGACGGGCGCCGCGTAGGGCGGGGCGGGTTCTCCGTCCTGCGCAACGGTTGACGGGAATACCCTCGGGGGGTATGACTGTTCGTGCCGGAGCACGCTGGGTTCCGGCAGGAAGGGATGACCCCATGGCGCACGACCGCACGTCCCCCGAGAACGTCCACGACGGGCACGACCCCGCGCCGCCCGGCGGTTCCGTCGGCCACGAGCACGCGGGCCACGAGCACGCGGGCCACGCGCACGCGGTGGCCGAGCGCGCGGAGCACGCCGACCACTCCGGCCACGCGGACCACTCGGCCCATGCGGCCCACGGCGACCACGCCGGTCACGGCGACCACGCCGGTCACGGCGACCACGCCGGTCACGGAGGCCATGCCGGTCACGTCGACCAGTTCCGCCGCCTGTTCTGGATCATGCTCGTCCTCGCCGTCCCCGTCGTCGGCTTCTCCCGCATGTTCGCGATGATCCTCGGTTACGAGCTGCCCGACGCCGCCTGGGTCGCCTGGGTCTCGCCCGTGCTCGGCACCGTGATGTACGTCGGGGGTGGCCGCCCGTTCCTCACCGGCGCCGTCGACGAGCTGCGGGCCCGCAAGCCCGGGATGATGCTGCTCATCGGCCTGGCGATCACGGTCGCGTTCGTCGCGTCGCTCGGCTCGAGCCTCGGGGTGCTGCACCGCGAGCTCGACTTCTGGTGGGAGCTCGCGCTCCTGATCGTCATCATGCTGCTCGGCCACTGGATCGAGATGCGTTCGCTCGCGCAGACCACGTCAGCCCTCGACTCGCTGGCCGCGCTGCTGCCCGACGAGGCCGAGCGGGTCGACGGCGACAGGGTCGTCCCGGTCGCGCCGGCGGACCTCGTGGTGGGCGACGTCGTCGTCGTGCGGCCCGGCGGGAGCGTCCCGGCCGACGGGCGCGTCGTCGACGGCCGCGCCGAGATGGACGAGTCGATGATCACGGGCGAGTCCCGCACGGTGCCGCGCGGGCCGGGCGACACCGTGACCGCCGGCACCGTCGCGACCGACTCGGGTCTGCGCGTCGAGGTCACGGCGACGGGCGACGAGACGGCCCTGGCGGGCATCCAGCGGCTGGTCGCCGAGGCGCAGGCCTCCTCGTCGCGCGCTCAGCGGCTCGCGGACACCGCCGCCGGATGGCTGTTCTGGTTCGCGCTGGGCGTCGCGGCGGTCACCGCCGTCGTCTGGTCGGTCGTCGGGGCCCCCGACGACGCGGTGATCCGCACCGTCACGGTGCTGGTCATCGCCTGCCCCCATGCGCTCGGCCTCGCGATCCCGCTCGTCGTGTCCATCGCGACCGAGCGCGCCGCCCGCGGCGGGGTCCTGGTCAAGGACCGCCTCGCCCTGGAGAGCATGCGCACGGTCGACACCGTGCTGTTCGACAAGACGGGCACCCTCACCCAGGGCCGCCCCGTCGTCACCGGCGTGCGTACCGCGCAGGGCGCCGACCTCGACGACCGGGCGCTGCTGGCCCTCGCGGCAGCCGCCGAGCAGGACAGCGAGCACCCGCTGGCGCGCGCGATCGTGCGCGCCGCGACGGAGCGCGGCCTGAGCGTCCCGCCCGCGTCGGGCTTCACGTCGTCGCCGGCCGTGGGCGTGACGGCCCGCGTGGACGGCTACGAGATCCGGGTCGGCGGTCCGCGCCTGCTGGAGGAGTCCCGCCAGGAGGAGCTGCCCGCGGCCGACGAGTGGCGCACCGACGGCTCGATCGTCCTGCACGTGCTGCGCGACGGCGTCGTGGCGGGCGTGCTCCGGCTCGCCGACGAGGTGCGGCCGCAGGCCGCCGACGCCGTCCGGCGGCTGCGCGACCAGGGCGTCCAGGTCGTGATGGTCACCGGCGACGCCGAGGCCGTCGCCCGCTCGGTCGCGCAGCGGCTCGGCATCGAGCGCTGGTTCGCCGGCGTGCGGCCCGAGGACAAGGCGGCGACCGTGCTCGAGCTCCAGCGCGAGCACCGCAAGGTCGCCATGGTGGGCGACGGCGTGAACGACGCCCCGGCGCTCGCGCAGGCCGACGTCGGCATCGCGATCGGCGCAGGCACCGACGTCGCGATCGCATCGGCCGGGGTCATCCTGGCCAGCGACGACCCGCGGTCGGTACTGTCCGTGGTCGAGCTGTCCCGCGCGAGCTACCGCACGATGAAGCAGAACCTGTGGTGGGCCGCCGGGTACAACCTCGTGTCCGTCCCGCTCGCGGCGGGCGTGCTCGCACCGGTCGGGTTCGTGATGCCGATCTCGGCGGGTGCGATCCTGATGTCCCTCTCGACCGTGGTGGTGGCCCTCAACGCGCAGCTCCTGCGCCGGCTGGACCTGCGGCCACGGTCCTGAGCACGACACCGGCGGCGGGGGCCTCCCGCCGCCGGGCAGCCGAACGACGTCGAAGGAGACCTCGTGCAGCTCATCCCCGTATCCCGTCCTGCGCACCGTGCGCCGTGGCACCACCTGATGACAGCGGTGTCAGCGGTCGCCCTCGTCGCGAGCGGACTCGTCGTCGGCAGCAGCAGCGCGAGCGCCGCGCCACCGGGCGGCGCCACGGCGACCGAGCCGGCGGCCGACCCGGCGGCCGGCTCGGGGTGGCGCGTCCCGGGCCCGCCCGGCTCCGGCCTCGACGGCGTGCTCCACCTCGACGACGCCGGGCAGGTCTCCCTCGACGTCGTCGCGGACGGCGCGACGGTGCTCTCGGCGACCCGCCTGGGCCTGCGGGGCTCCGACGGCGACCTCACCACCGGGCTCGCGCTCGTCGACCGGGCCGACCGTCGGGTCGCCGAGTCCTACCGGACCGCCACCGGCAAGACCCGGCAGCGGTCCTACGACCACCGCGAGTCGGTCTTCACCTTCGCCGGTGCGGACGGCGAGCGCTTCGACATCGCGGTCCGCGTGGCCCGCGACGGGGTGGCCTACCGGTACCTGCTCGACGGCCCGGGGGAGCACCGGGTGGACGACGAGTCGGGCGCGTGGGAGCCCGCCGCCGACGGCCCGGCGTGGATGCAGCAGGGGTACGCGGTGAACTACGAGGCCGAGTGGGGTACCACGACGGCGGCGGACGGGCACGGGGCCGCGGAGGTCGGCTACCCGGTGCTGTTCGGGCAGGGGGACCGGTACGCGCTGGTCACGGAGTCGGACGTCCGCGGGCAGTGGTCGGGCACGCACCTGGCGCACGAGCCCGGCACGCTGCGGTACGAGGTCGAGCTGTTCGAGGGCGCCCCTGTGACCGCCGACGGCGCGGTGGCGAGCCCGTGGCGGGTGGCGGTCGTCGGGGACCTGCCGGGCGTGGTCGCCTCGACGCTGGTGGACGACCTCGCGGCGCCGGCCGAGCTGGACCCGCGGGCCGACTGGATCCGGCCGGGTCGGTCGAGCTGGAGCTGGCTGACGGACCCGGGCAGCCCGCGCGACGAGGCGCGCCAGCGGGACTTCGTGGACCTGGCGGCGCGCAACGGCTGGGAGTACGTGCTGCTCGACGAGGGCTGGGACGCGAGCTGGGTGCCGCGCACGGTCCGGTACGCGCACACCCGCGGCGTCGACGTGATCGTCTGGTTCCACAACCGTGACCTGCGCACGCAGGAGCAGCGCGACGAGTGGCTGCCGCGCCTGGCGGCGTGGGGCGTGAGCGGGCTCAAGGTCGACTTCATGGACTCCGACTCGCAGGAGGTCCACGGCTGGTACGAGGACGTCGCCCGGGACACCGCGCGGCACCGGCTCATGCTCAACTTCCACGGGTCGGCGCTGCCGACCGGCCTGCAGCGCACGTGGCCGCACGTCATGACGTACGAGTCGGTGCGGGGCATGGAGAACGGCGTGCGCCCCGAGCGCAACGTGGTGGTGCCGTTCACGCGCAACGTGGTGGGGTCGATGGACTTCACGCCCGTGGTGTTCTCGCGGGACAACGAGAAGACGTCGCGCGCCCAGCAGGCCGCGATGAGCGTGGTGTACGAGTCGGGCTGGCAGCACATGTCCGACCGCCCGGAGGGGTACGCGGACGAGCCGGCCGCCGCGCCGTTCCTGCAGGAGGTGCCCGCGAGCTGGGACGAGGTGCGGCTGCTCGGCGGCACGCCGGGGCAGGACGTCGTGCTCGCGCGCCGGTCGGGTGACCGGTGGTTCGTGGGCGGGATGCGGGCCGGCTCGGGCGAGCCGCTGCGCCTCCCGCTCGCCGGCCTCGTACGCGGCCGGGCGACGGTGGACCTCCTCACCGACGACGGCGCGGACGGGTCGGCGACGGTGCACTCCACCGTGCGCGCCGGCGCGGGGGAGACGCTCGCGGTGCCGACGGCGGACAACGGCGGCTTCCTCGCCGTCGTGTGCGCCGCGCCGCGGGGTGGCACGTGCCTGGACGGTGCCGAGGCCTGGCCGGAGGTGGCGCTCGACGTCGAGCCGGCGGAGGCCGACGTCGACCCGGGCGGCACGGTCGAGGTGCGCGCGTCGTTCACGGTCGCGGACCGCGACGTGACGCGCGTGCGACTGACGCCCGACCTGCCGGAGGGCTGGGTCGCCGACCACGGCGCGGTCACGGTCCCGCGGCTGTCCGCCGGCCGCACCGCGCACGCGACGTGGCAGGTCCGGGTGCCCGGAGACGGTCCGACGGGCACGGTCGAGCTGCCCGTCGAGGTCGGTTACCGCGCGGGGCGCACCACGTACGAGGCGGCGAGCCAGGCGACCCTCTGGGTCACCCCGCCGCCGGTGACCGGGGACGCGTACGTCTCGGACCTCGAGTGGGTCGACGAGTCCAACGGCTGGGGCCCGGTCGAGCGCGACCGGTCGGTCGGCGAGGCGGCGGGCGGCGACGGGAACCCGCTGCGCATCGCGGGCGTCACGTACGACAAGGGCCTGGGCATGCACGCGAGCGGGCACGTCACCGCGTGGCTCGGCGGTACGTGCACGGCGTTGTCCGCCGTGGTCGGCATCGACGACGAGGTGCTCGACAAGCCAGGGGACACCGGCGTCGGCTCGGTGCGGTTCGAGGTGTACGGGGACGGCGTGCTGCTCGCGAGCACGCCCGTGCTGTCCAACGACGACGGCGGGGTGCCGCTCGAGGTCGACGTCACCGGGGTGCGGCGGCTGCGCCTGGTCGCCGACGAGGGTGGCGACGGCAAGAACTTCGACCACGCCGACTGGGCGGACGCGCGCGTGACCTGCGGTCCCTGACGCGAGACGTGCACCGTCCCGCATAGGCTTGCCGCCATGACGACATACCGACCTGAGCGGGGTGCGCCGTGGGTGGCCTGATGGGACTGCTGGACGACATCGCGGCGCTGGCCAAGCTGGCGGCGGCGTCGATCGACGACGTCGGCGCCGCCACCGGCCGGGCGACCGCCAAGGCCGCGGGGGTCGTCGTCGACGACACCGCCGTGACGCCGCAGTACCTGCGCAGCGTGGCGGCGCAGCGCGAGCTGCCGATCGTGAGGAAGATCGCGATCGGCAGCATCCGCAACAAGCTGGTGTTCATCCTGCCGGTCGCGCTGCTGCTCAGCCAGTTCCTGCCGTGGCTGCTGCCGATCGTCCTCATGGTCGGCGGCACCTACCTCGCCTACGAGGGCGCCGAGAAGATCTGGCACAAGGTCTCCGGTCACCACGACGCCGAGGTGCCCGCCACGGAGGTGAGCCCCGAGGCCGAGCAGAAGATGGTCGCGGGCGCTATCCGCACCGACCTCATCCTGTCCGCGGAGATCATGGTCATCGCGCTCGACGAGGTCGCCGACGAGTCGTTCTGGTCACGGCTGGCGATCCTCGCCGTCGTCGCCGTGGTGATCACCGCGATCGTGTACGGCGTCGTCGCCGCCATCGTGAAGATGGACGACGTCGGCCTGCGCCTGGCCGAGCGGGACTCCGGGTTCGCCCAGCGCGTGGGCCGGGGCCTGGTCAAGGCGATGCCGCGCGTGCTGGCCGTCATCTCGGTGGTGGGCACGGTCGCCATGCTGTGGGTCGGCGGGCACATCCTGCTCGTCAACCTCGGCGCCGACGGCACGGGCTGGATCCCGGCGCCCTACGAGTGGGTGCACCACCTCGAGGTCGCGATCCACGACGCCACCGGCGCCCTCGGCGGCACTCTCGGGTGGCTGTTCAACACGTTCTGCTCCGCCGTCGTCGGCCTGGTCGTGGGCGCGCTCGTCGTGCTGGTGATGCACCTGCTGCCGAAGCGGAGGACGGCCCAGGACGCGCCGGCGGCGCACTGAACCGTGTCGCGCGCCCGCCCGGGTCTGGCCGGGTCTGTCTGGTCGTGCCGGCCGGGTCGGAGCGTGTCCGCCCCCGTCAGGGTGCGGCGGGCGTGCGCACGGACCCGAACGTCACGCCGCGGCGCAGCGCGAACCCGAGGTGCTCGTAGAGCCGGATCGCGGTCGTGTTGTCCGCGGTGGCGTGCAGGAACGTGCGCTCGCCGCGCTCGCGCGCGTGGTGCACCACGTCGAGCGCGAGGCGTGACGCCAGGCCCTGCCCGCGGTAGCGCTCGTCGGTCGCGACGGCGCTGAGCTCGACCCAGCCGCCCGGCCGCAGCCGCTCGCCCGCCATGGCCACGAGGCGCCCGTCGCGACGCAGGCCCACGTACCGGCCTAGCTCGTGCGTGCGCGTCAGGAACGGCCCGGGCTGGGCACGCTCCACGAGGTCGATCATCTCGGGCACGTCCGCCGCGCCGAGCACGACGGCCTCCTCGTCGGGCCGGGCGGCCACCTGGGCGGTCTCGACGAGCTGGACGCCGTGCAGGGTGTTCCCGTGGGCCCAGCCGGCGGGCACCGGCACGTCCTCGTGCGGCGCGGCGAGGAAGTCGGCGTCGTAGCCGACCAGGTCGAGGATCGCGGCCCACACGTCCGGGTCGGACCAGTCGCGCACGGCGGAGAAAGGCGAGACGTCGGACCGGAACCGGCGCGCGAGGTCGTTGCCCTCGCCGAGGTGGGCGTGCGCGCCGGTCAGGGACGCCCACGCGGGGTTGTCGAGCACGAGGTCGAGCGCTGGGTCGGTCGCGGCGGTGTCGCCGGGACGTGGGGAGGGCTGATTCACGTCCGCACGAACGACGCGCAGGCTCACGACATTCCCACCCGGACCACTCCCGCCCGGACCACTCCCGCCCTGCGCCGACACCGGCACCATGCCCAGCCCGCCGCGTCGTCTTCGGTCCGTCGTGTCGACTTCGGTCATTCAACGGACCGAACTGGCAACGACGGACCGAACACGACGGGCTGCGCGGGACTGGGTGACGGAGGTCGGGCAGAGGCGACGACGGTCGGGCGCATTACCACTATTGCTATACGTTGACATAGGGGTAATGGTGTCCCTACGCTCGCCCCAGGTCGCGCCGACGTGGACGCGACGGCGCGGGACGACGACGTCCGCGCGGGCACGACGAAGGGCAGGTCCGCCACGATGGTTCGGGCGACGGAGACACCGGGTCACGGCAGCACTGCGACCACACCCCTGTACGACCCCGAGGTGCTGGCCGGCCTCGTGACCGCCGTGGGCGCACGGCTGGGCCAGGACGTGGCGGACGCCGTCGGCCGCTGCATGGCCGACACCCTGACGCGCACCATCACCCGGCACGCGGACGGCACCGCGTTCGTCATCACCGGCGACATCCCCGCGATGTGGCTGCGCGACTCGACCACGCAGCTCGCGCCGTTCCTGCACCTGGCGGGCTCCGACCCGCTGCTCGCGGACACGCTCGCGGCCGTCTCGCGGCGCCAGCAGGCCTCGATCCTGCGCGACCCGTACGCCAACGCGTTCAACGACGGTCCCACCGGCGCGGGCCACCGCGACCGCACGGGCGGGCCCGACGGCCAGTCCCCGTGGGTCTGGGAACGCAAGTACGAGATCGACTCCCTGGCCTACCCGCTCCAGCTCGCCCACGACCTGTGGCGCGCGACCGGCCGCACGGACCACCTCGACCGGCTGGCCGAGGTCGGGTCGGTCGTGATCGACCTGTGGCGCACCGAGCAGGACCACGCGGCCTCGCCGTACACGTTCGAGCGGACCGACTGCCCGCCGTCCGACACGCTGGTGCGCGACGGCCGCGGGCCCGAGGTCGCCGTCACGGGCATGACGTGGGCCGGGTTCCGGCCCAGCGACGACGCCTGCCGGTACGGCTACAACGTGCCGGGCAACGCGTTCGCCGCCGTCACGCTCGGCTGTCTCGCCGAGCTGGCCGGCCAGGTGCTCGACGACGCACCGCTCGCCGCCCGGGCCACCGCGCTCCGCGACGAGATCGTCGCGGGCATCGCCGAGCACGGCACCGTGACCGGACCGTCCGGGCAGCGGGTGTACGCCTACGAGGTCGACGGCCGCGGCGGCGTCCTCCTCGCCGACGACGCGAACACCCCGAGCCTGCTCGCCCTGCCCCTGTTCGGCTGGTGCGCCCCGGACGACCCGCTGTACACGGCGACCCGTGAGCTCGTGCTCAGCCCCGCCAACCCGTACTGGTACAGCGGCTCGGCGGCGTCGGGCATCGGCAGCCCGCACACGCCGCCCGACCACGTGTGGCCCATCGCCCTGGCCGTGCAGGGGCTGACGGCGAGCGACCCGGCCGAGAGCGCCGCGCTGCTGCGCCAGATCCTCGCGACCGACGCGGGCACGGGCGCCGTCCACGAGTCCTTCCACGTGGACGACCCGGGGACGTACACGCGCGAGTGGTTCTCCTGGGCCAACTCCATGTTCTGCGAGCTCGCGCTCGAGGTCGCGGGGCTGCGGACGTACCGGAGGGCCGTCGGATGAGCGCCACCTCGGCCCCCGTGCGGGCGACGCCGGTCAGCGCCACCCGCCGGCAGCAGACGATCAGCGCCTGGGTCTTCCTCGCCGTCCCCGTCGTGCTGTTCGCCGTCTTCCTGCTCCTGCCCGTCGTCATGGCGATCGGGCTGAGCCTCACCGACTACTCCGTCATCGGGGACTTCGAGTGGGTGGGCCTGGACAACTACGCGCGGATCGTCGACGACCCGATCTTCTGGGTCGCCGTCCGCAACACCGCCCTCTACACCGCGCTGTACGTGCCCGCGGGCCTGCTCGTCGCGCTCGGCACGGCGCTGCTGCTGAACCGCAGCACCCGCACGGCGCGCGTCTTCCGCACCCTGTTCTACATCCCCGTGGTGTCCTCGACCGTCGCGACGGCGGCCATCTGGTTCTGGCTGCTCAACCCGCAGTACGGCCTGCTCAACGCCGTGCTCGGCTGGTTCGGCATCGACGGGCCCGCGTGGCTGTACGACTCGCAGTGGGCCATGGTCGCGATCGTCATGATGAGCGTCTGGGCCGGGTTCGGCGCCAACATGATCATCTACCTCGGCGCCCTGCAGGGCGTGCCGGGCGAGCTCGTCGACGCCGCTCGCGTCGACGGGGCCGGGACGTTCCGTGTCTTCTGGCACGTGACCCGCCCCGCGATCTCACGGGCCACGTTCCTCATCCTCACGCTGCTGCTCATCGCGGCCTTCCAGGTGTTCGACCAGGCCTACGTGCTCACCAAGGGCGGCCCGGGCAACTCGACCCTGACGCTCGTCTACTACATCTACGACCGCGGGTTCGGCCGCCTGGAGATGGGGTACGCCTCGGCGCTGTCGTTCGTGCTCTTCCTCGCCATCCTCGTCTTCTCCGTGGCCAACGCCCGCGTGACCGGACGGGAGAACGACCGATGACCGCAGCGACCGCCGTCGCGGCCCGTGCGGCCGCACCCGTCGAGGCCACGCCCCGCCCGCCCACGCCGCGCGCCGTCGTCGGCAAGGTCGTGTGGGTCCTCGCCGTGGTGCTCATCAGCCTCACGACCGTGATGCCCCTGGTCTGGACCCTGTCCACGTCGCTGAAGCCCGAGAGCGAGATCCTCTCGTCCTACCTCCAGCTCCTGCCGTCCACCCCGACGCTCCAGAACTACCTCGCCCTGTTCACCGACGGACCCTTCGGCCGCTACCTGGCCAACTCCGCGATCATCGCGCTCGGCGGCGTCGCGACCAACCTGTTCTTCGGCGGCCTGGCGGGGTACGCCCTGGCCAAGCTCAGCTTCCGCGGCCGCGGCGTCGTCTTCGGGATGTTCCTCGGCTCCATGATGGTGCCCGGCATCATCACCATGGTCCCCACCTTCCTCGTCCTGCGGCACTTCCCGCTCGCGGGCGGCAACGACCTCTTCGGCGAGGGCGGGACCGGCTTCATCAACAGCTACGGTGCCGTGCTCATCCCCTTCGCCGCCGGCCCGTTCGCCGTCTTCTTCATGCGCCAGTTCTTCCAGGCGCTGCCCGACGAGCTCGGCGACGCCGCCCGCATCGACGGCGCGAGCGAGTTCCGGATCTTCTGGAGCGTCTACCTGCCGCTGGCCAGGGCCGGCCTCGCCGTGCTCGGCGTGCTCACCTTCCAGGCCGGGTGGAACTCCTTCCTGTGGCCCCTCATCGCCCTCAACGACCCCCAGATGCTCACCGTCCAGGTGGGCCTGGCGGGGTACGTCAACGAGTACCAGACCGAGTACGGGCCCCTCCTGGCCGGCACCATCCTCGCGAGCCTGCCGGTCCTGGTCGTGTTCGTGCTCGCCCAGCGCTACATCGTCGAGAACTTCGCCCACTCGGGCACCAAGTGACACGACGCGACTGCAAGTAACCACTGCAAAGGAGCAGAGCAATGAAGCGTGCAGCACGCATCACCGGGGCGCTCGCCGCGGCGGCCGTCCTCGCGGGGGCCCTGAGCGCCTGCGGAGGCGGGTCGGACGGCGGCGGGTCCGGTGACGGTCCGCAGGAGGTGACCTTCTGGGGCTCCTGGTCCGGCGCGCAGGCCAAGCAGCTGCAGCAGCAGGCCGACGCCTTCAACGAGGCCCAGGACGAGTACGAGGTGACGTACGTGGGCCAGGAGCTCGTCGAGGAGAAGCTCCTCACGGCGCTCGCGTCCGGCAGCGTGCCCGACGTCGTCCTGTGGGACCGCTACAACACCCCCCTGTACGTGCCGAAGAACGCCCTCACGCCGCTCGACGAGTACATCGAGGCCGACGGCGTCGACCTCGGCCAGTTCTACGACCAGGCCATGGGCGAGCTCGTCGTCGACGACCAGACCTGGGGCCTGCCGCTCCTGGTCGACAACCGCTCGCTGTTCTACAACACCGAGCTGCTCGAGGAGGCCGGGGTCGAGCCGCCCACCGACTGGGACTCGCTCAAGGCCGCGGCCGAGGCCACGACCCGGCGCGACGGCAGGCTCACGGTCGCGGGCTTCGCCCTGGACGACCCGGGCCTGTTCAACATCTGGCTGCGCCAGGCCGGCGGGCAGATGTTCACCGACGACGGCACCGCGACGGCGTTCAACAGCCCCGAGGGCCTCGAGGTGCTCGAGTTCTGGCAGAGCCTGCTCGACGCCGGGGTGTACGAGCCCGGCTTCGGCGAGGGTGTCGACGCCTTCGCCGAGGGCAGCGTCGCGATGAAGTACGACGGCCCGTGGGCGCTGACCGCCCTCGACGAGGCCGAGGTGGGCTACGGGATCACCCAGCCGCCCGTCGGCCCCGACGGTGACCAGGGCGCCGGCATGGGCGGGTTCGGCCTCGTCATCCCCGCGGGAGCGAAGAACGCCGACGGCGCCTGGGAGTTCATGAAGTGGTGGACGACCCAGCCCGAGAACGGGGTCGAGTTCGCCCGGAGCTCGGGCTGGATCCCCGCGAACATCGAGGCCGCCAACGACCCCTACTTCACCGAGGACGACCGCTACAAGGCGTTCATCGAGACGATGGAGTACGCCCAGGTGCGGTCGAACATCCCCGGCGCGTCCGACGTCGAGGGCAAGGCGCTCATCCCCGCTCTCGAGAAGTTCCTCGCGGGCGAGACCGACGCGGCCACCGCGCTGCAGGAGGCCCAGGACCTCGGCGACCGCATCCTCGCCGACAACGCGGGGTAGCCACCCCGCCCGCAGACCCCGGTACCCGCCCGGCCTGCCCCGACCGCCCCTCGGGGCCCGGGCGGGTACCGGACCCACCCGTCGCACGTCCCCCGTCTCCCTTCGCACGTGAGGAAACACCCACCGCCCATGAACGACGCGACCCCCTCGCCCGGACCCTGGTCCGAGACGGCCGACCTGGCCCAGCGCAGCCTCGACCACTTCTTCGGCGCGCCCGAGCCGCAGCTGCTGCACAACACCTACCCGGCCGGCGACGACTCGACGTTCAACTACTGGTGGCTGGCCCACGTCATCGACGTCCGCCTGGACGCCTACCACCGCACCGGCGACCCCGCGTGGCTGGCGCTCGCCGAGGCGACCGACGCCAACCTGCGCGGCCGCAACGGGGGGTCGCTGTTCAACGACTACTTCGACGACATGCTCTGGTACGCCCTCGCGCTGGAGCGCCTGGCGCGGGCCACGGGCCGCAGCGGGCCGCTGGACGACGCCCGCGCGATCTGGGAGCACGTCGTCGAGCACGGGTGGAACGACACGCTCGGGGCGAGCGTGGCGTGGCGCAAGCAGCAGCCGTACTACAAGAACACGCCCGCCAACGGGCCGTTCGTGATCCTCTCGGCGCGGCTGCACGCGCACGACGCGCAGCCGCGGTACCTCGCGCACGGGCGCGCGTCGTTCGACTGGATCACGCGCACGCTCGTCGGCCCGGACGGGTTCGTCGAGGACGGCATCAACCGCGAGGGTGACGGGCGCGTCGACACCCCGTGGCGGTTCACCTACAACCAGGGCCTGTACGTCGGCGCCGCGGTGGCGCTGGACGCCGTCGCGCCCGAGCAGGACCTGGTCGACCGCGCGGTGCGCACCGCGACGACGGCGCTGCGCGAGCTCGCGCCCGACGGCGTCGTCGGCAAGGAGGGCGGCGGGGGCGACGAGGGCCTGTTCAAGGGCGTGCTCTACCGCTACCTGGGCACGCTGCTCGACCGCCTCGGTCACGACGCGCCTGAGGCCGCGCCCCTGCTCGCCTTCGTCCGCAGGAGCACCGACCTGCTCGCGCGGACCGGTCGCCACGGCGACCACCTGCTGGCCGGGGACGACTGGCGCGAGCCCGCACGGCTGCCCGTGCACTACTCGACCCAGCTCAGCGCGGTCATGGCGCTCGAGCTGCGCGCCGCGCTCGAGGCCGTGGCCCCGGTGACCGGCGCGGCGGCGCGATAGATTCTCCGCACGTCATCCACCGGTGAGAGGGCATCCGTGAGCCAACCGCTGTACGTCGAGGTGTACGAGCGCCTGCGCGAGCAGATCCACGCGGGCACGTACGGTGTCGGCGACCGGATGCCCCCGGAGGCCGAGCTGACCAAGCAGCTCGGGGTCAGCGCGATCACGCTCAAGCGCGCGATGGACCTGCTGCGCGCCGACGGCTACATCACGCGGCGGCCGCGGCTCGGCACGGTGGTCGTCAGCACGACGGCGACCGCGGGTCCCGGCGAGCAGAGCGGTCCCGCGCCGCTGGTCGGCTGCGTGCTCACCGACTTCGACGACACCTTCGGCACGCGCGTGCTGGCCGGTCTGCTCGACGCGTCGGGCACGGCGGCCAACCTGGTGGTCAAGCGCAGCCTGGGTGACGGCGCGGCCGAGGGCGACCTCGTGCGCGCCCTGGTCGCGGACGGCGTGCAGGGCCTGATCCTCGAGCCCAGCTCGTCGCAGTACGTGCCGCCCGCCGTGCTCGAGCTCGTCGCGCGGTCGTTCCCCGTCGCGATCCTCGACCGGGTGTTCGACGGGGTGCCCGTGTCGTCGGTGTGCTCCGACAACGTGTCGGCCGGCCGGCAGGCGGCCGAGGTCCTGTTCGCCTCGGGGTACGAGAGCATCGGTCTGGTGTCGGCGGCGAGCACGGTCTCGACGGTGCAGGACCGGCTCGACGGCGTCGTCGCGGCGCACGCGACCCGGCACGTCCCGTTCGACCCCGCGCACCAGTTCCGGCGGGTGCGGTCCACCGTGCCGGGCAGCGGCGTCAAGCCCGACGACGACGTCGCGGAGCTCGAGACGTTCCTCCGCGCCAACCCGGGGCTCACGGGCGTGGTGGCCACGGAGTACAACATCGCGGTGCTGCTGCGCGAGGCGGCGCGACGGGCAGGGCGCAGCGTGCCCGACGACCTCGGGATCGTGTGCTTCGACCACCCCGACGCGTTCTACGACCAGGCCCGCTACCGGTTCACGCACGTGCGGCAGGACGAGACGCGCATGGGCCGCGAGGCGGTCGCCCTGGTGCTCGAGCAGCTGCGTGGCGGGGGACAGGTCACCAAGGTGACGCTCCCGACCGAGCTCGTGCCGGGCAGCTCGACGCGCTGAGACGCCCGGTCAGGCGGTGAGGCGGTCGAGCAGCTCCTCGACGGTGGTGCCCGGCACCGACACGGTCACCTGCGTGCCCCACGGGTCGTCGACCGTGACGGAGCGGCCGTCGTCGGCGAACGGCAGGCCGATCGCACCCAGGCGGGCGGTGAGCGCGTCGAGGTCGTCCCGGCGGGGCACGGTGACCGCGACCTCGCCGAGCCCGAGCCCGGCGGCGCGAGGCCCGGCGCCCGCGCTGTTCCACGTGTTCATCGCGACGTGGTGGTGGTACCCGCCGGCTGACGCGAACAGCGCGCCGGGCACGTCCGTGTACGTGGCCTCGAAGCCCAACGCGTCGACGTAGAACCGGCGCGCCGTGCTGACGTCGCCGACCTGCAGGTGCACGTGCCCCACCCGGCCCGACCGGCGGGGCCTGGCTGTGCGGTCCGCTGCGAGGTCGGCCTCCGTGAGGTGCCCGCGCAGGTACGCGTTCGGGTCGAGGCGGAGCGTGTCCATGAGGATCTGGCCGCCGCGGCGCACCCACTGCTCGCGCGGGCGGTCGGTGTAGAGCTCGACACCGTTGCCCTCCGGGTCGGTGAAGTAGAACGCCTCGCTGACCAGGTGGTCGGCGGAGCCCGTGAACCGGCCCCTGGAGTCCTGCGCGGCGCGGTAGACGGTCGCCGCGAGCGAGGCGGCGTCGTCGAACAGGAACGCCGTGTGGAACAGGCCGGCCTGCCGCCGGTCGCCCGCCGGCAGGTCCGGCGTGTGCGCGAGCCGCAGCATCGGCGTCGTGCCGCGCCCGAGCACGCGGTGCACCGTACGTCCGGTGCCGCGCTCCTCGAGCGGCTCGAGCGCGAACGCCCCGGTGTAGTAGCCGGACATGGTCTCGAGGTCGCCGACGCGCAGCGTCACCGCGTCCATGGCGAGGTCGGAGGGCAGGACCCGCTCGTCGGCGGGCTGGGCGTCGGTCATGGGTGCTCCAGGTCGGGGGTGCTGATATCTCGGGCGGGTGTGCCGGGTGTCTCGGGCGGCGAGCCCGGCTCAGCGGGCGACGGCGAAGCCGCCGGTCCACGGGACGAGCTCGCCGACGGCGAGGGTGAGCTGCAGGAAGCCGACGGCCTCGAGCTCGCGAGCGCGGCTGAGCGGGCCGGCGTCGAGCGCCGTCAGCCCGCCCGCCCGGACGGCGGCGGCGAGAGCCTCCTTGGCGGCGGCGGCGTCCCCCGCGACGAGGACCGTCGTCGGCAGACCGCCCACCTCCTTGGCGCCGAGGGTGGCGGCGAAGGTGGTGTTGAACGCCTTGACGACGTGGCTCTCGGGCAGACGGGCCTGCAGCTCTGCGGCGGCGGAGCCGTCCGCGGGCACGACCAGCGAGTCGAACGTCTCGAAGTCGAGCGGGTTGCTGATGTCGACGACGGTCCGGCCCGCGAGCTGGCCGGCGTAGGTCTCGGCGATCTCGGCCAGCGCGGGGTAGGGGACGGCGAGGACGACGATCTCGCCGGTCACCGGGGCCGTCCCGACCTCGCTGTGCCGGATGTGCTCGACGTCGTTGCCGCCCTCGGCGAGGACGCCGCCGATGGCGGTCCCCATCGCTCCGGTGCCGATGATCGTGATGCGGGCCATGGTGCAGCTCCTCTGCGTTCGTGTCCGGTGTGGTGATGGTTGTACCTACAAGTAAAGACTGTAGACCACTTTGGTTGTAGGTGCAACTAACTGGTAGGGTCGGGGACATGAGCGAGCGACAGCTGCAGTACGAGGAGCGCGTGGCCGTGGCGCGCCTGCACGCGCTCCTCGAGCTGCTGCCGACCGCGCTCGACAAGCAGATGCACCGGGCAGGCCTCACGTCGTTCGAGTTCACGCTGCTCGAGGCGCTCGCGGAGTCCGGCGAGGGCGTGCTGCGCCTCAGCGCGCTCGCGTCGCGCACCAACGCGACGCTCCCGCGCCTGTCCCGTGTCGTCACGGGCCTGGAGCGCAAGGGCCTGGTCCGGCGGGCGCCGTGCGCCGAGGACGCCCGGGCGACGAACGCCGTGCTCACCGACGAGGGGCGCCGGGTGCACGCCGCGGCGGTGCCGCTGTACGCGCAGGCCGTGTCGACGATGGTCCTGGACGGGCTCGACGACGGGGACGTCGGCGAGCTCGCGCGGCTCGCCCTCGCCGTCCTGACCCGGCTCGACCCGGACCGGCGGCTGGCGGTCACCGCGGCGGACGACTGCCCGGCGGACCCGGAGCGCGCGGCGGGGGAGGAGTGCCCCGCCGACCCTCGGCCGGCGGCGCCGGCCGTCGCGGAGTGCCCCGCGGACCCGCCGCCGCTCGCCGAGCAGGAGTGCCCGGCGGATCCGCAGCCGTAGACGGGTGTATTCCGCTCATTCCTCCTGTAGGTTTTGGGTGAATTCACGAGCCTGGGGGCAGTGGCGCGCCCAGGGGGAGGAGCTCGTCGATGTCGATGTCGCGTCGAACCAAGCACGTCCTGATGTCCCTGACGCTCACGCTGGCCGTGATCGCAGGCCTGCAACCCACCGCGTACGCCGGACCACCTGGTGGCCGCCCGGATGACAGCGCTGACATAGCGGCGGCGACCGACGTCGCCCGCGCCCGCGTGGCGTCGGAGGTGCTGCTCGACTCCTACGACCCGGAGAAGGCCTGGTTCCCGTCGAGCTGGTGGAACTCCGCCGTCGCGCTGCAGACCCTGGGCGACTACATGCTGCGCACGGGCGACCGGAGCTACGTCGACGAGCTCGACCACAGCTTCGAGACCAACAAGGGCCCGTTCCCGGCGGGGGAGCGGTCCACCGACGAGATCTACGGCAACTTCACCAGCCGCGCGATCGACGACGCCGGATGGTGGGCGCTCAACTGGGTCACCGCCTACGACCTGACCCGCGAGCAGAAGTACCTCGACATGGCCGAGACGATCGGCGAGTTCATGCTCGGGTTCTGGGACCCGAGCACGTGCGGCGGCGGTATCTGGTGGAACGAGGAGCGCACCTACAAGAACGCCGTGACCAACGGGCAGTGGGTGCGGCTCACCGCAGAGCTGCACAACCGCATCCCGGGTGACACCGCCTGGCTCGACCGGTCGCTCGAGGCCTGGGACTGGTACCAGGCCAGCGGCATGATCAACGACGACGGTCTGGTCAACGACGGCCTCACCGACGACTGCGCGAGCAACGGCGACACCGTGTGGACCTACAACCAGGGCCTGGCGATCGGCGCTCCGCTGGAGCTGTACCGGGCCACGGGCGACGCCGACCTGCTCGCCGAGTCCCGGCGCCTGGCCGACGCCGCGCTCGACTCTCCGCTGGTCGTCGACGGCGTGCTCACCGAGTCGTGCGACGCCCTGGACCGCTCCTGCGACGACAACCAGAAGCAGTTCAAGGGCATCTTCATGCGGTACCTCATGGACCTCGCCGACACCACGGGCGACGACCGGTACCGCACGTTCGCCGCCGCGCAGGCGGAGACCGTCTGGGCAAACGACCGCGACTCCTCCGAGCGGCTCGGCCAGCGCTGGGCGGGTGGCACGAGCGCGGAGCACCCGAACGTCTTCGACTGGCGCACCCAGGCCAGCGCCCTCAGCGCCCTGATCGCGGACGTGCCGCAGGACGCCCCGGGCCGGTCGCTCTCGGCCACCATGACCCCGGACCAGCTCGCCGTCCTGCCCAGCCCGGGCGCGCGGTCGGCCGTGCGGACGGCCGTCGAGGTCGCCGCGACCTCGGACCACCGCCGCCCGACGCGTGTCGACGTGCGGGTCGAGGCCCCCCGCGGCTGGGCGGTGCGGCCCGCGCGCAGCCACGTCGTGCTGCGTACCACCGGTGACGGCACGCCGGCCCGGGCGACCGTGCCGCTCGATGTGACGATCCCCGCCGGGACCCCGGACGGGAGCTACCCGCTCACCGTCACCGTCACGTCGCGCCCGGGCCTGACGTGGACGACGCGCGCGACCGTGCAGGTCGCGAGCGTGGTCGACTTCGACGCGGGCAGCACGCAGGAGGTCGCGTGGCTGTGGGACGCGGGCGGGTCGGGCCTGAGCCAGGCCGGCAGCCGGTTCGCCGACGGCACGAGCCGGTTCGTCTACCGGTTCCCGTTCCCGGCCGAGACGACCGCCGCCGAGGCGACGCTCACCGTCGACAACCAGTACGTCGTCGCCCTGAGCGGGGACGGCGAGGACTGGACCGTGGTGCTCGAGGAGGACGAGGAGATCCGTGACGGCTCGAACCGGGCCGACCACACCCTCGACCTCACGCCGTACCTGGGCGACGACAAGGCGGTCTACGTCCGCGTGACCGACGCGTTCCCGGCCGACGGCTGGGGCGGCGGCGTCTACCACGTGACCGCCACCTACACCACCCCCTGACCCCACCCACCCTGCCGAGGTAGTCACGTGGCGAGGTAGTACTACTTCGCCACGTGACTACCTCGGCAGGGCAGGATGGGGGCATGAGCGAAGCTGATGTGACCGCCGTCGTCGCCGAGGTCGAGGCCCAGGAGGCGGCACTCGTGCTGCCCGAGTTCACGCACGAGCAGGCCTGGGCGCTCGGGGTGCGGCTCGTGGAGCTGGCGACCGAGCGTGACCTGCCCGTCACCGTCGACATCCGCAAGGGGACCCAGCAGGTGTTCCACGCGGCACGGCCCGGGACGACGCCCGACAACGACACGTGGGTCGAGCGCAAGGTGCGGGTGGTCTACCGGTTCGGTGCGTCGTCCTACCTGGTGGGGCTCCGGGCGCGCGCGAAGGGCGGCGACTTCAACGCCGACCACGGGCTGCCGCTGCAGGAGTACGCCGCCCACGGCGGCGCCGTGCCGGTGCGCGTGCGGGGCGTCGGGATCGTCGGCGTCGTGACCGTCTCGGGGCTCGCGCAGCAGGACGACCATGCTCTCGTCGTCGAGGCGCTGCGAGAGCTGGCCGGCTGAGCGCCGGCCGACCGATGGGGAGTTCTGTCCATCGCCTGACCTGCGAGGACGTCGCTACTCTCCGTCCAGAAGAGGTGGGGGCGCCACTGTGGCGTCGGACCGGACAGGAGGCTGGCGATGGCTGATCTGCGGGTTGATCTGGATGCGGTGCGGGAGCTGGGTTCGAGTCTGACGGTGGTGGCGGACGAGTTCGAGGGTGCGAACGCGAACAGTGATCGGATCGCGGGTGCGGTGGGTCATGAGGGTCTGGCGGGTGTGGTGCGCGATTTCGCGCACAAGTGGGATGACACGCGGGGGAAGATGACCGAGAACCTGCGCAAGCTGGCTGAGGCCTCGACGCAGGTGGCGCAGGCGTTCACCGAGGTCGACTCCGAGCTGGGTAAGGCGATGGAGGGTAAGGAGTGAGGCCGTCGGATTGGTCGCCGGTGGGGTTGGATGCGGATCCGACGCCGGGTGATCCGGTGCTGGTGCTGGCGGGTGGGCAGGAGTACCAGGAGGTGGCCCGCTCGATCGACAACGCCGCGGGGGCGATGAGTCGTCTTGATGTGGCCGGGACGGTGTCCAAGGCGGTGGATGCGTTGATGGGTGCCAAGGAGGACACCATCAGCGAGATCCGTCAGGCGCATGCGCGGTATGTGGCCGCCGGTGAGGCGTTGGTGGGGTATGCGGGGGCGTTGGAGCGGGTGCAGGCCGAGACTCTGGCGGCGTTGGGTCGGGCGCGGGATGCGCAGGATCAGGCGCAGGCTGCCAGTGGGTCGCGGGATCGGTGGCAGGAGCTGGCCGATGGTGCGAAGGATCCGGTGGAGAAGCAGGAGTTTGCGCGTAAGGCGTCCCAGGCGGGTGATCAGGCCGCGCAGGCGCAGGGTGTGGTCTCTGGGGCCAGGTCGACGATCGAGTCGGCGGTCTCGGACCGGGACCGGGCGGCGGGTGCGGCGATGGATCGGATCGAGGAGATCACCTCGTCTGATGATCTGAATGACAGCTGGTGGGACAACTGGGGTTCGAAGCTGGTTGCGGCGATCGCGGATATCGCGGACATGGTCTCCACGATCGCGGGGGTGCTGGCGATCGTGGTGGCGTTCATCCCGGTGGTGGGGCAGGCGTTGGCGGGGGTGTTGATCGTGATCGCGGCGGTCGCGGCGATCGTCAGTGCGGTGGCGAACATCACGTTGGCGGCCACGGGTGAGCGGTCGTGGGCCGAGGCGGGGATCGCGATCGCGGGTGCGGCGTTGTCTCTGATCGGTCTGGGTGGTGCGGCGAAGGCTGCGATGGGGCTGTCGAAGTCCATCGCCAAGGGGGCGTTCAAGCAGGGGATGAAGAAGGGGTGGTGCAAGCTCGGGTTCGGGGCCTGCTTCGTGGCCGGGACCCCGGTGCTGACCGTGGACGGTCCCAGGCCGATCGAGGAGATCCGGGTCGGGGACAAGGTCTGGACCCGCAACCTGGACACCGGCACGGACGAGCTGGCGCTGGTGGCCGAGACGTTCGTGCACCAGACCCTGGTGCTGTACCACCTGACCATCGGCGGGCAGGTTGTCTCGACCACGGCCGAGCACCCGTTCATGACGCCGGATCGTGGGTGGCAGATGGCGGGCAACCTGCGTGTGGGGGACGTCCTGGTCACTGTCGAGGGGACCGCGACCGTGCAGGCCGTCGAGGTCGAGGAGCGCGATCTGGTCGACATCGAGCAGGTCTACAACTTCCACGTCGAGAACACCCATACCTACTACGTCCTGGCCGGAGACCTCCCGGTCCTGGTCCACAACAACCACGCGGGAGGCGTCGCCGACGACGCGACCGAGATCGTCTCGAAGAAGGCCGACAAGTGGTTCACGACCCAGGACGACGCGCGGAACGCCGTGCTGGATGCGCACAACGTCAGCGACAAGTCGCTGGTCGAGAGTCAGGTCATGTACGGCAACTACCCGAACATCAGAGGGCCCAAGGGTGAGCCGTGGGAGCGGCTGGAGGCCATCGACGACAACGGAAATCTCGTGCAGATCGACCATCACTCGAACGGGCACTACTTCTCCGACACGAACGAGTACGCGCTCCCGCACTACCACGCGCCCGAGGGCCACTACTTCTACGGAGACACGCGGATATGGTGACCGACATGCGGATCGACAGCGACGCCCTGGGCAGGCTGCTCCACTGGCCGGAGCACACGTGGCAGAGCCTGCCTCCCGCGCTGTGGCTGCCGGCAGACCCCGACGACGAACCACGGCTGCTCGCGTCGTTGGGTGCGGCGTGGGGCTCGTTCGGCTGGTACGGCCTGGGCTCGTGGTTCGCGCCCGTCTCTGCTCCGGAGGGTCCGGCCGGTCTTGCCGACCGGTACGACGGTCTCGCACGGGAGCTGATCGCCGAGGCATCGCTGACCACACCGCGCGGCCTGCGGGTCCGGTCCGAGTGGGGTGCGCTCGACCCCGGGTCGGGGCGCCTGCACGACTTCGTCTCGGCGGCCCGCAACGCTCGCGGCAGCGGCTCCGCGCTCGCCGTCCTGGCGCACGACGCCTCCGCCCGCACCTGGTATGCGGCGTCCACGGCGATCCTGCACCGCGGACTGCTGGCTCTGGGCGGGCTCGCCGGTGACGATCGCGGGCTGGCGGACCGGAATGCGTCGCTCAGCTATCTCGCCGCCGCGGACGCGGCGGGTTTCGCCGCCGTCCTCCCGTTGGACAACCACCCGTGGGGCGGGCTCGTCGTCGCGGGCGGTGAGGACCTCCTGACCGTGCTGACCGGTCTCCTGCCGGATGATCTCCCCGGGATCGCCGATGTCACGCCGCAGGACGTCGTGTCCCGTGCCGGAGGCATCGCGGTGTGACCGCGGCGAGGCCGACGGCGAGCGCCGACGAGCTGATCGCCGCAGGTGGACTGGTTCCGCCGGCGCAGCCGTACGACGGGGAGCAGGTGGAGGAGGCGCCGGAGAGCCGCCTCCCGCAGGACTTCCGAGAGCTGCTGGACGCGGGCGGCGACGTCGGACACCGCGACGGCGAGGAGTGGCGTCGGGTCGGTCCGCGGGCCACCGAGCGGGGATCGCCCGCGGTGAGCCGGTGACGACGACGGCGGGGCCGCGGGGCGTGCCCTCTCCGGTTCGTGGCCGTGTCGTCGTGGCCGGGTCGTCGCGGCCGTGGGCGCGTCAGCTCGTGGTTGCCGCGACGTCGCGCACCCAGGACGAGCCCTCCGGGCGGAAGCCGACCCCGCGCAGGTAGGCCTCGTCACCGTGCGCCGCGTGCGGCACCACCACGCGGTCGAACCCCTTGGCCGCGAAGATGCCGCTGCGCCGGTACACGAACTCGCCGGGTGTCAGGTCGCGGAAGCGCCGGGTCACCCAGTCCAGCGCGACGACGGCGTCGCCGTCCCCGCCGTCGCGCACCTCCACGACACCGACGGTCTCGTCGCCACGCTGCACGAGGAACGCCGACCGCTCCTCGCCGGGACCGGGCTCGGCCTCGAACTGCGGCGCGAACCGCGCGATGTCGGCCGCGTGGGTGCGCAGCACGTGCAGCAGGTAGGCGTCGTCGGGGGCGACCTCGACGACCTCGTAGACGGCGGCGTCGTGCCGCTCGCGACCGAGCCGCCACAGCCAGTAGACGTTGATGAGGCTGATGGCGGCGTTCATGGCGACGAACGGCCAGATGCCGAGGATCGCGTTGTACGTGGTCGCGACGAGCGAGCCGGTGAGGTTGAGCCAGCGGAAGCGCAGCACGTGTGCCTGCGTGAGGGACAGCACGACGAGGGCCGAACCGACCCACCCGCCGATCTCGAGCCAGGGGAGCATGCCCCGACCTTAGGCGAACCGCGGGTCGGGCCTCACCACGACCAGCCTCGGGAGCTGAGCTCCAGCTCCTCCCGCAGCCGCTCGCCGGCCCCGGCGTGGCCGCCGGCGCGCAGCGGGGCGACGTCGGCGGGCAGACCGGCCAGGCGGCACGCCTCGCGCAGGAGCGAGTCGTACGCGCTCTGCACCGCCAGCCAGTGGTGGGCGCGTGCGTAGAGGTCGGTGTCGTTCTCGATGCGGCGCAGCTCGTCGGCGAGCTCACCCAGCCGGACCTGCAGCCGGAGGGTGGCCAGCGGGTCGGGCGCGGGTCTGCGCGCTCGGAAGGGCCAGGTCATGCGGGTCACCGCCACGTCGTCGTCGCGGAATGGTCTCTCTCCCAGGGTAGGAGCGTCTGGCGTCCGGAGCCACGGGACTCCGGCGCGGTACCTCTGCGCGGGCAGGACCGTGAACGCCCATAAACTCCCGCTATGAACACATTGGGTGGGAAAGTTGTGGGTGGGGATGCCGTGGGCGAGGAGGTGGACGGACCTGCCGCGGCAGGGGCACAGGTGCTGCCCGCCGCTGTCCGCGGCCTGCCTCATGCCGCGCTGGGCTGGCTGGACCGGTTCCGCGAGCAGGCGCTCGACGAGGGCGTCCCGGAGGACGACGTCGACCGGTGGTTCGCGCTGGCGCGACCGGCGATGCGCTCGGCGCCCGACGGCGGCGGCACCGTGGTCGGCCGGCTCGGCAGCCCGGTGCTGCTGCCGCCTGACGCGCCCACGCCCGCTACGGTGTACGGCTCGGGCCTGCGGACCGAGCACCAGCTCGTCGTGACGCTCGACCTCGCGGCGATCGCCCCGGGCGCGACCGACCTGCCGCTGCCCCGGGACGGCCACCTGCTGCTGTTCGCGAACCTCGAGCTCGAGGACGACCTGCTGGAGGGCGGCGCCGTGCACGTGCCCGCCGGTGCGCCGGTCGAGGAGCGCGACGTCGAGCCCGACTACGAGCCGTACGGGTACGACTCCCCGCAGGCCGTCGACGAGGAGCTGCGCCGCAGCCCCGACCTGCGGCTGGTCCCCTCGGTGTCACTTCCCGCGTGCTCGCTCGACCCGGAGATCGAGGCCGCGCACCCCTTCGCGGAGACGCTGCAGGAGATCTGGGCCGAGCTGACCGAGGACAGCGGCGAGTGGCAGCTCGGTGGCCATGCCGACAACTTCGACGACTACGGCGACCCGGCCCGCCGTTCCGCGAGCCACGGGCCCTCCGGGGCCGGGACCCGCCCGGAGGACTGGGTCCTGCTCGCGCAGTGGTACGGGGTGCCGATGGGCGTCGTCTACTGGACGATCCCGCGTCAGGACCTCGAGTCGTGCCGCTTCGACCGGGTGCTCGTGCAGCTCTACGCCAACCCCTGACGGTCCCCGCCGCCGGCCCGCACATCGACTCGAACACGCGTTCGAGTACCATGGTGGTATGTCGGCCGCCCTGCCCGGTGCCGCGCCCGGTGCCACGATCCTGCACGCCGACTTGGACGCGTTCTACGCGTCGGTCGAGCAGCTGCTGGACCCCGCGCTGCGCGGGCGGCCGGTCGCGGTCGGCGGCGGTCCTCGGGGCGGCGTGGTGCTCGCCGCGTCGTACGAGGCCAAGGCGCGCGGGGTCCAGGGCGGGATGCCGGGCTGGCGGGCGGCCCGGCTCTGCCCGGACCTCGTCTTCGTGCGGGGCCACTTCGGCGAGTACCAGCGGCTGGGCGACGCGGTGATGGACGTGCTGGCCGACGTCACACCGGCCCTCGAGCGCATCTCGATCGACGAGGCGTTCCTCGACGTCTCGGGGGCCACGCACTTGTTCGGCCCGCCGGCCGCGATCGGCGCACGGATCCGTGAGCGCGTCCGCGCCGAGGTGGGGCTGCCCATCTCGGTCGGCGCGGCGCGGACCAAGCACCTGGCGAAGATCGCCTCCCAGGTGGCCAAGCCGGACGGTCTGGTGGTCGTCGACCCGGGCGGCGAGCGGGCCTTCCTCGACCCCCTGCCCGTCGAGCTGATCTGGGGCGTCGGGCCGGTGAACGAGCAGCGGCTCGCGGACCTCGGCATCCGGACGATCGGCGAGCTGGCGCGCACGCCGTCGTCGGCCGTGGAGCACATCCTCGGGCGCGGCGTCGGGCAGAAGATCAGCGCGATGGCGCGCGACGAGGACGCCCGCCGGGTCGTGACCAGCCGGCGCGCGCGTTCGGTGGGGGCGCAGTCGGCCCTGAGCCGCCGGGCGCCCGATCCTGACGGCGTCCGTGCGGTGCTCGCGCACCTCGCCGACCGCGTGTCCCGGCGCCTGCGGGCCAAGGGTCGTGCGGGCCGCACCGTGACGGTCGCGGTGCGGTTCACGGGCATGCGGCGCTCGACACGCGCGCTCACGCTGCCGGTGCCCGTCTGCGCCACGCTCACCCTGACCGAGATCGCGGTACGCCTGGCCTGGTCGGCGATCGACGACGCCGGTCCGTGCGAGATCACGCTGCTGGGCGTCTCGGTGTCGAACGTCGTGGACCAGACGGCGGTCCAGCTCGAGCTCGACCTGGAACCGCCCGACCCGTGGCGGCCGGGTTCCCGACCCGGGGCGGCGCGCAGCGCTGTCGACGAGTCGGTCGACGCGATCCGGACACGGTTCGGCGCGGACTCGGTGGGCTACCTGCCCGCGGTCCTGCGCCCTGGCGGCGCCGTGCCGGACGAGTTCCGCGAGCTGGCCGAGCACGACCTGTGAGCGCGACCTGTGAGCGCGTGCCTCAGTCCGGCGCGTGCAGCGCCGCCAGGATTCCTTCGCCGTAGCGGTCGAGCTTCGCCCGGCCGACGCCGCTGATCCCGCCCAGTGCGTCCAGGTCCGCGGGGCGCTCGGTCGCGACGGCCCGCAGCGTCGCGTCGTGGAACACCACGTAGGCGGGCACACCCTGTTCCTTGGCCGTGGCGGCGCGCCAGGCACGCAGGCGCTCGAAGACGGCCTGGTCGCCGTCCGAGAGCGCCGCGGCCTCGGCGCGAGCGCCGCCCGACCGGCTCGTGGTGCGGCCCTGCGGGCGTGGGTCGTGCCGCAGGGGCACCTCGCGCCGTCGGCCCAGCACGTCGCCGCTGGCCTCGGTGAGCAGCAGCGTGCCGTGCGCCGGGTCGACCTCGAGCAGGCCCTGGGCGAGGAGCTGGCGCGCCACCGACCGCCACTGCGCCTCCGGCAGGTCGTCGCCGACGCCGAACACCGTCAGCTCGTCGTGCCGCCACTGCGTGATCTTGGGCGTGGCCTTACCACGCAGGATGTCGACGACGTGCCCGACGCCGAACCGCTGGTTGCGCTCGCGCTCCAGCCGGTAGACCGCCGAGAGGAGCTTCTGCGCCGCGATCGTGCCGTCCCAGGCCTGGGGCGGGTTCTGGCACGTGTCGCACGCACCGCAGCCGCCCGGGTGGTCCTGGCCGAAGTACCGCAGCAGCTGGGCACGGCGGCACTCCACGGTCTCGCACAGCGCGAGCATCGCGTCGAGGTGGGCCGCGAGCCTGCGGCGGTGGGCGGCGTCGCCGTCGGACTCCGCGATCATCCGGCGCTGCTGCACCACGTCGGACAGCCCGTACGCGAGCCACGCCGTCGACGGCAGGCCGTCGCGCCCTGCGCGGCCGGTCTCCTGGTAGTAGCCCTCGACGGACTTGGGCAGGTCGAGGTGCGCCACGAACCGGACGTCGGGCTTGTCGATGCCCATGCCGAACGCGATGGTCGCGACCATGACCACGCCGTCCTCGCGCAGGAAGGTGGCCTGGTGGGCGGCCCGCACGTCGGACGGCAGGCCCGCGTGGTAGGGCAGCGCGCGGACACCGTTCTCGACGAGCTGCTGCGCGGTCTTCTCCACCGAGGCGCGCGACAGGCAGTACACGATGCCCGCGTCGCCCGCGTGCTCGGCACGCAGCAGGTCGAGCAGCTGCCGGAACGGGTTGTCCTTGGGGACGATCCGGTAGGTGATGTTGGGCCGGTCGAAGCTCGCCACGAAGTGCCTGGCCTCGGTGAGCGCGAGGCGGGTGGCGATCTCCTCGTGCGTCTGACGCGTGGCCGTCGCGGTCAGCGCGATGCGCGGCACGCCGGGCCACCGCTCGGCCAGCTCGCCGAGCCGCAGGTAGTCGGGCCGGAAGTCGTGGCCCCACTGGGAGACGCAGTGCGCCTCGTCGATGGCGAACAGGGCGATCGTGCCCTCGTCGAGCAGCCGGGCCGTCGACGGGACGCCGAGACGCTCGGGGGCGAGGTAGAGCAGGTCGAGCTCGCCCGCCCGGTACGCGCGCTCGACCTCGCGGCGCTCGTCGGGGTTCTGGGTCGAGTTGAGGAACCCGGCCCGGACGCCGAGCGTTTCCAGCGCGTCCACCTGGTCCTGCATGAGGGCGATGAGCGGGGAGACCACGACGCCCGTGCCGCGACGCACGAGGGCGGGGATCTGGTAGCACAGCGACTTGCCGCCGCCCGTGGGCATGAGCACGAGGGCGTCGCCGCCCGCGACGACCGTGTCGATGATCTGCTGCTGCTCTCCACGGAACGCCTCGTAGCCGAAGACGGTGCGCAGCACCTCCAGCGGCGTCGGCGCCACGGCGAGCGCGGGGGCGGTCGGTGCGGCGTCGGGCTCGGTCATGGCGGCCAGTGTGCCAGGTGCCGCTGACACGGGCGTGGGCGGGTGGCGCCGTCCTGTGGACGACGGCACCCGCCCCGGTCGTCACGCCCGCGCGGGCGTGCCGGTCGTCGTGCCGGTCGTCATGTCGGTCGTCGTGCCTGCCGCCTTGGTGTCGACGCGCCCGACCTCGCCACCGAGCTCGCCGAGCGCCGCCGTGGCCAGGGTCCACGCCGGGTCCGCCGGGTCGAGCGCGGTGCGCAGGTATGCGGTGGTGAGCCGCTGCAGCACGGCGACCCGCTCAGGGTTCTCGTCCGTGGTCTCCGCCGCGTCCCAGCCCACGATGCCGCCCAGGCCGTGCTCCGCACCGAACAGCGTGAGCAGGTCGGTCGCGCCGGGGCCGTACGTGTAGGCGTCGGTGAACCAGTCCGGGCCCCGGGTGGACAGCTGCGACCGGTCGGCGTCACCGGCCACGACGAGCGTCGGCGTCGCGAGCTCGGCGAACGACGGGCGCATGAACGGGAAGTGCTCCCGGGCGAACGGCACCAGCTCGTCGCCCAGCCCGGTGGCGGCCAGGAGCACGCCCGCGCGCACCCGCGTGTCCGAGAGGTCGGGGCCGGGGCGGCCGGCGTCGTCCAGGACGCGGGCGCCGAGCAGCATCTGCACGGTCTGGCCGCCCCAGGAGTGCCCGGCCGCGGCGACCCGGCTGGCGTCGACACGCCCGGCCAGGCCCGGCACGGCGTCCAGGACGGTGTCGAGCTGGTCGAGGACCTGGACCAGGTCCTCGCGGCGCGACGACCAGACCTCGCCGAAGCGCGGGTCCTCGAACGGGATGCCGTCACGGCGCGAGTCCAGGTGCGTGGGCTGGACCACGACGAAGCCGTGCGCGGCCCAGAACGCCGCCAGAGGCGCGTACCCCTCGTGCGACCAGCCGTTGCCGTGCGAGAACAGCAGGACGGGCAGGCCGGTCCCGCTCGCCGGCGCGGAGACACGGACGCGCAGCGGCCGGGCACGGCCGGGGGAGCCCAGGGTCACTGGCGCGACGGACACGACGGCGTCGCCCGCGCCGACCACGCCGTCGAGCGCGCGGACGACCGGGGAGTCGGTGGTGGTGGATGTGGTCATGGGAATGCCGTCCTTTGCATGAGCGGCCTCCGCCCGCGAGAATGAATCGGAGCGCCGTTCCGAATCGTACGGAGCGCTGTTCCGCTTAGACAAGCCCCTGTGACGGACCCGACGAAGGCGACCCATGACGACCACCCCGCAGACCCCCGAGCCGGCCCCGGGCGGGCAGGCGCCCCGCCGCGCCCGCCGCGCCGACGCCCGCCGCAACGAGCAGGCGCTCCTCGACGCCGCCGCCGCCGTCTTCGTCACGCACGGCGTCGACGCGCCGGTGCGCCTCGTCGCCGCGGAGGCCGGCGTCGGGATGGGCACCATCTACCGGCACTTCCCGACCCGCCCCGAGCTCGTCGTCGCCGTCTACCGCCACCAGGTCGAGGCGCTCGCGGAGGCGGGCCCGGCCCTCCTCGCCGAGGAGGCGGACCCGGGGCAGGCGCTGCGCCGCTGGGCCGCGGGGTTCGTCGAGTTCCTCGTCACCAAGCACGGCCTCGCGGGCGTGCTCGGCGCCGACGAGGGGGCCGGCGCCCTGCACCGGTACTTCGTGGAGCGGCTCGCTCCCGTCTGCGACGCGTTGCTCGACGCCGCCGTCGGCCCCCTGGAGTCGGGGCGGGTGCCGGGCGTGATGCTCATGCGGGGCATCGGCAACCTGTCCATCGGCGGGCGCGACGGCACCGGGTACGACGCCGCCCGCATGGCGGACCTGCTCGTCTCCGGCGTGCTCGCGCGGGGGAGCGCACGTGACGCCGAACCGGGTGCCGAACCGGGCTGAGCGGCGTCGTGCCGCGGCTCCTGAGCGGCCCCCGGCGCGCGCCGGACGCGGGCAGCGCAGGTCACACGCCTTTCGATTCGGAACCGACCGCTTCTGCGTGCTATGTTTTTCCACGCACCGGGAGGGCGGAAACGCCCCGAACGGTCCACCTGTCCGGGTGGCGGAATGGCAGACGCGCTAGCTTGAGGTGCTAGTGCCCTTTATCGGGCGTGGGGGTTCAAGTCCCCCTCCGGACACCACGCAGGGCCCCAGACCGATCCGGTCCGGGGCCCTTGGCATCTCTCGGGCGCGGCACTGCCTGCGCACGCATCGACCACGACCCCGACGTGCCGTAGACTCGACGCCGCGGGGGGAGTACTTCTCGAACATCGTCCGGTCATGACGGCGCACCAGCGACCTCGGGCGGCGGCCTTGCCGGTGACGTGCAGACGTCCCGGAGGCGAAGGAGACCTCGGAGCCTACGACCTGGAGACTCCTTGCTCTCGTCCCTCATCGCTTCCGTCCCTGCCCCTGCCCTGACGTCGGTGGCCACGCCGACCCTCTGGGCCGTCACGATCCTTGCCGTCGTCGGCCTGCTCGTCGTGGACTTCCTCATCACGCGGCGTCCCCACGAGGTCTCGATGCGCGAGGCCCTCGGCTGGAGCGCGTTCTACATCGCGCTGCCCCTCGCCTTCGGCGGCTGGGTCTGGGCCGTGTTCGGCGCCCCCACGGGTGTGGAGTACCTCACCGGGTACCTCGTCGAGAAGTCGTTGTCGGTCGACAACCTCTTCGTCTTCATGCTGCTGCTCTCCGCTTTCGCGGTGCCGCCGGCCCTGCAGCAGCGGGTGCTGCTGCTCGGCATCGCCGGGGCCCTGGTGCTCCGCGGGGTGTTCATCGCCCTCGGCGCCGCGGTCCTGGCCAACCTCAGCTGGGCCTTCCTCCTCTTCGGCGGCATCCTGCTGGCGACGGCGGTCAAGATCCTGGTCGACCAGCTCCGCGGCGGGTCCCACGACGTCGACGTCTCGTCGCTGCGCTCCGTCCGGCTGATCCGGCGCTTCATGCCCGTCACCGACGACTACCGCGGCCCTCGGCTGTCGGTCCGGGAGCAGGGGCGGCGCATGCTCACCCCGCTCGCCGTGGTGGTGGTCGCCGTCTTCGCCGCCGACGTCGTCTTCGCGGTGGACTCCGTACCGGCCGTGTACGGCATCACGAGCGACCCGTACCTCGTGTTCGCCACGAACGCCTTCGCCCTGCTCGGGCTGCGCGCCCTGTACTTCGTGCTCCAGGGGGCGCTGAGCAAGCTCGTGCACCTCGGGTACGGCCTGGCGACGATCCTGGCCTTCATCGGCGTGAAGCTCGTGCTGCACTGGGCGCACGGCATCTGGGCCGGCGTGCCGGAGATCCCGACCCTGGCGTCGCTCGGCGTCATCGTCGGGGTGCTGGCCGTCGTCACCGCGACGAGCCTGTGGGCCACGCGGGGGTCGGGGCCGGTGCACGAGGACCACGCCCACCCGGACGTCGAGGACGTCACGGCGGGTCGATGAGGTCCTGGGGCGCGAGCCGTCGGCCGGTCGTCACGGACCGGCCGACGGCACCCTGACCAGCCCTACCCCTCGTCCGAGCCCTGCGGTGACGTCGCGGACGTCCCGCGTGCCGTGAGCTCGGCGAGGAACTGGTGGCATCGCTGGGCGCGCGCGGAGTCCTCGGCCATCACCTGCTCGAAGAACTCGGCGATCTCGTCGACGCCGGCGTTGCGCGCGTCGCGCACGTACTGCCCGTAGTCGTGCCCCGCCTTGAGCGAGTGGTACTGCACCGAGATGAGGTCGAACGTGACGTCATCGAATCCGGTCTCTCCGGTTGCCATGATCCATCCTCCGGGGGTCTCGTCACTGGGTCGTTCCTCACGATGGCAGGACCGTTCCCGCTCGCAACCGGCGTCCGAGCCGCGCCGGCGCCGGCGTCCGGGTGGTGCGAGGTGCGAGCTCAGGCGTCACGAGGCAGCATCGGGGGACCGCGCCGAGCCCGGCGTCCCGACGACGTGCCTGATGGAGAGAACTCATGGCGACTGACTACGACGCGCCCCGCAAGACGGTCGAGGACGAGGGCGTGGAGCACGACTCCATCCAGGAGCTGCAGGCGCGCCGCCCCGAGAGCGCCACGGGCGTCCTGGAGCCGGACGAGACCGACGTGGCCGAGGGCTTCGAGCTGCCGGGTGCCGACCTGTCGGGTGAGGAGCTCGCCATCCGCGTGCTGCCTCGCCAGGAGGACGAGTTCACCTGCACCAGCTGCTTCCTCGTGCACCACCGCAGCCAGCTGGCCGGTGACGGCACCAGCAGTTTGATCTGCACGGAGTGCGCTGCCTGACGCCTGTCGCACCGACCTGTCACACCGACCTGTCACACCGGGGACGCCTCTCCGGTCAGTGGTGGCAGAGGGCCGCGACACCACGCGGCACCTCACCATCCGGATCGAGAGAGGTGTTTCCCATGAAGGTCGTCGTCATCGGTGGTACCGGGCTGATCGGCTCCAAGGTCGTCGAGAAGCTCGACGCGCGCGGGCACGACGCGCGCCCCGCGGCCCCGCAGACCGGCTGCAACACGATCACGAACGAGGGGGTGGCGGAGGCGCTCGCCGGTGCGGAGGTCCTGATCGACGTGTCCAACTCCCCGTCGTTCGCGGACGACGACGTCATGAGCTTCTTCGTGACGTCGACCACCAACCTGGTCGCCGCGGCGCGGGCGGCGGGGGTGCGGCACTACGTCGCCCTGTCGATCGTCGGTGCCGAGCGGCTGCCGGACAGCGGGTACCTGCGTGCCAAGGTCGCCCAGGAGAAGCTGATCGCCGACTCCGGCATCCCGTACACGATCGTCCGCGCGACGCAGTTCTTCGAGTTCTCGGCGGCGATCGCAGGCTCGTCGGTGGTCGACGGCGAGGTGCGCCTGTCGACGGCGTACTACCAGCCGATGGCCTCCGACGACGTGGCGACCGCGGTCGGCCGGGCCGCGGTGGGCGAGCCGGTGAACGGCATCGTCGAGACGGGCGGGCCGGAGAAGGTCCGCATGGCCGACTTCATCGGCGCGGCGCTCGCCCGGACCGGTGACGAGCGGAAGGTCGTCGCCGATCCGGACGCGGCCTATTTCGGGACCCGGCTGGCGGACGACAGCCTCGTCCCGGGCCCCGACGCCGTGCTGGGGACGACGAGCCACGAGGAGTGGCTCGCGGGCGCCGGCCGCTGAGCGGGCCTCGCCGCTCCGGGCTCCCGCCCGGGGCGGCGACTGGCGGCGATACTTCCCGGCTACACGGTCGTGATCAACGATTTACAGCACGACACGCATTCGTCGTCCGAATGAAACCAGTCGGCAAAAACTGGCCCGTGTACTGGTTCGCATGACGCCCACCGATCAGCTCTCCACCCGAGTGAGCATCGCTCTGCTCGGGGTGCGCAGCGACGCCCCCGTCCGCCGTGCCGGCGGCGCGGGGCCGAGCGACGACGGACACTTCGTCATCGGCGGCGCGGGTGCCGCGATCCCGCTCAACCCGGACAGCCCGTACCTCGTCAGGCAGGGCCGACTGACTCTCGACGGCGCGGATCTCGGGCTGGACGTGGAACCCGTCGTCCGCCCGCGATTCTACGACCTGGTGACCCAGGACGGGACCCCCTACGACAAGATCGCCCGCCTGCACGGCAAGGACGTGCTGGCCACCACCGTGGTGCAGACGTGCGTGCGCTACGACGAGAGCGAGCGCTGCCGGTTCTGCTCGATCGAGTCGTCGCTGCGGTCCGGGACCACGATCGCGGTCAAGACGCCGGCCATGCTCGCCGAGGTCGCCAAGGCTGCCTGGGAGCTCGACGGCGTCTCGCAGATGGTGATGACCACCGGCACCTCCAACGGCTGGGACCGCGGGGCCAAGCACCTGGCGCGGTGCGTCCGCGCGGTGAAGGAAGCCGTGCCGGAGCTGCAGGTGCAGGTGCAGTGCGAACCGCCCGCCGACCTGCGCGCGGTCACCGAACTGTACGAGGCGGGCGCGCGGTCCATCGGGATCCACGTCGAGTCGATGGACGACGACGTGCGTCGCCGCTGGATGCCGGGCAAGGCGACGGTCTCGCTCGACGAGTACCGCGCGGCCTGGCGCGAGGCGGTGCGCGTGTTCGGCCACAACCAGGTGTCGACGTACCTGCTCGTAGGGCTCGGCGAGGACCCGGACGAGCTGGTCGAGTCCGCAGGCGAGCTCATCGCGATGGGCGTGTACCCGTTCGTCGTCCCGTTCCGGCCCCTGGCCGGCACACTGGCGACCGACGTCGATCACGTCCCCGCACCGCACCGGGCCCTGGTCGCGGACGTGACCCACCGCGTGAGCCGGCTGCTCGCGGACGCGGGGATGCGTGGGTCGGACCAGGCCGCCGGCTGTGCCGCGTGCGGCGCCTGCAGCGCGCTCGCGACGGTCGGCGGCTGACGTGCTCGACGTCCCCTCTCTCGCCGGCCGGTCGCTGCCCGCCGTCACCGCCTGGACCGTCCGCCCCGCGGAGCGGCGCCACCTGGCCGCCTACCGCACGCTGCGCCGCGACGCGTTCGTCGTGGAGCAGGGCCTGTTCGCCGGCCAGGACCGCGACCGGGTCGACGACGACGAGCGCACGGAGGTGCTGGTCGCGGTCGACGCCGACGACCGCGTGCTCGGCGGCGTCCGGATCGCCCCGGCGCCCGCCGCCCTCGACGCGGCAGGGAGGGACATCGGGTGGTGGACCGGCAGCAGGCTCGTCGTCGCACCCGGGGCGCGTCGCGCGGGAGGTATCGGCGCGGCGCTGGTGCGGGCCGCGTGCGCCCGCGCGGCAGAGCTGGGCGTGCTGCGGTTCGAGGCCACCGTCCAGACCCGCAACCGCGTGCTCTTCGAACGGCTGGGCTGGCAGGCCTGGGGTGCACACGACCTGCACGGCGAGCCGCACGTGCGCATGCGGTGGCCCATGAGCGGGATCGCGGACCTCGTGACCGCCACCAAGGCAGGGCTCGCCGGGATCCTCGAACCGCTGCGCGCACACGCCGGCCCGGGCGCCCTGGGCGGCACGGGGTTCGTCGGCGACGACGGCGCACCGGTGCCGGGCACCGACCTGGTCGCCGCGTGCGACGCCATCCTGCCCGCCCTGGTCGAACGCGACCCGGAGTGGGCCGGCTGGTGCGCCGTGCTGGTCAACGTCAACGACCTCGGTGCGATGGGCGCGGTGCCCGTCGGCCTCACCGACGCGCTCGGCGCCCCCACGGCCTCCTTCGCGCGCCGGGTGCTCAACGGCCTGCACAGCGGGTCGCAGGCCTGGGGCGTACCGGTCCTCGGCGGGCACACCCAGCTCGGCGTCCCGCCGTCGCTGTCGGTCACGGCACTCGGCCGCACCGACCGACCCGTTCCCGGAGGGGGAGGCAGGGCCGGGCACGCCCTGTCCCTCACCGCCGACCTGAGCGGGCGCTGGCGCCGGGGGTTCGAGGGCAGGCAGTGGGACTCCACGTCCTCCCGCACGTCGGCCGAGCTGCGGCACCTGGCGGACGTCGTCCGCGCGGCCCGCCCGCACGCCGCCAAGGACGTGAGCATGGCCGGGATGGTGGGTACGACCGCGATGCTCGCCGAGGCGTCGGGCACCGGCGCCGTCATCGACGTCGCCGCCGTGCCCGCGCCGCCCGGCGCCGCGACGGGGGAGTGGCTGACCTGCTTCCCCGGCTACGCCGTCGTCACCGCCGACCCGCCGGGGGCCGGCCGGATGAGCTCGCCCCTCGCCACAACGGCCGAGTGCGGCGAGCTGACGACCGACCCCGGGGTCCGCCTGCGCTGGCCCGACGGCGTGACCACCGTCGCCGTCCCCGGGGCCGCGACGGGCCTCGGGCCCGCCTGATCCGTACGACCCGTTCCAGCTGCACCACCCGCAGGGCTGCACGACCGCACCCACCTACCAAGGAGCACGAAGACATGTCGTTCGACGAGCAGATCCAGGCCCGCATCGACGCCTCTCTGGCGGAGATCCCGCACCCGTCGCTGCCCAAGGGCAGCAACCTGTACGGCTCGACCAAGATCTTCCCCGACTACCAGGCCGAGCCCGGCCAGGCGTACTTCACGCTCGTGCACGGCATCGCACACGAGTCCTCGGTGAGCTTCGTCGCCATCCTCCAGGCCACCCGTGCGCTGCGGAAGGGCTTCGAGTCCGCCATCTACTTCTACGGCCCCGGCGCGATCAACGCCCTCGACACGCGCGGGTTCCCCACCACCGGCGACAGCGCCTTCCCCGGCGAGCAGAACATCAACGACGCCCTCAAGACGTTCATCGGCGAGGGCGGCACCGTGTTCTGCTGCCGGTTCGGCCTCTCGCTGCACGGCGCCCGCGAGGAGGACCTCATCGAGGGCGTGATCCCCGCGCACCCGCTCGACGTGCAGGACGCCGTGATCCACTACGCGCGCAAGGGCGCGATCATCAACTCCACCTACAACCTCTGACCCGACCGGAGGACCCGCAGTGAGCATCATCGCGGCCGCCGTGTCGGCCAACTTCACCCGAGACCTCGAGCAGAACTTCGCCCTCGTCGAGCAGCTCCTGGGCGAGGCGCGCGCTCAGGGCGCCCAGCTCGTCGTCTTCCCGGAGGCGGCCATCGGCGGGTACCTGTCCTCGCTCGGCAACCACGGGGACACGGTGCGCACGACGAACCGCTCACTGCCGCCCGCGATCCGCCTGGACGGGCCGGAGATCCAGCGCGTCCAGGCGCTCGCGGGCACCACGGTGGTCTGCATCGGCTTCTGCGAGCTGGGCGACGACGGCGAGACCCGGTACAACGCGGCGGTCTGCCTCGACGGGGACCGCGTCTACGGGTCCTACCGCAAGGTGCACCAGCCGCTGGGCGAGAACATGTCGTACGCCGCCGGCGACACCTACCGTGCGTTCGACACCCCGGTCGGGCGGGTGGGCCTGCAGATCTGCTACGACAAGGCGTTCCCCGAGGCCGCGCGGGCGCTCGCGCTGGACGGCGCCGAGATCGTGGTGAGCCTGTCGGCGTGGCCTGCTGCCCGTACCGCGACGGCGGAGGACCTGCAGCAGGACCGCTGGACCTATCGCTTCAACCTGTTCGACGCCGCGCGGGCGCTGGACAACCAGGTGTTCTGGATCGCCTCCAACCAGTCCGGCACCTTCGGCTCGCTGCGCTACGTCGGCAACGCCAAAATAGTCGACCCCGGCGGGAACGTGCTGGCCACGACCCTCCTGGGCGCAGGCCTCGCGGTCGCGGAGATCGACGTCGACGCCACGTTCCGTGCCATGCGGGGCGGCATGTTCCACCTGCGCGACCGGCGCCCGGACGTGTACGCGGCGGTCACCGAGCGGGACACCCCGCAGTCCTCCGGGTGGAAGGCGGTCGCCCATGCCTGAGATGACGTTCGAGGTCCGCTGGCCCGACGGTTCGACGGCGAGCTGCTACTCGCCGAGCCTGGTGGTGCACGACCACCTCGAGGTCGGCGGGCGCTACCGCGTGGCCGACTTCGTGGCCCGGTCCTCCCGCGCCCTGCAGGAGGCGAGCGACCGCGTCCGTGCCCGGTACGGCATGGGGTGCGCTTCTGCCGCGCTGCAGGAGGCCGAGATCCGGACGACGGCGTCGATGTTCGAGGAGGACGGCGAGGTCGAGGTGCTCGCGATGGAGCCGCCGCTGACTGCGCCGGCGGGAACCACCTCGGCGGGACCCGTGTCTGCCGGACCCACCGAGGACGGCGCACGATGAGGGCGGCGCAGGTGGTGGACGGTGCGCACCACGAGGTGGTCGTCGTCGGCGGCGGGCAGGCCGGTCTGGCGCTGAGCCACCACCTGGTCGGCGCCGGCGTCGACCACGTGGTGGTCGAGCGGGACACCGTGGCGCACGAGTGGCGCGACGGGCGCTGGGACGCGTTCACCCTGGTCACGCCGAACTGGCAGTGCCGCCTGCCGGGCTACGCGTACGAGGGCCCCGATCCCGACGGCTTCATGGGGCGCGACGAGGTCTACGCGTGGGTGCGCCGGTACGCCGACACGTTCGACGCGCCCGTGGCGGAGGGGGTCGCGGTGACCCGGCTCGCGGCCCGGGCGGGTGGTGGGTTCGCCGTCGCGACGACGGCCGGGACGGTCTCGGCCGACGCCGTCGTGGCCGCCGTCGGCGGGTACCACCTCCCGGTCGTCCCCGCGTGGGCCGACGGCCTGCCCGAGCACGTCGTGCAGGTGCACTCGCACGAGTACCGCACGGCGGACCGCCTCCCGGAGGGCCCCGTCCTCGTGGTCGGGACCGGGCAGTCCGGTACCCAGATCGCGGAGGACCTGCTCCTCGCCGGCCGTGAGGTGCACCTGTCCGTCGGTCGGGCGCCGCGCGTCGCCCGCCGGTACCGCGGCAAGGACTGCATGACCTGGCTCGCGGAGATGGGCCTGTACGACGTGCCCGTCGCGGCCCGGGGCCTGGCCAAGCGGGAGTCGACCAACCACTACGTGACCGGGCGCGACGGCGGGCGCGACATCGACCTGCGTGACTTCGCGCGGCGGGGGATGCGCCTGTACGGCAGGGCCACGGGCATGACCGACGGCACGGTCGACGGTGTGACCGCGGGCCCGGAGCTCACCTTCGCTCCTACGCTCGCCCACGACCTCGACCACGCCGACTCCGTCGCCGAGTCCATCAAGGACGACATCGACCGGTGGATCGAGCAGCAGGGCATCGACGCACCCGTCGAGGACCGGTACCGCCCGGTCTGGCGGCCGGAGACCGAACCGGAGCGGCTCGACGTGACCCGGCTCGCCGCGGTCGTGTGGTCCGTGGGGTTCCGCGCGGACTGGTCGTGGCTCGGCGACCTGGCGCCCGCCGTCCTCGACCACGAGGGGCACCCCCGGCACGCCAGGGGCCTGAGCCCGGTCGCGGGCCTCGCCTTCGTCGGCCTGCCGTGGCTGCACACGTGGGGCTCCGGCCGGTTTCTCGGCATCGCGCAGGACGCCGGCCACGTCGCGGCAGAGATCGCGTCCTGGCGGTCGGGCTCGGGCTGGGGCGGGCCCGCCGACGCCATCCCGCTGCCCGCCGCCGGATGACCGACGACCTACGCTGTCGGACATGCCTACGACGACCATGGGCGCTGTCGCGGCGCACTTCGGCCGCGACGTCGATCGCACCCTCGCCAAGCTCCCCGGCATCATCGATCAGGCGCGCGAGCGCGGCGTCGACCTGCTGGTCCTGCCGGACGCCACGATCGGCGGGTACCTGCACGACATGTACCACCCCGGAGGCGACTCGCTGCCGCCCGCTGTCGACCTCGACGGGCCCGAGGTCGCGGCGGTCCAGGGCATGGCGGGCGACATGGTGGTCTGCTTCGGCATCGCCGAGCGGGTCCGCGTCGACGACGGCACGGAGGTCCGGTACAACACGGCCGTCTGCGTGCACGGCGACGGCCTCCTCGGAGTGCACCGCAAGGTGCATCTGCCGCTCGGCGAGTCTCAGGCATACCGGCCGGGGACCCGCTTCGATGCCTTCGACACCCCCGTCGGCCGGCTCGGCATGCTCATCGACTTCGACAAGACCTTCCCCGAGTCCGCGCGGTCGCTCGCCCTGGACGACGCCCAGGTCATCGCCTGCCTCAGCGCCTGGCCGGCGAGCGTCACCGACCGCTCGGACCGCCTGCGCAACGACCGCCAGGCCCACCTCTTCGACCTGTACGACTGCGCCCGCGCGGCCGAGAACCAGCTCTACCTGGTCTCCGCCAACCAGACGGGCGTGCTCGGCGGGCTCCGGTTCCTCGGCCAGGCCAAGGTGGTCGACCCGGCAGGCGAGATCGTGGCCAAGACCTGGGCCAAGGGTGGCCTCGCCGTCGCGACCGCCGACATCGAGGCCGACATCGCTCGTGCCCGCCGCACGATGGACCACCTGCGTGACCGGGTCGAGAGCGCCTACGCCCTCACCCGTCGCACCACGCCGGCCCCGGACCCCACCGTCCCCTGAACGGAGCACGATGCGCATCGCACTGACCACCTACTCGACCCGGCCCCGCGGTGGCGTCGTGCACACCCTCGCCCTCGCCGAGGCGCTCGCCCACCGCGGGCACGAGGTCACCGTGTGGACTCTGGGCCGTGGCGGGGACGCCGCGTTCTTCCGTGCCGTCGACCCGGCCGTGGAGGTCCGGGTGGTGCCGTTCGACGCGCGCGACGACGAGCCCGTCGGCGACCGCATCGAACGCTCCATCCGGACCATGGCGGCCGCCTTCGAACCTGGGGGCCACGACGTCGTGCACGCCCAGGACTGCATCTCCGCCAACGCCCTGTTCGCTGCCCTGTCCGCCACCGGACCCGGAGCATCGCCCCCGATCGTGCGCACCGTGCACCACCTCGACGACTTCACCACGCCACGCCTCGTGGAGTGCCACCGGGACGCGATCGTCCGGCCGGACGCTCGGCTGTGCGTCTCGGGGGCCGTCGCCGCCGAGGTCACCCGGGACTACGGCCTCGCGCCCACCGTCATCCCGAACGGAGTCGACGCCGCCCGCTTCGCACGCGCCGCCGGTCTCGACGGCGCGGCCGACCGGGCCCGATGGCGCGCCCGGCTCGGCCGGTACGTGCTCGCCCTCGGTGGCATCGAGCCCCGCAAGGGCACGGTCGACCTGCTGGAGGCCTTCGCGCTGCTGCGCGCCGACCACCCCGACCTGAGCCTGGTCCTCGGCGGTGGCGAGACCCTCTTCGACTACCGCCCCTACCGCGAGGCGTTCGACCGGCGGGCCGCTGAGCTCGGCATCACCCCCGTCGTCCTGGGCACGCTCGCGGACGACGAGGTGCCGTCCTTGGTCGCCGCCGCTGCCGCCCTCGGCTTCGTCTCCACCAAGGAGGGCTTCGGCCTGGCCGCGATGGAGGCGCTCGCCGCCGGTGTGCCGGTCGTGGCCCGCAACCTGCCCGTCACCCGTGAGGTCTTCGGCGACCGCGTGACGTACGCCGTCGACGTGCCGCAGATCGCCGCCGCGCTCGCCGCCGCCGTGGCCGGGGCGTCACCCGTGGACCTGGCGGCCGGCCGGGCGCTGGCGGAGCGGCACAGCTGGGCGCGGGCCGCCGCCGCCCACGAGCTCTTCTACGAGCGGGTGGTCGAGCGGGGAGGTGACGGTGGCCAGACTGTCGATCTCACGGATCGTCACCCGGCTCGCCGAGGCTGACCCCGGCCGCGTGGTCGCCGTCGCCGGGCGCGCCGGCGAGCTCACCGCAGCAGGGCTCGAGACGGCCGCCACCCGCTGGGCGCGGGTGCTGCTCGGACGCGGCGTGCGCCGTGACGACCTGGTCACCGTCGCGCTGCCCAACGGGTTCGACATGCTCGTGGCGTGCGTCGCCGTATGGAAGGCCGGTGCCACGCCGCAGCCCGTCTCCCGCGGCCTGACCGAGCAGGAGCGGGCCGCGGTGGTGGCAGCGGCGCGGCCCGCGCTGGCCATCGGGTTCGAGGCCGACGGGGTGCCCAGCCTGCCGGTCCTCGGCGGCCTTCCCGACCGGACCGGCCCGCGCGACGAGCCCGACGCCGGGCCGCTGCCGGACGCGTGGGCGCGCTCCTGGAGGGCTCCGACGTCCTCCGGCAGCACGGGCCGGCCCAAGGTGGTGCTCTCCACCGCGCCCGCCCTGCTCGACCCGGAGCGCCCGGTCGCGCCCTTCCTGCCGTTGCGTGCCACGCAGCTCGTCGCCGGCCCGCTCACGCACTCGGCCACGTTCACCTACGCCTTCCGCGGGCTGCTCACCGGGCACCGGCTGGTGATCCTGCCCCGGTTCGACGAGCGCGCCGTGCTCGACGCCGTCGAGCGGCACGGAGTCACCTGGGCACTCCTGGTCCCCACGATGCTGCACCGCCTCATGCGGCTGCCCGCCTCCGAGCGGGACCCTGAGCGGCTCCGGACCCTTCGGACCGTGCTGCACCTGGGTGCACCGTGCGCCCCCGCGCTCAAGCGTGCCGTGCTGGACTGGCTCGGCCCGGAACGCGTCGTCGAGGTCTACGCGGGCAGCGAGTCCAACGGCCTCACGATGATCACCGGCACGCAGTGGCTGGCGCGCCCGGGGAGCGTCGGGCGTCCCGTCGGCGGGACAGAGGTACGGGTGCTGCGCGAGGACGGGTCCGACGCGGCGCCGGGGGAGACGGGGCAGGTGTGGCTGCGCCGCGGCGCCGAGCCGACCTACCGCTATCTGGGCAGCACCGGGCGCAGGCGTTCCGACGGGTGGGACACGCTGGGCGACCTGGGGCACCTGGACGCCGACGGGTGGCTCTGGGTCACAGACCGGGCCGACGACGTCATCGTGCGCGGCGGGGAGAAGGTCTACCCCGTCGAGGTCGAGCGCGTCCTGGAGACTCACCCCGCGGTCCGCGGCGCGGTGGCGTACGGCGTGCCCGACGACGAGCTCGGGCAGCGGGTGGAGGCCGTCGTCGACGTCGGGGGCGCGACCGTCTACGGTGACGAGGTGCGGGCCTTCGCCGCCGCGCGGCTGGACCCGGCGCGCCGTCCCGCGCGGGTACGGGTCACGGACCGGCCGGTGCGGGACGACGCGGGCAAGGTCAGGCGCAGTGCACTGCGGCACGAGGCGGGTTGGTAGGGCCGAGGCCCCGACCTGACAGGTCGGGGCCTCGTCGTGCGTGCGCAGGGGGCCCGCCGTGCCGTCGGGGCCAGGGCAGGCCCGGTGCCCGTCGCCTGTTGCCCGGCGCCTGTTGCCCGGCGGTCAGCGGCCCGCCGTGTCCTCCACGTCGAGGAAGAGGCCGGTGATCTTGCCACCGGTCGCTCCGATCACGGCGCCGAAGAAGGCGCCGCCCTCGGCCGTCGCCGTGGCGGCGGACGCCTCGTCGTAGCCGTCGAAGAGCAGGGCGAGGGTGCGGTAGGCCGGCGTCGGGGTGCCGTCCTCCTTGGGCCAGACCCGAGCCGACTCGAGGCTGCGGATCCCGGGCAGGGCGCGGGCCTTGTCGAGGATGTCCGGGAGGGCGGCCTCGAACGACTCGGGGGACTCGAGGTTGTCGATGATGATCTCGACCTTGGTGGGCATGGTGGTTCTCTCTCTGTGTGCCGAGGGCCGCGCGGGTCGCCCCGTGTGGACGTCGTTCTCATGTAGACGTACTAGTCACTCTACGTCGCTCCGGTGCACCGGTCAAAGGGAACGCCGGTCGGGTCCTTCGTCGTGTGCGTCGTCACGCGGTCGTCGCGGTGACGCTCTGGTGGCGGCTCCCGCGCCCCGGGCGGAGCGGGCTTTCGCTAGGGTGCGTTCGTGCGCTGCCACGACGGAGGACCCGCGGACACCGACGCGTGCCTGGACCTGTGGGTCGCGGCGGTCGCCGAGCGGGACGGGACGGCGGTCGCCGACCTGCCGGCCTCGGTGCGGGAACGGGCCGCCCGCAAGCTGTCGCACCCGCCGCTGGCCTGGGTCGTCGCGCGCGACGCCGAGGGCGGCCCCGCCGGCTTCGGGCTCATGCTCCGGCCGGGCACCGGGGGCGACGCCGGCGACCCTCCCGCCTCCGCCTACCTCGCCCTCCTCGCCGTGTCCGTCCGGGCGCAGGGGCAAGGGCTGGGCGGCAGGCTGCTCGACGCCGTGACCGGACGCACGCGCGCTGTCACCGGGGTGACCGGCGCCGTCCTGCACGTGCTGGGGTCCAACGTGCCGGCCCGCAGGCTCTACGAGAGCAGGGGATGGCGCTCGTCGGGCGGGCCGGTGCGGCGCACGCCGTCGGGGCAGCCGGTGCTGCGGTACACGCTGGAGCTCTGACGAGCGGTTCCTGACCGCCGGCGGGCGCCGGCAGTCAGGAACCGGGGCGTCGGCTCAGAGCGAGCGCAGGGCCCGGACCCGGTCGGCGACGGCCCGCCGGGCGACGTCCGTCTCGGGTGCGATCGAGTCGAACTCGTGGGGCACGCCGTGGCGCAGGTGGAGCTCGACGTCGACGCCCCCGCGACGGGCTCTCCCAGGTGGGACGTGGCCGCCGAGGAGCAGCGGGCGCTGTTCCTGCGCGCGATCGCGCAGGGTCCGGACTGAGCGGCCTGCGACTCCCGGCCGGTCACGTCAGGACAGGGCGCCCCTGGTCCTGTGCCGCGGACGTCACGCCCCGCCGGCCAGCCTGACGGGGACGCCCGAGGTCACGTCGTCCTGCGGGTCGCCGGGCTTGCTCAGGGCGAGCCGCCCGAGCAGCGACACCGACGTGGAGTGCGAGCCCAGGGCGTCGGTGAGCCGCTCCTCCCGGGCATCGCGCCCCGGGCGTGGTGCGGAGGGTAGACGTCGTCGACCGTGCGCGATGCCCGGGAGTGACGTCGCACCGGCGCGCCGGCCCGCACGCCGGACGTCAGCGCAACGTCGGCCCCTCCACCGGGACGGGCCCGGACGCCGTGGGCCGCTCGATCTGCAGGTTGACGGTGCTGCGCGACGTCGGGATCACGGCGAGCTGGACCTCGCCGCCGTCGGCGTCGATCGCGCGCACGTGCAGGTGACCGTCCTTGAGACGGAGCGCGAACTGGTCGGTGCCGGAGACGAAGCGCACCTCGCTGTCGTCGGTGATCACCGTGGGGGGCGTGGGCAGGCGCCGGGGCGCGGGCTGCGTTGCGGACATGGGTACAGCATGCCTGACGCGGCGGCCGGGCTCAGTTCCCCGGGCGTGCGCAGGGGAGCGCGTCGACGAGGGCGCGCACGGCTCGTCCTGCGGCCTCGGCGGGACCCGGCACGCCGGACGGGTAGAGCTCGAGCCACGACGTCATCACCGTGCTGACCGACTTCCTCCGCGAGAACCTGGCGCGGCCGCTGACCGTCGCCGACCTGGCGGCGCACGTCGGGGTGAGCCCGTCGGCCCTCACCGCGATGTTCGCGACGGCGCTGGGCTGCAGCCCGTACCAGTACCTCAAGCGCCTGCGCCTCGACCAGGCCGCCGCGCTGCTCGTGGAGGGCGAGCTGACCATCGCGCAGGTCGCCGACCGGGTCGGGTACACCTCGCCGTCGCACTTCGCGTCGGCGTTCCGGGAGTTCCACGGCATGCCGCCGCGCCGGTACGCCGCGGCGGCGTGCGCCGTCGTCGCCGACCGGGTGACGGCGGCCGCGCCCGCCGTGGGGACGCCGGCCGCCGAGGACCGCGCGGACGGTGTGGCGTAGCGATACGTTGGCCCGATGGCAGTCGTGCTCCACCGGGCCCCGCGCACCGACCTCCTCGCGCAGGGGCTCGGGGACCTGCTGGCCGTCCCCCTGGCCGACCCCTTCGCGACCGAGGTCGTCGTCGTGCCCGCCCGTGGCGTCGAGCGCTGGCTCGCGCAGCGCCTGAGCCACCGCCTCGGCGCGGCCCCGGGCCGGGACGACGGCGTCTGCGCCGGGGTCGACCTGCGCTCGCCCGGGTCGCTGTTCGCCGAGGTCGCGGGGCTGCGCGGCGAGGCAGGCACGAGCCCGGACACGGACCCCTGGGCGCCCGACGCACTGACCTGGCCGCTGCTGACCGCGATCGACGCGAGCCTCGACGAGCCGTGGGCCGCGCTGCTCGCCCAGCACCTGGGGCACGGCGTGCCCGGGGAGGAGGGCGATCTGCGGCGCGGCCGCCGGCTGTCCGTGGCACGTCGCCTCGCCCGCCTCATGGCGGGCTACGCGGCGCAGCGCCCGCAGCTTGTCGCCGACTGGGCGCAGGGCAGGGACACCGACGGGTGCGGCCGCCCGGTGCCGGCCGACCTGGCCTGGCAGCCGCCCCTGTGGCGGGCCCTGGCCGAGCGGGTCGACGCCGACCCGCCGCACGTGCGCCACGCCGCTGTCCTCGACCGGCTGCGCACCGCCCCCGGCACCGTCGACCTGCCCGAGCGCCTGTCCCTGTTCGGGCACACGCGCCTGGCCGCCACGGAGGTCGAGCTCGTCGCCGCCCTGGGTGAGCACCGCGACGTGCACCTGTGGCTCCCGCACCCGTCGGACGCGCTCTGGTCGGCGCTGGCGTCCGACCCTGCGTCCGGCCCTGCGTCCGGCCCGATCGATCGTGCGCAGGACCGCTCGCACGAGCTGGTCGGTCACCGCCTGCTGGCCACGCTCGGCCGCGACACGCGCGAGCTGCAGCGGACCCTGTCGGCGATCGACCCGCGCGACGAACCGGTCACGGCCCCCGGGCCCGCCCGCCCGGCGAACCTGCTGACCTGGTTGCAGGACGACCTGCGGGCCGACACGGTCGGGGACAGCGGCGCCCGCGTCCTCGGCGCGGAGGACCGCTCCGTGCAGGTGCACGCGTGCCACGGCCCGGCCCGGCAGGTCGAGGTGCTGCGGGACGTGCTGCTCGGCCTGCTCGCCGACGACCCGACCCTCGAGCCGCGCGACGTGCTCGTCATGTGCCCCGACATCGAGACCTACGCGCCCCTGGTCACGGCCGCGTTCGGCCTGGCCGACGTCGTCGGGCCGCAGGGCCACCCCGCCCACGGGCTGCGGGTGCGGCTCGCCGACCGCGCCCTGGACCGCACCAACCCGCTGCTCGCGGTCGTCGTGCGCCTGCTCGACCTCGCCGGCGGGCGGGCCGGCGTGGGCGACGTGCTCGACCTCGCCCACGCCGGGCCCGTGCGCCGGCGGTTCGGGCTGCGGGACGACGACCTCGAGCAGCTCGCGACCTGGGCGCGCGAGACGGGCGTGCGGTGGGGCTTCGACGGCGCGCACCGCGCCGACGTCGGGCTCGCCGACTACGCGACCGGGACCTGGCAGGAGGGTGTCGACCGGCTGCTGGCCGGCGTCGCGATGTCCGACGACACCGGCACCTGGCTCGAGCGCACCCTGCCGCTGGACGACGTCGGCAGCGGGCAGGTCGAGCTCGTCGGACGCCTCACCGAGCTCGTCGAGCGGCTGCGCGACGTCACCGACGCGCTCACGGGCGAGCACCCCCTCGGCCACTGGCTCGCCACGCTCGAGGACGGCGTCGCCACGCTCACCACCGTGCCGGCCGCGGACGCGTGGCAGCTCGCCCAGGTGCGGCGCGAGCTCACCCGCGTGCGCACCGACGCCACCGACCACGGCGTGCCCCTGCGCCTGCCCGACGTGCGCGCGCTGCTCGCCGACCGTCTCGCCGGCCGCCCCACGCGCGCCAACTTCCGTACCGGCACCCTCACCGTCGCCACCCTCGTGCCCATGCGGTCGGTCCCGCACCGCGTCATCGCCCTGCTGGGCCTCGACGACGGCGTCTTCCCGCGCGTCGGTGCCACCGACGGCGACGACCTGCTCGCCCGCGAGCCCCGCACCGGCGAGCGCGACCCGCGCAGCGAGGACCGCCAGCTCTTCCTCGACGCGATCCTCGCCGCCACCGAGCACCTCGTGATCACCTACAGCGGCGCTGACGAGTACTCCGGCCAGGAGCGCCCGCCCGCCGTCCCGCTCGGTGAGCTGCTCGACGCCCTGGACGAGACCGCCCGCACCCCCGACGGCCGCCCCGTCGCGGCCGCGGTGACCGTGCGGCACCCGCTGCAGCCCTTCGACCGGCGCACCGTCGAGCCCGGCGCCCTCGTGCCCGGCAGAGCCTTCACGTTCGACCGGGCCGCGCTGGCCGGCGCCCGCGCCGCCGCAGGCCCGCGCACCCCGGCGCCCCCGTTCCTCGACGGGCCGCTCGCCCCGGCGCCCGCGGGCGGACCCGGCGTCGCCGGCGGCGCGGACGACGTCGTCGGGCTGGACGACCTGCTGAGGTTCTACCGCTCACCGGTCCGGGGCTTCCTCGTGCAGCGGCTCGACGTCGGCCGGGCCTGGCAGGAGGACCCTCTCGACGACGGCCTGCCCGTCGAGCTCGACGGGCTCGGCCGCTGGGCGGTCGGCGAGCGGGTGCTGCACGACGTGCTGCGCGGCACCACCCTCGACGACGCCGTGCAGAAGGAGTGGCGCCGCGGCCGCCTGCCACCCGGGCGGCTCGGCTGGCGCCTCCTGGTCCGCGCCGCCGGGAGATCGGAAGAG
>NZ_JABEMG010000170.1 GCF_013004695.1 Promicromonospora citrea
CGGCTTTGAGGCCTCTCAAAGCCGAGCGACGTCGGTCTCGAAGCCGTTTCCGGGGCCGACCCGACCGGCCGAGACTCGGTTTCACACCAGATCAGACCTGGTCTCATCCGGTGCGTGCTTTTTACCGGTACTCGCGGTAGCGTGTATCTCGAACCAGCGGCGTCGCTCACCGGACGCCGCCGTCCCGCAAAACCCCAGGAGTCCTGCTGATGACCGCAGCCCCGGAAACATCGCGCCGCGCCGTGCGTGACGTCGTCTTCGTCGACGGCGCCCGCACGCCGTTCGGCAAGGCCAAGCCCGACGGCATGTACGCGCAGACCCGCGCCGACGACCTCATCGTCAAGGTGGTGCGCGAGCTGCTGCGCCGCCACCCCGAGCTCCCGCCGGAGCGCATCGACGAGGTCGCGATCGCCGCGACGACCCAGCAGGGCGACCAGGGCCTGACCCTCGGCCGCACGGTCGGCATCCTCGCCGGCCTGCCGCAGTCGGTCCCCGGCTACGCGATCGACCGCATGTGCGCCGGCGCCATGACGGCCGCCACCACCACGGCGGCAGGCATCGCGATGGGCGCGGCGGACGTCGTCATCGCGGGCGGTGTCGAGCACATGGGCCGCCACCCGATGGGGTTCGACGCCGACGTCAACCCCCGCTTCGTCGCCGAGAAGCTGGTCGACCAGCAGGCCCTCAACATGGGCGTCACGGCGGAGAACCTGCACGACAAGTTCCCGCAGCTCACCAAGGAGCGGGCCGACCGGTTCGCCGTCGAGTCGCAGGCGAAGTACGCCAAGGCCCTGGCCAACGGCGACATCGACCCCGACCTGGTGCCCGTCGCCGTCCGCTCGTCCGAGCTGGGCTGGGGCCTGGCCACGGCCGACGAGCTGCCCCGCCCCGAGACCACGTTCGAGTCCATCCAGGGCCTGCGCACGCCGTTCCGCCCGGGCGGCCGCGTGACCCCCGCGACGTCGTCCCCGCTCACCGACGGCGCCACGGCGGCCGTCCTCGCGTCGGCCGACGCCGCCGCCGAGCTCGGTCTGCCCGCGAAGATGCGCCTGGTGTCCTACGGGTACGCCGGCGTGCCGCCGGAGATCATGGGCTACGGCCCCGTGCCGTCCACCGAGAAGGCGCTCAAGGCGGCAGGCCTGACGATCGACGACATCGGCCTGTTCGAGCTCAACGAGGCCTTCGCGGTCCAGGTGCTGTCGTTCCTCGACCACTACGGCATCGCCGACGACGACCCGCGCGTCAACCCCTATGGCGGCGCCATCGCCATGGGCCACCCGCTGGCCAGCTCCGGCGTGCGCCTCATGATGCAGCTCGCGCGTCAGTTCGAGCAGCACCCCGAGGTCCGCTACGGCCTGACCGCCATGTGCGTGGGTCTGGGCCAGGGCGGCAGCGTCATCTGGGAGAACCCGCACCACGCCGACTACAGCGGCCGCACGGACGAGGAGAACTGACCCGTGACCGAGACCTCCACCTTCACCGAGCGCGTCACGCACTCGCTGGTCCGTGACGTCCAGCTGCCCGGCGGCGCCGGGGTGCTGGCCCTGGTCACGCTCGACAACGGCCTGGACCACACCAAGCCGAACACGCTCGGCCCGCAGGGCATCGCGGAGCTGCGGGCGGCGCTGGAGGGCGTGCGCGAGCGCGCCCGGGCGGGCGAGATCGCCGCCGTCGGCGTGACGGGCAAGCCGTACTTCGTCGCGGCGGGTGCCGACCTCAAGGGCATCACGTCCGTGGGCGGCCACGACGAGGCGCTCGAGCTGGGCCGCATGGGCCACGCCGCCTACCGGATCCTCGGCGACCTGCGCGCCGAGACCGGCGTGCCGACCTTCGCGTTCGTCAACGGGCTCGCCCTCGGCGGCGGCCTCGAGGTCGCCCTCAACTGCGACTACCGCACCGTCGCGTCCGACGCCGCGGCGCTCGGGCTGCCCGAGACCGGCATCGGCCTCGTCCCGGGCTGGGGCGGCGCCTACCTCGTGCCGCGCCTCGTGGGCGTGGAGAAGGCCGTCGACGTCATCCTCACGCGGCCCGCGGCGAACAAGCCGTTCAAGCCCGCCGAGGCGCTGGAGATCGGCCTCGTCGACGAGCTGTTCGAGGCGGCGGACTTCCTGGAGCAGTCGATCGCGTGGGCCGCGAAGGTCGTCACCGGCGAGATCGAGGTGCCGCGCCGCGAGCTCGACCCGCAGCCCGTGTGGGACGCCGTGATCGGTGCCGCGAAGGCCCGCCTCGACGCGGTGGTCGGCACGTCCCGCCCCGCCCCGGTGCGCGCGCTCGAGCTGATCGCCGGCGCGCGGGACGCCACGAAGGAGGAGGCGTTCGCGGCCGAGGACCAGGCGCTGGCCGACCTGGTCATGACCGACGAGATGCGCGCGAGCATCTACGCGTTCAACCTCGTGGGCGCGGGCAAGAAGCCGGCGGGCGCGCCGGACCCGAAGCTCGCGCGGCCCGTCACCCGCGTCGGCGTCGTCGGTGCCGGCCTCATGGCCGCGCAGATGGCCTTCCTGTTCGCCCAGCGCCTCGGTGTCCCCGTCGTCATGCGCGACCTGGACCAGGAGCGGGTCGACAAGGGCCTCGGGTTCGTCCGCGACACCGCCGAGAAGCTCGCCGCGCGCGGCCGGCTGGCCCCGGAGGCCGCCGCCCGCATCGTCGCGTCGGTGTCCGGTACGACGGACATCACCGAGTTCGCGGGCTGCGACTTCGTCATCGAGGCCGTCACCGAGGTGATGGGCCTCAAGAAGAAGGTGTTCGCCGAGCTCGAGGGCATCATCGCCCCCGAGACGATCCTCGCGACCAACACCTCCGCGCTGTCGGTGACCGAGATGGCGGCGGACCTCGCGCACCCCGAGCGCGTGGTCGGCATCCACTTCTTCAACCCCGTGGCCCAGATGCCGCTGGTCGAGGTGATCACGGCGGAGAAGACCTCGGACGAGGCCCGCGCCACCGCGTTCGCGATCACGAAGAAGCTCCGCAAGACGGCGATCGGCTCGGCCGACCGCCCCGGCTTCATCGTCAACCGCCTCCTGCTGCTCGTCATGGGCCAGGTGCTGCACGCGATCGAGAACGGCACGCCCGTCGAGGTCGCCGACCGCGCGCTCGCGCCCCTCGGCTTCCCGATGCCGACGTTCGAGCTGATGGACCTGGTCGGGCCCGCCGTCGCGCAGCACGTGCTCACCTCGCTGCGCGAGGACCTGGGCGACCGGATCCCGGCGTCGGCGGGCCTGGCGAAGATCGTCGAGGAGGGCACCCGCGTGGTGCTCGACGCGCCCGCCAAGGGTCTGCCCAAGCCCGTGAACCCGGCCATCCAGGAGTACTTCGGTGCCCCGCGCCCCGGCGAGCCGGGCGTGCTCGACGCCGACGGCGTGCTCGACGCGGTGCTCGCGGCCCTGACCACCGAGATCGGGCTCATGCTGGACGAGGGCGTCGTGCCCGGCCCCGAGCAGATCGACCTCGCGATGATCCTCGGCGCCGGGTGGGGCTTCCACACCGGCGGCATCACGCCGTACCTGGACCGCACCGGGTACAGCGAGAAGGTCCTCGGCCGCCGGTTCCTGCCGGACGGCGTCGCGAACGTGCCGACGGGGGCCTGACCGGCCCACGCACGGGTGATCCCACGGGACCCTCCGACGCCGCACCCGCGGTGTCGGAGGGTCCCGCTACGCTCGCGGCGTGATCCAGGACCCGACCGGTGCGCGGCCGCACTACCTCGTCGTCGGTGACGGGCCGCTCGCCTACCGCCTGACCCGCGCCCTGAGCACCCGCTTCCGCGGCACCGTGACGGTGCTGCTGCCTGACGCCACGACCCGGTACGCCCAGCAGATGGCGGACCTGCCCGCGGTCGAGGTCCGGGCCGCGGAGCGGGTCGACGAGGTGGCGCTCGCCGCGGCAGGCGCGGGCCGTGCGGCGTCCGCGGCCCTCGTCGAGCAGGACGACGGTGGCAACGTCGCGCTCGCGCTGCTGCTGCGCGAGAAGTGGCCCGAGCTGCACGTCGTGGTGCGCATCTTCGACGAGTCGCTGGGCAGGCACCTGCAGCGCGACCGCTGCACCGTGCTGTCGTCGTCGGCGTTCGCCGCCCCCGAGATCGTGGCGGCCGCGCTGCGCCGGCAGATCCGCCTGCCCGTCGACCACCGCCGCCTCGTCACCGTCTCGGACGGCGAACAGCCCCTGCCCGTGCGCATGGTCCTGTTCGGCACGGACGCCGACGGCGAGGTGGTCGCACTGCCGTCGGACGCCGAGGTGCCCGGCCTCGCACCGCAGGTGTACCTGGCCGACGCGGGCCCGGACGACGTGCTGCCCGAGGTCACGGCCGACCTCGAGCCCGACGACGACGAGGTCGACCCGACCCGCCACCGCAGGCTGCGCGAGTACCTGCGCTCGCTGGCGCTCACCTCGGGCCGCAACCTCGTGCTCGCGGCGGCCGTGCTGCTGCTGGTCGTGCTGGTCGGCGCGGCGACGATCCGGTTCGCCACCGGTACCTCGTGGGCGGACGCGCTCTACGAGGCCGTGCTGCCGTCCCTGGCAGGCAGCGACCCCGACCACGACGCCGGCCCCGTCGTCAAGGCGACGCAGGTGGCCCTCACGGTCGTCAGCGTCGCGGTGATCCCCTGGGTGACCGGCGTGGTGGTCGACGGCGTGGTGCGCACCCAGCGCCTCCTCGCCACGGGGGCGCCGCTGCACCCGATGTCCGGCCACGTGGTGGTCGTCGGCATGGGCGACCTGGGCACCCGCATCGTGCGCTCGCTGGACCGGCGGCGCGTCCCCGTGGTCGCGGTCGACCTCGACGAGTCGGCGCGTGGCATCGCCGTCGCACGGGCGCGGGACGTGCCCGTCGTCATCGGTGACGCCCGCCGGGCCACGACCCTGCGGAGCGCGTACGTGGAGTCGGCGCAGGCCGTCGTCGTGGTGACGAGCGGCGGCGCGACGACCATCGGTGTCGGGTTCGCCGCCCGCTCCATCCCCCGCGCGCCCGACGCCCCGCCGCTGCGCACGGTGCTGCGCGTCTACGACCGCGACCTGTCGCGCCGCATCCGCCGGGAGGTGCCCGACTCCGTGGGGCTCAGCTCGTCGTTCCTCGCGGCGCCCTGGTTCGCGGCCGCGATGATCGGGCAGGAGGTCAAGGCCACGATCCCCTACCGCGACCGTGTGCTCGTGCTCGCCGAGATCGAGGTGGGCCGGGGCAGCGCGCTGGCGGGCAAGCACTCGACCGAGCTCGACGTGCCGGAGCAGGCCGGACCGGACGGTGCCCCGGACGGGCCGGCCCGGGGCGCGCAGTGCCGCCTGCTCGCCGTGCGCACCGTCTCGTTCGAGGGCGGGGGCGGCGGCCACGTCATCGCGCCCGCCGCCGGCCGGTACCTGCAGCCGGGCGACACGGTCTACGTCGTCGCGACGACGGCGGGCCTGCAGCACGTCCGCGAGCAGGCGCGGCCGGTCCGGCCCACCGGACCGACCGGCCTGAACGATCGGGCTGGAACCGGCCCGTTCGCCGGGCCACCCGCGCCCTAGGTTCGGGGCATGCAGAACGGACAGCCCCGGCACGGTCTCAGCGTCCCGCAGGGCGCCGCGCTCACGCTCGGTGCCATGCTCGGCACCGGCGTCATCTCGCTCCCCGCCCTCGCCGCCGACGCGGCGGGGCCCGCGTCGCTCGTCGCGTGGGCCGCGCTCGTGCTCCTCTCCGTGCCGCTCGCCACCACGTTCGCGGCGCTCGGCGCCCGCCACCCGGACGGCGGCGGCGTCGCGACCTACGCCCGGCTCGCGTTCGGCGAGCGTGCCGCGACGATGGTCGGCTGGGCGTTCTACGCGACCATCCCGGTCGGCGCCCCCGCCGCCGCGGGGTTCGCGGGCGCCTACGTGGCCGACGCCACCGGGGGCGGCACCGGGGCCGCGCTGGCCACCACGGTCGCGATCATCGCCGTGTGCGCGGTCATGAACTGGTTCGACCTGCGCGTCTCCGGCACCGCGCAGCTCGTCATCGCCGGCTCGGTCGCGCTGCTGCTGGCGGTGGCCGTCGTCGTCGCGCTGCCGCACGCCGACCCGGCCCACCTCACCCCGTTCGTCCCGCACGGCTGGGGGGCCGTCGGCTCGGCGGCCGCGCTGCTGGTCTGGGCGTTCGCGGGCTGGGAGATCCTGGGGTCGCTCTCGGCCGAGTACCGGAGGCCGTCGCGCGACATCCCGCGCGCGACGGCGATCGCCGTGGCCGCCGTCGGCACGCTGTACCTCGGCGTCGCGTTCGCGACGGTCGCGGTGCTCGGGCCCGCGCCCGGTCCTGCGCCGCTGTCGGACCTGCTGGTGCTCGGGTTCGGCGAGCACGCCCGGCCGGTCACCACCGTCGTCGCGGTGCTGCTCACGACCGGAGCCATCAACGTGTACTTCGCGGGCGGCAGCCGGATGGGCGCCGCCCTGGCCCGCGACGGCGCGCTCCCCCGCGTGCTCGCGGCGCCACCCGGCCGCACGCCCCGCCGGTCGCTCGTGCTCATCACGGTCGTGGCACTCGGTACGACGGCGCTGCTCGCCGCGCTGCACCGGTCGACCGACGCGATCCTGCTCATGGCGACCGCGACGTTCTCGCTGCTCTACGTGGTGGGGGCCGCGGCGGCGCTCCGGCTGCTGCCCCGCTGGGGCGCCGCCTGGTGGTGCGCGGTCGTCTCGCTGGTCGCCGCGCTCGGCCTGCTCGTCATGACCGGCCCGCACATGACGGGGCCGGTGGTCGCGGGCCTGGGCGGCCTCGCCTGGGCGACGTGGCGGCGGCGCCGGGCACGCCTCACCGGCGCACGGCCGGAGCCAGCAGACTCTCCAGGACCCGGACCCCTGGCCGGATCGCGCCCGTGACCGCGCCGCCGATGCCCAGCACGATCCCGTCCCGGTGCGGCCCGGTCGCGAACGCGGTCAGCGACTCGAGCGCGACCGAGCGCCGCAGGGCCCGGGCCGCGAGCGCCCGCGAGCCGAGGGGCGCGTCGGCGCGCAGGTAGGCCGCCACGTGCAGGCCCGCAGCGGACGGCACGGGCTCGACCGGCAGGCCCCTGAGCGCGTCGAGCAGGATCTCGTGCCGCTCCGCGTACCGCGCCCCGGCCCGGCGGACGTGCCGGGCGAGCAGGCCGTCGTCGATGAAGCGGGCGAGGGCACCCTGGACGTGCACCGCTCCGTGGCCGTCGGTGAGCTGGCGGGCGGCGAGCAGGGCGTCGCGCAGGGAGTGCGGTGCGACGAGGTAGCCGGCCCGGAGGCCGGGCAGCAGCGACTTGGAGAACGTGCCGACGTACAGGACGCGGCCGTCGCGGTCGAGCGCCTGGAGCGGTTCCAGCGGGCGGCGGGTGCGGCGGAACTCGCTGTCGTAGTCGTCCTCGACGACCGCGGTGCCGTACCGGCTCGCGTGGGCGAGCAGGGCGCGCCGTCGGGCCAGGGACAGGGGCATGCCGAGGGGGAACTGGTGCGACGGCGTGGTGTAGACCAGGCGGGCGTGGGGTGGGATCTCCTCCACCACCAGCCCCTGGTCGTCGACCGGCACGGGCACGACGCGCGCGCCGTGCAGCGCGAACAGCTCGCGCGCCTCGGGGTAGCCCGGGTCCTCGACCGCGACGACGTCGCCGGGTTCGAGCAGCACGCGCGCCACGAGGTCGAGGGCCTGCTGCGCGCCGGTGGTGGCGATGACGTCGTCGGGCTCCGCGTGCACGCCGCGCGCGCCGGAGACGTAGCGGGCCACGGCGGCACGGAAGCGGGGCAGGCCGGCGGGGCCGCCGTACGAGCCGGCGGCCGGGCCGCCCGCGCGCGACTCGGCGGCCAGCAGCCGGCGCCACGTGTCGTACGGGAAGAGGCTCGCGTCGGGGATGCCGACGCGGAAGTCGTGGGCGGGCGCGGCCCGGTCTCCGCTGGTCGGCCG
>NZ_JABEMG010000171.1 GCF_013004695.1 Promicromonospora citrea
CACTCTACCCGGCGTCGATCATAATCGACAGGACGTTGACTAAAAATCGACAGGGTGTAGATTCGAGGGCATGACAGAACACCCCAGCCCCCAGACGTTCCTCGTGACCGGGGTGAGCTCCGGTCTGACCCGTGCCGTCGGCGGAGCGGCGAACGCGGCGGGCGAGGTGCGTGTCGTGCCGGTCTCGCAGGTGCGCGGGCTGGAGTTCGACGCCGTGGTCGTGGCCGACCCCGACGGCATCACCCGGGCGCGGCCGGGCGGCGAGCGCGACCTCTACGTGGCGCTCACCCGCCCGACCCGGCGGCTGGTGGTCGTGGGCTGAGGCGCCCGGCCGGGGCGTCAGCTCACCAGCTCGTCGCGACCGGCATGCCCTCCTGGTAGCCCGCCGCCGACTGGATACCGACCACCGCGCGCTCGGCGAACTCGGTCAGCGACCGTGCGCCCGCGTAGGTGCACGACGAACGCAGCCCCGAGGTGATCTCGTCGAGCAGGTCCTCGACGCCCGGCCGCGCCGGGTCGAGGTACATCTTGCCGCTCGAGATGCCCTCCTCGTACAGGGCCTTGCGGGCGCGGGCGAAGGCCGTGCCGCTGCCTGCCGTGCGGGCGGCGACCGCGCGCGCGGACGCCATGCCGAAGGAGTCCTTGTAGAGCCGGCCGGTGCCGTCGTCCTTGAGGTCGCCCGGGGACTCGTACGTGCCCGCGAACCAGGAGCCCACCATCACCTGGGAGGCACCGGCGGCCAGGGCGAGGGCGACGTCGCGCGGGTGGCGCACCCCGCCGTCGGCCCAGACGTGCCTGCCGAGCTCGCGCGCGGCGGCCGCGCACTCCAGCACGGCGGAGAACTGCGGCCGTCCCACGCCCGTCTGCATGCGCGTGGTGCACATCGCGCCGGGACCGACGCCGACCTTGAGGATGTCGGCGCCGGCGGCGACCAGGTCGCGCACGCCGTCGGCCGTCACGACGTTGCCCGCGACGACGGGCACGTCCGGGTCCACGGAGCGCACGGCGTCGAGCGCCGCGAGCATGCGCGTCTGGTGCCCGTGCGCGGTGTCGACGACGAGCACGTCGACACCCGCGGCCAGCAGGTCCTTGGCCTTGGCCGCGACGTCGCCGTTGATGCCGACGGCCGCGCCGATGCGCAGGCGGCCGTCCGCGTCGAGGGCGGGGGAGTAGATCGAGGAGCGCAGCGCACCCTTGCGGGTCAGCACGCCGGCGAGCAGGCCGTCGCGCACCACGGGCGCGACGTCGAGGCGCGCGGAGTGCAGCACGTCGAACGCGGCCTCCAGGCCGTCCGGGCCGTCCAGCAGGTTCGCGTCCAGCAGCAGCGGGTCGGCCGACATCACCTCGGACACGCGCGTGAACCGGTCGACGTCGGCGCAGTCGGACTCCGTGACGACGCCGACGGGCCGGCGGTCCTCGACGACGACCGCCGCGCCGTGCGCGCGCTTGCCGAGCAGGGTCAGCACGCTGTGCACCGTGTCCTGCGGCGCGACGACCACGGGGGTCTCGATCACCGGGTCCTTCGCCTTGACGTCGGCCACGACGCCCGCGACGACGTCGGCGGGGACGTCCTGGGGGAGGATCGCGAGGCCGCCCCGCCGGGCGACCGTCTCGGCCATGCGGCGGCCCGCCACCGCCGTCATGTTGGCGACCACGACGGGGACCGTGGTGCCGGTGCCGTCGTCGGAGGACAGGTCGACGTCGAACCGCGACGTCACGTCCGAGCGCGAGGGAACGAGGAACACGTCACCATAGGTGAGGTCCGTGGTGGGGGACTGCCCCGGGAGGAATCGCACGGTTCTCAAGAGTAAAGAGTTCTTCTGCTCGTGCCTATGAATTCGGGCACATCCGTGGCACCTCCGTGTGGAGGTATCGCAGACGGCCTCCGAACAGGCAGGGGAGAGGCCACCGAGGTGGCACAGTGGAGGTGTCGGAGCCCTTTAGAGTGGGGCCCCGATCCGCCCGACAGGACACGACGACAGGTCACGTGCAGGGCACGACGAAAGGACGCAGATGGGTCTGCTGAGCGACATCCGCCTCCCCGAGGACGTCCGGGCCCTCACGCCCGGCCAGATGCCGGAGCTCGCCGAGGAGATCCGCCGGTTCCTCGTGGAGAGCGTCTCGCGCACCGGCGGGCACCTCGGCCCCAACCTCGGCGTGGTCGAGCTGACCATCGCGCTGCACCGCGTCTTCGACTCCCCGCGCGACGCCATCGTGTTCGACACGGGTCACCAGTCGTACGTGCACAAGCTGCTCACGGGGCGGCAGGACTTCTCCGACCTGCGCAAGCGCGGCGGCATCTCGGGCTACCCGAGCCGCGCGGAGTCCGAGCACGACGTCGTGGAGAACTCCCACGCCTCGACCGCCCTGTCCTGGGCCGACGGCATCGCCAAGGCCAACCAGGTGCGCGGCAAGGACGACCACGTCGTCGCCGTGATCGGGGACGGCGCCCTGACCGGCGGCATGGCCTGGGAGGCGCTCAACAACATCGCCGAGAGCCGGGACCGCAAGCTGGTCATCGTCGTCAACGACAACGGCCGCTCCTACTCGCCGACCATCGGCGGCCTGGCCAACCACCTCGACACCCTGCGCACCACGCACGGCTACGAGGCGTTCCTCGGCTGGGCGACGCGCACCCTGCACCGGTCCGGCGCCCCGGGCCGCTTCGCCTGGCGCTGGCTGCACGGGCTCAAGAAGGGCCTGAAGGACGTCGTCGCGCCCCAGGGCATGTTCGAGGACCTGGGCATCAAGTACATCGGCCCCGTCGACGGGCACGACACCGAGGCGCTCGAGCGGGCGCTCGGTCGTGCCAAGGCGTTCGGCCGCCCCGTGATCGTGCACGCCATCACCGAGAAGGGCCGCGGCTACAAGCCCGCCGAGGAGGACATCGCCGACCGGTTCCACGCCGTCGGCGTCATCCACCCCGAGACCGGCCTCCCCGTCGCGCAGAGCCGGTTCGGCTGGACCAAGGTCTTCGCGGACGAGATCGTGCGGATCGGCCGCCGCCGGCCCGACGTCGTCGCGATCACCGCGGCCATGCTGCACCCCGTGGGGCTCGCGCCGTTCCAGGAGGAGTTCCCCGACCGTACCTTCGACGTCGGCATCGCCGAGCAGCACGCCGTGACGTCGGCGGCCGGCATGGCCTACGCCGGGCTGCACCCCGTCGTCGCCGTGTACGCGACCTTCCTCAACCGGGCCTTCGACCAGGTGCTCATGGACGTCGCCCTGCACAAGGCGGGCGTCACCTTCGTGCTCGACCGCGCGGGCATCACCGGTGACGACGGCGCGAGCCACAACGGCATGTGGGACATGGCGATGCTGCGCATCGTCCCGGGGCTGCGCCTGGCCGCCCCGCGCGACGAGCCCACGCTCCGGGAGGCGTTGCGCGCCGCCGTCGACGTCGACGACGCGCCCACCGTCGTGCGCTACCCCAAGGGCGCCGTCGGCGACGACGTCCCGGCGCTGGAGTCGCTCGACGGCGTGGACGTCGTGGGCCGGTTCGAGGCCGCGGCAGGCCGCGCGGGCACGCCCCGGCGCGTGCTCGTGGTGGGCGTCGGCTCGATGGCGGGCTGCGCCCTGGAGACGGGCGAGGCCCTTGCCGCGCACGGCGTCGAGGCGACCGTCGTCGCCCCGACCTGGGTGCTCCCCGTGCCCGAGAACCTCGTCAAGCTGTGCGGCGAGCACGACCTCGTGGTCACCGTGGAGGACGGCGTCGTCGACGGCGGCGTGGGCGACATGCTCGCCCAGCGCGCCGGCGAGCAGGGAATCGGCACCCCGCAGGTGCACCTCGGTCTGCCGGTCGCGTTCCTCGACCACGCCAGCCGCGACCACATCGTCCGGGCGCAGCGCATGACCGCGGCCGACGCCACCCGGGACGCCCTCGCTGCGCTGGCCCTCCTGTGAGCGCCGGGATGACGGGGACCGGCCGCACCGTCGGCGTCGAGGAAGAGCTCATGCTCGTCGGGCACGACGGCGCGCCCATCGCCCGCGCGCAGGACGTCATCGGCAGCGCGCAGCCCGACGACGGGCCGCTCGAGTACGAGCTCATGGAGGAGCAGATCGAGACGGCCACCCCGCCGCGCTCGTCGCTCGAGGACATCGCCGCGGCGATCCGGGAGGGTCGCGCGGGCGCCCAGGCCGCCGCCGAGCGGCACGACGCGCGCATCGCGGCCCTCGCCACCTCGCCGATGGCGCTCGCCGGCACCACGGTCGGCAAGCTGCGCTACCTCCTGGCGCGCGCCGAGTTCGGCCTCACCGCGCGCGAGCAGCTCACCAGCGGCTGCCACGTGCACGTCGCGGTCGCCGACGACGAGGAGGGCGTCGCCGTCCTCGACCGGATCGGGCCGTGGCTCGCGCCGCTGCTCGCGCTGTCGGCGAACTCGCCGTACTGGATGGGCGACGACTCGGGGTACGCCAGCTTCCGGTCGCAGGTGTGGGCGCGCTGGCACACGGCAGGCCCGACGCGCCGGTTCGGCAGCCCGGAGGCGTACCACGACGCCGTGAAGGGCCTGGTCGCGACCGGCACGATCCTCGACGAGGGGATGGTCTACTTCGACGCGCGGCTCTCGGCGCGCTACCCGACGGTGGAGATCCGCGTGGCGGACGTCTGCCTCTCGGCGAACACGGCGACCCTGCTGGCCGCGCTCGCGCGGGGCCTGGTCGAGACCGCCGCCCGCGCCCGGGACACCCCGGCGCCGGACGTGCCCGTCGAGATCCTGCGCACCGCGCTGTGGCGGGCCGGTCGGTCGGGCCTCAAGGGTGACCTCGTGGACCCGCGCACCTGGCGCCCGGCCCCGGCGCACGACGTGGTCGGTGCGCTGGTGGCGCACGTGCGCGAGGCGCTGAGCGACCAGGGCGACCTCGACACCGTCACCGACCTGCTGGGCGAGCTGTGGGCCTCGGGCGGCGGCGCCGCCCGTCAGCGGTCCTGGGCGGCGGAGACCGACGGCGACCTCGCCGCGGTGGCCCGCCGCGCGTCGGAGGCGACGCTGGAGTAGCCGCGGGCCGGGCCCCGGGAAAGAAGTTGTCTCCTCGGGGCGGGTCTGCGAGCGTCGCGGCATGGATCGTGCTGCCCTCGCTGACATCTTCCCGCCCTTCGGCCTGCGGGTGACCTGCGGCGACCTCGAGCTCCGGCTGCCCGACGACGCCGAGCTCGTCGCGCTGGCCGACGTCGCGGTGGCGGGTATCCACCCGCCCGGGCGGCGGCCCTTCCTGAGGGCGTGGAACGCGGGCACGCCCGAGGAGGTGCGCCGCCGCATGCTCCAGTACCACTGGGCGGCGCGCGGCCGGGTGTCCGCCGAGGAGTGGGCCCTGGAGCTGGCGGTCTTCCGCGCGGGGGAGCCGGTCGGCGTGCAGGGCCTCACCGCACGAGGCTTCCGCGTGACCCGGTCGGTCGGCACCGGGTCCTGGCTCGCCCTGCCGCACCACGGGCGGGGCATCGGCAAGCGCATGCGCCTGATGGCCCTGCACCTGATCTTCGAGGGCCTCGGGGCCGACGTCGCCACCACCGAGGCGTTCGACGACAACCCCGAGTCGAACGGCGTGACGCGGTCGCTCGGCTACGCGCCCAACGGCGTCGCGCTGCAGGAGAGGCAGGGCGAGCAGGTGGTCGAGAACCGGTACCGGATGACGCGCGCCGCCTGGGCCGACCGGCCGGCCGCCCACCGCCTCGACGTCGGACTCGAGGGCGTCGAGGCGGTGCGGGCGCTGCTGGAGGAGCCGCCGGCCTGACGGCGGGCTACCGCTTGGCGACCGCCCACCAGATCGCGCCGGCGACCGTCAGGGCGAACCCCAGCCCGCCGAGCAGGAACCCGCCGAGCAGGACCAGGCCGCCGGTGCCGATCGCGAGCGTGCTGTCCACGTCGAGCGGTGCGCCGACGGCGATCGCGGCGTCCGGCGTCGCCATCCGCTCGTCGACGACGAGGGTGTGGCTGCCGGGGTCCTCCAGGCCGATGACCCCGAGCGGGTACACGGACCACCCGTTGATCGGCAGCGCGCCGGACTGGTCCGGCGGCATGATGTGCACCGGGCCGCCCGGCCCTTCCGCCGTCACCGCGGACGGTGCCAGGAGCGCGGCAGGACCCCGCGAGACCTCGTACACGATGTAGGCGCCGGGCTCCGTCGCCTCGAAGGTGAGGGGAGTCGTCGACTGCTCCACCCCTATCGCGTCGCTGCCGGCCGTCCCCTGGGCGGTGACGAGGTCCGCCGGCACCATGTCGGCGATGCCCCGCGCGGTCCCCACACCGCCCACGACGCCGAGGACGATCCCGAGCACGAGGACGCCGACGCCGACGAAGGTGAGCACCTTGGGCCCGGTCTTCCGGGGACGCGCCGGTGCCGGGTACTGCTGTCCCGGGGAGGGGGCCGCGTGCTGCTGCGGGTCGGCGGCTCGGCCCGCGGGCTCGTAGGGTGCGGGCGGCTGCTCGGGGGGCGTCGACATGCCTGCATCGTCCCGTCGTCGCCGGGCGGCGCCAAGGAAAACAGCCGACTTCACCCGGTCCCGCGGTCCTCAGCCGTAGATGGTCTCCGCGTACCGCGGCCCGTAGTGCGTCTCGACCTCCTCGAGCGTCTGGTCCTGCCGCTCGAGCGTGTGCGCGATCACCGCGCGACGCGGCACCGCCTCCGGCTCCCACGTCTCGGGGTCCCAGGCGCGCGAGCGCAGGAACGCCTTCGAGCAGTGGTGGAAGACCTCCTCGACGTCGACCTCGAGCGCGAGCACCGGCACGTTGCGCCGTACCCGGAGGTCCGCGAGGTACGGGGCGTCGCGCACGAGCCGGGCCCGGCCGTTGACGCGCAGCGTGTCGCCGCGGCCGGGGACGAGGAAGATCAGCCCGACGTGCGGGTTGGAGAGCACGTTGAGGTAGCCGTCGGTGCGGCGGTTGCCGGGGCGCTCGGGGATCGCGATCGTGCGCTCGTCGAGCACCCGCACGAGCGAGCCCGCGGGGTCGCCCTTGGGGGAGACGTCGACGGTGCCCGCCGCGTCCGACGTCGCGACGAGGCACAGGGGCGAGGCCTCGAGCCACTGCCGGTCGAGATCGTGCAGGGCGGTCCGCACCTTGCCGGCCGCCGGGCCGAGGGGCGGGGGGATGATCTCGCGCAGCTCCTCGACCGTCGTGACGGGGGTGCCGCCGAACCTGCTCGGGTTGCTCATGTCCCTCACCCTAGACCCGGTGCAAACCGGGCATGTCAGACCATCCGGGTACGCTCGCAGCGCCATGACCGAGCAGAGCACCCTCCCCAGCCCGCCGCCGGCGGCGCCCGCCGCCCCGCCCCGGAGCCTCCCCCGGACGTGGTCGCCCCGCGCCGCCCGCCGCGTCCTGGACCAGGCCCGGTCCCTGCTCGACGACGCCCGGCTGCTCACCACCGCGGACGGCGACCTGCGCGAGCGCGTCCGCGAGGCCTACACGGCGACCCGCGAGGTGCGCGTGCACGCCGACCTGCGCGCCGTGCCGGTCACGGTGCTCGAGGAGCGCCGCAAGAAGCTCCGTGTCGCCGTGCTCCAGAAGGCCGGCTTCACGCACGTCTCGCACGTGCTGGCGACAGGGACGGACCGTCTCGTCGAGGCCGGCATCGGCGCCACGACCGCGCGGCTGGCCACCTCGGCGGCCCGCGAGCTCGCCGACGAGGTGGACGCCGACCTCCGCTTCCGCATCGACGTCGACCCCGGCGACCCCTACGCCACCGTGCTCGTCCAGGCGCTGCACGCCTTCGGCCTGGCCACCGACGCCCGCCACCGCCACCTCGACGAGGCCCGCCGCGTCGCCGACGTCGTGCCGGCCCGTCTCGAGCCCGCCCGCCCCGCCACGAGCCTCTGGCGCCGGCTGGTCGCCGGCGCCG
>NZ_JABEMG010000172.1 GCF_013004695.1 Promicromonospora citrea
GGCCGGCCTCGGCACCCCCGGGCCGGCAGCGGCGGTCGACGGCACGCCCGGGCACGGCCGGCACCCGGGCGCCGTGCTGCGCCACACGACCCTCGGCCCCGTGCTCGGCGTCGACGACCACCGCACCACCGGGACCTGGTCGTGGCTCGGCATCCCGTACGCCGAGCCGCCCGTCGGCACGCTGCGCTGGAAGCCGCCCGTGCCCCACCACCGCTGGCACGGCGTGCGCCCGGCACGCACCCACGGCGAGGGGTGCATCCAGCCCGGCCGGTTCTTCAGCCCCTCCCCCGACGGCCCGCACTACGACCTCGAGGTGCGCGACGGCCTCCGGCAGCCCGTCGGCCAGGAGGTCTGCCTCACGCTCAACGTGTCCCGCCCCGCCACCGCACGGCGCGACCTCCCGGTCGTCGTCTTCGTGCACGGCGGGAGCAACGTCGTCGGCTACTCCGCCGACCCGATGTACGACGGCCGTACGCTCGCCCGCGAGACCGACGCCGTCGTCGTCACCGTGAACTACCGCCTCGGCCTCTTCGGCTGGCTGGCCCCGCACCGGACCACGGGCGACCCCGTCGCCGACTCGGGCAACTACGGCACGCTCGACCAGGTCGCGGCCCTGCGCTTCGTCCGGGACAACGCGCGCGCTTTCGGCGGCGACCCGGACAACGTCACCGTCATGGGCGAGTCCGCCGGCGCCGTGAACGTGTGGGCCCTGCTCGTCTCGCCCCAGGCACGCGGGCTGGTCGACAAGGCCGTGCCGATGAGCGGCGGCCTCAGCACGACGGCGCCCGACGCGGCGCGCGACTACGCCGACCGGCTCGCGCGCGCCGCCGCCCAGGACGCGGGCCTCGACGGGCCGGACGCCGGCGCCCGGCTGCTGCGCCGGATGCCCGCCGACGACCTCGTCCGGCTCGCGCTGCGGCACGGCCTGGACGCGACGCCCGCCGTGATCGCCGACGGCGCCGTCGTGCCGCGGGACCCGTACGCAGCGCTCGCGGCGGGGGCGGCACGGCACGTGCCGGTCCTGGCGGGCAACACGCTCGAGGAGGGCAAGCTCTTCGGCGGGCTGATCGGCGCGCACCGCCCCAGCGACTACGACCGGTTCACGATGCAGTACGAGTTCGACCCCGACCGGCCCTCGCCGTGGACGGTCCGGGACCTCCTCGTCGACGAGTACCTGCCCGTGGACGAGCCGGGCGGCTGGGACGAGGCGTCCGCCGAGCTGACCGACCTGGTGTTCACCGGCATCGCGCGCGACTCGATGAACGCCGTGCAGGGCTCGGGCAACGATCGCGTGTACTACTACCAGTTCGCGTGGGACAACGAACCGCCGCCGTTCGACGACGTCTACGGCGCGGTGCACGCCATCGACCTGCCGTTCGTCTTCGGCACCTTCGGCCGCACCGTGTTCTCCTACGCGTTCAGCCGGCAGAACGAGCCGGGCCGTCTCGAGCTGTCCGGGCTGATGCAGGGCAGCCTCCGGCAGTTCGTGCGCACGGGCAGCCCGCAGACCCGCGACCTGGGCGTGCGGTGGGGGCAGTGGCCGCAGAGCGTGGTGCTCGACGCCGACGACCGGCACGCGCAGGTCTCCGTCGGCAGGTTCGGGTCCGGCGACTTCTAGACTGTGCCGGGTGACACGCGGCGTTCGCGGGACGAGCGACGCAGCGGCGAGGAAAGTGGGGTGAGGGTGGCCGAGGACGCCAGGTACCGCATCGCGGAGACGGCGATGGCGCTGTTCCTCGAGCAGGGCTACGAGGCGGTGACGGTCGAGGCCGTGGCCGAGGCGTCCCGGGTGTCGCGCCGCACGGTGTTCCGGTACTTCGGCGGCAAGGACGAGCTGCCGTTCCCCGACCACTCGGCCCGGCTCGCCGTCCTGGACCGGCGGCTGCGCGCCGCCGGTCCGGACGACGACCCGGTCGAGGTGGTCATCGCGGGCACCGAGGAGTCGCTGCGCGACTTCCTCAGCCGGCCGCAGCTCGTCTTCCGCCGCTACCGGCTCACGCGCCTGGTGCCGGAGCTGCGCAACCGCGAGATCGTCGAGCACGAGCGCTACGTCAGCCTCACCTCGGCGTTCCTGCGCACGCACCTGCCGCCCGGCACGCCGAGCCACCAGGCCATGGGGCTGGCCGCGCTCGTCGACGCCATGCACCGGTCGGCGCTGGGCAACTGGGCACGCAGCGACGGCGCGACGGACGCGCTCGGCGAGCTGCAGGCCGGCATGGCATGGGTGCGGTCGCTGGTGTCAGGCGCGCCCGGTGCCACGGACGGGCGGCTGCTGCTCGCCGCCGTGCCCGACACGCCGGCGGCCCGGCGCGCGCTCCTGGCCCTGCGCGCCGAGGCGACACCGCTGGAGTGAGCGCGCCGACGCGCCTGCCGGTCAGCGCCCGCCGGGGCGGGCGACGAGCCGCAGCGCGAGCTGCGCGGTGAACGCGCCGAGCTGCTCGGGGGTCTCGGGGCCGTCCGGCCGGTACCAGCGCACGAGGTCGATCGCCAGGGAGATGAGCGCCCGCGCGACCCGGCGCACGTCCAGGCCGGGGTCGAAGGTGCCGTCGTCCACGCCGGCGGCGACGGCGACGCGGAAGATCTCGTTCGTCTCGTGCCGGGTGCGCAGCACCTCCTCGTAGTGCTCGGGGCGCAGCGCCCCGAGGTCGTACTGGCACACCCGCGCCAGCACGTGCCACTGCGCGTGGAACCGCGTGTACGCGTCGACGAGCGCCGCGAGCCGTTCGCCCGGGCCGGACGGCCCGTCTGCCCGCGCGGCGACGAGGATGTCGTAGGCGTGCCGGTGCCCGAGCCGCACGATCTCGTACAGCGCGAGCTCCTTGGACGGGAAGTGCACGTACAGGGCCGCCGGGCTCAGCCCGGCACCGCCCGCGATGTCCCGCGTGGTGGTGCCGTGGAACCCGTTCGCGGCGAAGCAGCGCACTGCCGAGACCAGCAGCCTGCGCTGCACCGGGCCGTACGCGTCGGCGCCGGGCAGCACGTCCGGGGCGCCTGCGGTGGTGTCGTCGGGCGTCGGCACGGGCTCAGTCTCCCCTGCGCCGCAGCGCGACCTTGGCGAACTTGCCGGTCGCGGTCTTGGGGATGGCGTCGAGCACGACGAACCGGTCAGGCACCCACCACGACGCGACGCGCTCCGCGAGGTGCGCACGCAGCGCCTCCTGCGACGGCGGCTCGTCGCCCACCGGGACGACGTAGGCCAGCGGCCGCTCGCCCCACCGCTCGTCGCTCACGCCCACGACGGCGGCCTCCTGCACCCCGGGGTGCGCCATGAGGTGGTTCTCCAGCGCGACCGACGAGATCCACTCGCCCCCGGACTTGATCATGTCCTTGGTGCGGTCGACGATCCGCACGGTGCCGACCTCGTCGAGCGTCGCGACGTCGCCCGTCCGCAGCCAGCCGTCCGCCGTGAACGAGTCGGCGCCCGCCTCGGCGCCGAAGTACTCGCCCGCGATCGTGGGCCCGGCCACCTGCAGCTCGCCCGACGTCACACCGTCGCGCGGCACGGGGCGGCCGGCCGGGTCCACCACCCGCACGTCGACCAGCGGGACCGTCGGACCCGGCTGCCCGAGCAGGCGGCGGCGCTCGTCGGCGGGCAGGCCGTCGCGCGCCGAGGGCACCCTGCCGACGGCGACGACGGGGCTCGTCTCCGTCATGCCCCACGAGCCGCTGATCGGCAGGCCCGCGTCCCGCTCGAAGTCCGCGGACAATGTGTCCGGCAGCGCGCTGCCGCCGCTGACCACCTTGCGCAGCGCCGACAACTCGCGGCCGGCCAGCAGGGGGCGCAGGCTGCGCCAGACCGCCGGCACACCGGCGGTGAACGTGACGCGGTGCCGCTCGAGCGCGTCGGCGAGAGCCTCGGGCGCGGTCCGCGGGCCGGGCAGCACGAGCGTGGCGCCTGCCGTCGCCGCGGCGTACGGCAGGCCCCAGCCGTTGACGTGGAACATCGGCACCACCGGCAGCACGACGTCGCGCTCCCCGATGCCGAAGCTGTCGACGCCGAGCAGGAGGAGCGCGTGCAGCACGACCGAGCGGTGGCTGTACAGCACGCCCTTGGGCCTGCCCGTCGTGCCGGACGTGTAGCAGAGGCACGCGGCGTCGTCCTCGTCGATCCGTCCCCCGCCCGGGACGGACCAGGACGACGGCGGGTAGGGCACGCGGGCCAGCAGCTCCTCGTAGTCCAGCACCCGGGGGTCGTCGGGCAGCGGGTCGGTGGCGCCGTCGTCCACGACGACGATCCAGCGGACCGTCGGAGCGCCCACGACCACGTCGCCCACGACGTGCAGCAGCGACCGGTCGACGACCACGACGTCGTCGGCGGCGTCGGTGAGGATGTGCCGCAGGTCCGCGGCGAACAGCCGGTGGTTGAGGGTGTGCAGCACCCGCCCGCCCGACGGGACACCGAGGTACAGCTCGACGTGGCGCGCCGTGTTCCACGCGAAGGTGCCCACGCGGGCCGAGCGCGGCACGTCGAGCAGGTCGAGCGCCGCCGAGAGCCTGCGGGAGCGGTCGACCACCTCGCCCCACGTCGTGACGGTCTCGCCGGTGACGGTGCCGCTGATCACCGGCTTGTGCCCGAACAGGGTCTGCGCGCGCCGCGCGAGGACGCCGATCTCCAGGGCGCGCTCCTGCATGAGGCCGCGGAGCGCCTCGCCTGTGCCTGTGCCCGGTCCCGTCGCGTCAGCCAAGGGTCTGCCCGCCGTCGACGTAGAGCGTCTGGCCCGTGATGTACGAGGCCTCGTCGGAGGCGAGGAACGCCGCGGCCGCCGCGATGTCCGCCGGTACGCCGACGCGGCCCACGGGGTTGCCCTCCGCGGTGCGGCGGCGGAACTCCTCGACCGACAGGCCCAGCCGTTCCGCGGTCGCGTCCGTCATGTCGGTGGCCACGAAGCCGGGGGCCACGGCGTTCACGGTGACGCCGAACGGTCCCAGCTCGATCGCGGCCGTGCGGGTCAGACCCTGGACACCCATCTTGGCGGCCGCGTAGTTGGCCTGCCCGCGGTTGCCGAGCGCCGAGATGCTGGACAGGTTGACCACCCGGCCGTAGCGCTGCCCGACGAAGTGCGTCTGCGCGGCGCGCGTCATGAGGAACGTGCCCTTGAGGTGCACGTCCACGACCAGGTCCCAGTCGTCCTCGGACATCCGGAACAGCAGGTCGTCGCGCGTCACGCCCGCGTTGTTCATGAGCACGTGCAGGCCGCCGAGCTCGTCCACCACACGTGCGACGGCGGTCTCGACGGCAGCGGACGAGGCCACGTCCGCACCGACGCCGATCGCGTCGCCCGGGCCGGTGAGTGCGCGGGCCGCCTCCGCCGCGGCGTCCTCGTCCAGGTCGATCACGGCGACCGACGCGCCCTCGGCGGCGAACCGCTGCGCGGCGGCGAACCCGATGCCGCGCGCCGCGCCGGTGACGGCGACCACGCGCCCCTCGAAACGTCCCATCGCGTGCACTCCTTCGTGGCGAGATGACTAAGCGCTTGCTTAGTTGCGCCAGCGTGCCAGGACGCGCGAGGTCCTGTCCAGTGCCGGCTCGTACCGCCGCGTCAGCGGCGGGCGCCCACGGCGCGGCGCGCGGGCGTCGTGCCGTCCTCGGCCGCGAAGAGCTCGGGCGAGCGGCGGCGCGTCCGCTCGATCGCGTCGAAGACGGCGCGCAGGTGCGACCGCAGGCGGTCGCGGGCCACGGCGACGTCGCCCGCGACGACGGCGTCGAGCACCGACTCGTGCTCGTCGGCGAGCCGGTCCAGGCCGGCGGGCTGCTGCATGCCGAGGCGGCGCGCCCGGTCGAGGTGGGCCTTGGCGGCCACGACGGTCGACCACGCGCTGCCGTGCCCGCTCAACCGCAGGAGTCCGTGGTGGAACTCCTCGTCCAGCGCGAAGAACCGCTCGACGTCGACACCGGGCGCGCGCTGCTGCGCCAGGTTCTCGCGCAGCGCGGCGAGGACCTCCGGGTCGAGGGCCGCGGGGTCGACGTCGTCGAGCGCGGCGAGCTCGACGGCCTCGCGGACGAACTGCGCGTCGGCGACGCGATCGGCGTCGACCCGCGAGACGAACGAGCCCACCTTGGGGAACACCCGCACGAGGCCCTCCTCGCCGAGGAGGATGAGGCTCTCGCGCACCGGCGTGCGGCTGACCCCGAGGGCGGCAGCCAGGTCGTTCTCCGAGAGCGCCGCGCCGGGCGGCAGCTCGAGGGTCAGCACCTTGCGGCGCAAGGTCTCGTAGACGACGCGCCGGTTCGATCGCGACCCCTGGCCCATGCCGCGGAGTCTAGACGAGGGCCCGCGCCCTCGCGGGTGGGTGTCCGTGCCGGTGACACGGCACTGTGGCATCGTGGCGACGACGACGTCCCGGCTGCGAGAGGACCCACCTGATGCGCGGAACCGACCTGCTCACCGACGCCTTCGGACGTATCCGCGAGGCGGTGCACGGCGCCGTCGACGGGCTGACCGCCGACGAGCTCGCCTTCCGCGTGGACGAGGAGGCCAACTCGGTCGCCTGGCTCGTGTGGCACCTGACCCGCGTCCAGGACGACCACGTGGCCGACGCCGCCGGGACGAGCCAGGTCTGGTCCGACGACGGCTGGGACCGCCGGTTCGCGCTGCCGTTCCCCGCCGAGGAGACCGGTTACGGGCACGACACCGACGAGGTGGCGGCGGTGCGGGTGCCGTCGGGCGACCTGCTGCTCGGCTATCACGACGCCGTGCACGACCGCACGCTGACGTACCTCGGCACGCTGTCGGACGAGGACCTCGACCGCGTGGTCGACGAGTCCTGGGACCCGCCGGTGACGCTCGGCGTGCGGCTGGTGAGCGTCGTCAACGACGACATGCAGCACGCCGGCCAGGCCGGGTACGCGCGGGGCGTGGTGCTGCGGCAGCGCTGACGGCCCCGTGACCGCAGGGCACGAACTGCGCGTCGGCATGCCTTGACGCACATCGTCCGGCTCGTCGCGCGGCCCGCCGACCCCGATGGAATCATCGCGGGGCGGGAGGGGGGGCCTGCGGCATGACGGCGGCACGCGCACTGCAGATCGACGACTGGGTGGTGCACCGCCCCAACGTGGTGCGGTCCGTCATGGCCCGGGTACCCGGGGTGGACGCCGAGGAGGCCACCAGCCGGGCGCTGGAGAAGATGATCCGCATCGTCTCCGGCGGTGGCACGATCACCGACCCCGCCCCCTACTGGCGGCGCGCCGCGGTCAACGAGGCCATCTCCATGACCCGCGAGAGCGGGCGGGCCACCCTCGTGGAGGACGACACCCTCGAGGCCCTCACGCCCCCGGCCGCCGGCGCGGAGCTCGACGCGGAGCGGCACGCGGACGTGGCCATGCTGCGCACGGCCCTCGCCGCGCTCGCCGCGGAGGACCGCGAGATCCTGCTCGAGCGGCACGTGCACGACAAGGCCGTCTCGGACATCGCGGACGGCCTGGGGGTGCGCCCCCACGCGGTGACCATGCGGCTGCGCCGCGCCGAGGAACGCCTCGCCGGAGCCTTCGCCGCCGCCCACGCCCAGGCCGTCAACGAGCCCGAGTGCCGAGCGACGCGCGCCGCGATGCACGACTACCTCAAGGACCGGCTGCTCCCCCGCCGTCGCGGGCGCGTCGAGGCGCACATGGACTCCTGCGCGGACTGCACCCGCGCGTTCATGGACGTGCGCGAGGTCTCCTGGATGCTCCGCGACCTCGGCCAGCACCTCGTCGCGGCGGCCGTGGCGACCGGGACGCTCGGCGCCGCGGTGGGCGCCGGCGCCGCGGGCGGGGCCGGCG
>NZ_JABEMG010000173.1 GCF_013004695.1 Promicromonospora citrea
GCCGCCGCGCCGGCGCCGCGCGACGCGGGCAGGCGCGCGAGCGCGCCCGCCACGACGCCGCCGAGGAGCGCCATGACCACCACGGCGGTGAGCGCGTCGTCGCCCGTGACGGGAAGGGGGAGGAACCCGGCCGCGCCGGCGGGCACGCCGTCGGCCAGCCCTGTGACCTCGTAGGACACCTGTGCGATCCAGGGCAGGAAACCCCCGCCCCACCAGGCCAGAGCGCTGAGGGGGACCACCCACCAGGCGGAGATGCGGTGCTCGTCGTCGCCCATGCCGCCGAACCGTAGCGGATTCGTGTGAAGTCGGTCATAACCCATGAAGCCCGGAAGGGGGTAAATCTGCGCCTTCGTTGGGTCAGACCGTAATGCGTAACCCGATCGTGACTTTTTCCGGGAAGGTGTGTACGTTGACTTCTGCTCCACCGCCTCGGTGGAGTCGTGAGTCGGACGCCGAGTCCTGTCACCGGCTCATGACCAGACGTTGCAGACAGGAGCGGGGGACCCACTTCCGGGTGACAGCGTGATCGTCATCCTCGGGGTGAAGCCGGACGGAAACCCCCCAGTAGCCGTGCGGCCGGGTATGTACTCCGACCCGAACCCGACAGCTGACCTCGCAGGCGTTCCAGGAGACATCAGGTGACGAACTCCACCCGCGGTCGGCATCGTGACAGCCGGCCGGCCCAGACACCGCTGACCGTCCTTGCACGAACCGCCACCGAGAACGCAGGCACCGTGGCCCGCCGTGGCGCTCTCGCCGCCGCCGCAGGCGGCGTCCTCATCTCGACCATCGCCACCACCGCGCACGCCGCGCCCGCGATGGACCTCAAGACCGACGTCAAGACGGCGAAGCTCAACTCGACCGACCTGCAGTCCCTCACCGCCGTGGCGAAGCAGGCCGTCGCCGCCGCCCCGACCGTGACCGTCCCCGTCGACGCGAAGATGCCGATGGAGATGGAGATCCTCGGGGCCTCGTCCGGCGACAAGGGTGAGAAGGGCGAGGCCGCCGTCGTCTCGGTGGACGCGCCGGACCCGGTCCCCGTCGGCCAGCAGGCCGTCAACATCGCGCTCAACTACCTCGGCATCACGTACGTGCTCGGCGGCGCCTCGCCGTCGGCGGGCTTCGACTGCTCCGGCCTCGTGCAGTACGTGTACGCCCAGCTCGGCTACTCGCTCCCGCACTCGTCCGGCGCGCTGCTGGGCTCCGGCTACCAGGTCACCTACCCCGAGCCGGGCGACATCGTCTGGACGCCCGGCCACGTCGCGATCTACGCGGGCGACGGCATGATCATCGAGGCCTGGGCCGCCGGCATGCCGGTGCGCTACACCGAGATGTGGCAGAACAACCCGACCTTCGTCCGCGTCGCCGCCTGACGAGCACGGTCGACCCTCGGCTCCACCCCTGCGCCTGGCCGGATCACTCCGGCCAGGCGCAGTGCTGTCCCACGAAGTCGTAGAACGCGGACCGGGCCGCGTCCGGCATCGGGACGTGGACGACGTCCTGCACCACGCCGTCGACGACCGCGGTCACGGGCAGGAACGTCCCGCGCTTGTCCTCGGCCACCGCGTGCACGTCGCACCGCGCCGGGACCACGGCGAGCTCGATCTCGCCGGAGCCTTGCCCGGCCAGGGCGCTCCCCACCCAGCCCGACGTCCCGCGCACCGGCTCGGGGTTGCTCATCAGCGTCGTGCCGGCGATCCGCTCGAGCGTGACCTCCGGGCCGCCCGGCACCGGCTCCACGCGGAGCGTGACGAGCGCGGTCGGCGCACCGCGGCGGTCCTCGACACGGACGTTCTCGTCCACGGACAGGTGCACGCCCGCCGCCACGGCGGCAGCGGCGCAGTCCTCCGCGTGGTTCCGCTCGAGGTGACCCACCGGATCCTCCACACCCTCGACGACGACGTCGGTCGCCGGCCCCCTGCCGTCGCCCTCGCCGAGCGCGAGGGCGAGCGTCGCGGTCGGCGCGGAAGGCCGCCCGGGTCCGGGGCAGCGCGCCTCGCCCAGCACCATCGTCACGGCGCGGGTCCCCCCGGGGCGCAGCGCGGTGGGCCGCTTCACGACGGGCTCGGACGGGCCGAACCCGTCGGCGTCCAGGGCCCCCGACAGGAGCGTCAGCGTCTCGTCGGAGTCGTTGGTCACCCGGAGCCGCACCTCGCGCTCGGCGTACTGCTCGCGCCCCTGGTCCACCTCGACGGTGAGACGGGTGGCGACGTCGTCGGCCACCGGACCGCGTGCGGGCGGGGCCGTGCCGCCGCCCGTGCACGCGACGGCGGCCGCGCCGACCACCGTCGTCAGGACGACGACGAGGCCCGCGCGGCCGCCGGGTGCTGCGATCAAGCCTTACGCCGGCCGAAGATCGCCTGGACGATCAGGATGACGATGATCGCGCCGATCACCGAGAACAGCCAGCTCTGCCAGGACCAGAACTCGTCGAAGCTGATGTCGAAGAGCAGCCCCCCGAGCCAGCCACCGAGCATGGCGCCGAGCACCCCGAGGAGCAGGGTCAGCCAGAATCCGCCCGGCTGCTTGCCCGGGAGGATGATGCGGGCGATGACGCCCGCGATCAGTCCGAGGATGAGAAAGGCGAAGAAGCCCATGGTGTTCCTCCAGAGTGGTGTGGCTTGCTTGCACCTACCTCAGCACTGATCACCTCGACTTGCCACCGGACCCGCCGAATCATGGTCAAATCAGGACAATTCACGCCCGCGGCAGGGCGGTGGCCAGCGGTTATAGTTCGCCGGGGCACGGAAGGGTAGCGGTTTCGTGCGGCGGGGCGACGGTGCGGAGGCCGGCGCGGGACGTCGGCGCAGGGTGCCGGTGAGGAGAGGACGAGATGGAGCAGGAGATCGGCGTGCGGGCCGGGAGCCGGACCTGGCGGGAGGGGCTCAGGGCCGTCCTCGAGCGGCGCTGGGTCACGCGTCTGGTGATCGGCGTCATCCTCGCCAACGCCCTGGTCCTGGGCGCGGAGACGATGGTGACGGGCACGGCGCTGATCGTCCTGCGCTGGATCGACCACGTCATGCTCGCGTTCTTCGTGCTCGAGCTGCTGCTGCGGCTGGTGGCGCTGGGCCGGAGCTTCTTCCGCGACCCGTGGAACGTGTTCGACCTGCTCGTGGTCGGCGTCGCGCTGCTGCCCGCCACCGAGTCCCTGTCCGCTCTGCGCGCGCTGCGCGTGCTGCGCGTGCTGCGCGTCGTGTCCGCCGTGCCCGCCCTGCGCCGCGTCGTCGACGGCCTGCTGCGGGCCGTGCCGGGCATGAGCGCCGTCGGCGCGCTGCTGGTGCTGGTCATCTACGTGTCGGCCGTGATCGCGACCAACCTGTTCCGCGACGCGTCCGAGGAGTACTTCGGCACCCTGTGGACGACGCTGTTCACGCTCTTCCAGGCGATGACGGGCGAGGCCTGGCCCGACGTCGCGCGAGCCGTGATGTCGCTGCACCCGTCCGCCTGGATCTTCTTCGTGCTCTACATCCTGGTGGTCAGCTTCGCGGTGCTGAACCTGTTCATCGCCGTGATCGTCAACGGCATGGAGGAGATGACCGAGGAGGAGCGCGAGGACGACCGCCGCAAGGACGAGCGCCTCGACGCCCTCGCCGAGCAGAACCGCGAGATCCTCGCCGAGCTCCGCGCGGTGCGCGCGAGGCTCGACGAGGACGGCGGCGACGTCAGCCCCGCACCACGTTGACCAGGTGCGGCGGCCGCACCACGACCCGCCGCACGGCACCGTCCCCGACGGCGCGCACGACGGCGGGCCGGGCCAGCGCCACCCGTTCCAGCTCCTCCGCGGTGACGTCGGCCGCGACGGTCAGGCGGTCACGCACCTTCCCGTCCACCTGGACCACCGCCTCGACGTCGTGGTCGACCAGCAGCGCGGGGTCCACCGCCGGCCACGGCTCCGCGGCGACCGGCGTCGTGCGGCCCAGGCGCTCCCACAGGTCCTGCGCGACGTGCGGGGCGAACAGGCTCAGCAGCACCGCGACGGCCGACGCCGCCTCGCGGTGCGCCGGGTCCGTCCCCGGCGTCCGGCGGATCTCTCCCACCAGCTCCATCAGCCGGGCGAGGGCGACGTTGAACCGGCCCGAGCCCACCAGCTCGTCGACGTCGTGGACAGCACGGTGCAGCGCCCGGCGCAGGGGCGACGGCATCATCCCCGGTGTCGCCGCGGGAGCGGACCCGGGCGGACCGGCCAGGCGCAGCACGCGCGTCAGGAAGCGGCGCATCGCGCCGGGTGAGACGTCGGCCCAGTCCAGGTCGTCCTGCGGCGGCCCGGCGAACAGGATCGCCAGCCGGACGGCGTCGACCCCGTGCCGGTCCAGCTCGGCCGCCAGGTCCACGCCGTTGCCCAGCGACTTGCTCATCGCCCGGCCCTGGTTGATCACCTGCCCCTGGTTCATCAGGCGCGCGTAGGGCTCGGGGGACGGCACCAGGCCCATGTCGTACAGCACCTTGGTGACGAACCGGGCGTACAGCAGGTGCATCGTCGCGTGCTCGACCCCGCCGACGTACAGCGCGGCGGGCATCCAGCGGGCGGCGTCCTCGGGCCGGAACGGCCCCTCCTCGTACCCGGGGGACAGGTAGCGCAGGAAGTACCACGACGAGTCGACGAACGTGTCCATCGTGTCCGTGTCCCGCTCGGCAGGGCCGCCGCAGCGCGGGCAGGTGGTCCGCACCCACTCCCTCGCCCCCGCCAGCGGCGAGACGTCGCCGGGCACCAGCTGCTCACCCGCCAGGTGGGGCAGCTCGACGGGGAGCTGGTCGTCGGGGACCAGCACCTCGCCACAGGCCGGGCAGTGCACGACGGGGATCGGGGCGCCCCAGTACCGCTGCCGGGACACCAGCCAGTCGTGCAGACGATAGACCGGGCCGTCCGGGCCGTCCTCGCGGCCGATCCAGTTCCGCTGCATGGTCAGCACATGCGCGGGCCAGCCGTCGGCCAGCAGCTCCATGTCGTCCAGCAGCCGGTCGGCGTACGCGGTGATCCGGAAGAACCACTGGGTCAGGCTCCGCGCGACGACGGGCGTGCCGCAGCGCTCGCACGCGCCGTCGACGACCTGCTCGTTGGCCAGCACGGTGCGGTCGGTGGGGCACCAGTTCACCTCGGCCTGCGCCCGGTAGGCCAGGCCGCGCTCGTACAGCCGGGCGAACAGCCACTGCGTCCACCGGTAGTAGCCGGGCTCGTGGGTGTGCAGGCGCCGCGTCCAGTCGAACGAGACGCCGTAGCGCCGGATCGACGCCGCCTGGGTGGCGATGTTCGCCTCGGTGAAGACCGCCGGGTGCTCCCCGCGGCGGACGGCGGCGTTCTCCGCGGGCAGGCCGAAGGAGTCCCAGCCGACCGGGTTGAGCACGTCGTAGCCCTTGGCCCGCCAGTAGCGTGCGACGACGTCGGTGATCGCGAACACCTCGGCGTGACCCATGTGCAGGTCGCCCGAGGGGTACGGGAACATCGTCAGCAGGTAGCGGCGCGGGCGGGCGCCGTCGTCGGCGGCGGCGAAGGGGTCGCCCGCGGGTGCGCTGGTCTCGGTCATCGTTCTCGCTCTCCGGTGCGTCGATCGGGTTCCGGGCACGAAAAAGCCCCTCGCAGGGAGGGGCGGCCGCACCGGGTGTGCCCGATCGAGGGCGGAGCCGGTGCGGCTAGGTAAGGAGCGAGCGTGCCGTGCGCATGGGCCCAGGATAGGGCGGCCCGCGCGGACGGGTAAAGGGCTGGGCCGCCTACGGGCGCCGGAGCGAGCGCCGGGTCGGTCCGCCGCCAGCGAGGTCCGAGCCGGCGCTCGCGCCGGTGGACGGGAGCCACCGGCTCGGCGTGCCCCCAGCGCACTCCGAACCCGCGGCTCCCGCCCGACACGTCGCGACCCGGCCCGCCACCGGCGGGTCGGGACGTCGTCCGCGTCACTGCTCTGACGCGCGCACGCCCCGGATGTCACAGCACTTTCGTGGATGCATTTTCATGTGCTCTGCTCAGGATTACCCGACCGTCCGGGCGGGCGCACGGCGAACCGGTGCTCGAGGCATCAGATCTCACCCACAGAGACACCAACCGGACAGCACGGGATCAATCGAAGAAATTTCCCCAAGTGCTGTGACATCCGGGCGGGACGCGCGTCAGGGCTGCATGGAACACATCGAGCACCCCGAGCTCGTGCGGCTCGGGGCCCAGTACCTGCGTGCCTATGCGGAGGGTGATGCCGTCAAGCTGTACCGCCTGGCCGACGCGTGGGGGGCCAGCGACCTGATCGCCGCGACCTGCGAGGTCGCGCTCGCGGTGATCCACGCGACCTCCGGCCCGGACGGCCTCGACGCGGTGACGAGCGCCTTCTCGTCGGGCCGGCGATGAGCGCCCTGGCGGGGACGAGGAGGACGCAGGGACCGAACCCGGCGACATGTGCGAAAGCGGAGACCTGGTGCGATCATTGGCCAGCGAGTCAAATCAGGACACTATGCGCAGAGAGGGGCACGCCCGCGTGACCACCACCGGTGACCTTCGCATCGACGACTGGGTCGTCCATCGCCGGAACGTGGTGCGGTCGGTAGCCGCGCGGGTCCCGGGAGTCGACGCCGAGGAGGCGGCCTCCCGCGCGCTGGAGAAGATGATCCGCATCGTGTCCACCGGTGGCACGATCGACGACCCCGCCCCCTACTGGCGGCGCGCCGCGGTCAACGAAGCCATCTCCATGACCCGCGAGGCCGGGCGCGCCACCACCGTCGAGGACGACACCCTCGACGGCCTGGCCCCGCCCGTCGAGGGCGCCGAGCTGGACGCCGAGCGGCAGGCCGACGTCTCGATGCTGCGCACGGCCCTGGCGGACCTCGCGGAGGACGACCGCCGGCTCCTGCTCGACCGGCACGTGCACGACAAGGCCGTCACCGACATCGCGGACGGCCTGGGGGTGCGCCCCCACGCGGTGACCATGCGGCTGCGCCGCGCCGAGGAGCGCCTCGCCGGCGCCTTCGCCGCTGCCCACGCCCGGGCCGTCAACGAACCCGAGTGCCGTACCACCCGCGCCGGCATGCACGACTACCTCAAGGGCCGCATGCTGCCTCGCCGTCAGCGTCGCCTCGAGGTCCACATGGACTCCTGCGCGGACTGCACGCGCGCGTTCATGGACGTGCGCGAGGTCTCCTGGATGCTCCGCGAGCTCGGCCAGCACGTCGTCGCGGCGCTCGTGGTGACAGGTTCCGCCGGCGGGACCGGCGGTGCGGGCGGCGCAACGGTGGGAAAGAAGCGCAGGGACCCCGACAAGAAGCCCGGCCCCAAGGAGCTCGCCGCCGTGGCCGGTGTGCTGCTCGTGCTGGGGCTCGGTGGCGTGGCCGCGGCGATGGTCGCGAGCCAGGACCGCCCGCCCGCCGAAGCCGGCCAGGCCGTCGACGGCGGCGGCGCGGGCGCCGGTGGCGGAGCCGGGGGCAGCGGCGGTGCCGCCGCAGCGCCTCCCACCGAGGAGGCCGACTCGTCCGACGAGCCCGACACCGCACCCGTGGTCCCGCCCGCCGGCTCCCCGCCGCCC
>NZ_JABEMG010000174.1 GCF_013004695.1 Promicromonospora citrea
CGCAGCAGGCCGCCTCGCCGCGCAGCGCCGCCTCCGGCGGCACCGTCCCGCCGCCCGAGGAGGCCCTCGTGCCCGCTCCCGCCCCGCTGGCGCCGCGCGCCGTGCGGGACACCGCGCACGAGGAGCCGGAGCTCGAGCCGCTGCCGCAGCAGGCCAAGCCCGTCTTCGCGCCGGTCAACCCGTCGCGTCAGGACAGCCCGTTCCCCCAGGGCACCGGCGCGGCGCCGCAGGAGCAGGCGGCGCCGGTCTTCGCGCCCGTCGGCGCGTCGAACGGCGTCCCGAACGGTGCCCCGGCCGACCACGGCCCGAACGGCGCGGCGCAGGACGGCAGCCAGAACGGCGCGAGCCAGAACGGTCACCCGACCGCCTACGACAGCGACCACACGGTGATCCGCGTGCCCGGCTTCGTCGGGGAGCAGCGTTCGGTGGCGCCCGCCGCCCCGCCGCTCGACGGTCCGATCGACTCGGTGCCCTCGTGGGCCCCGGTCCGGGACGAGCGGGGGCGCGACGCCTGACATGCGTAGAACGCCGATCGGTTCCCTGGTCGCGGTGCTCGTGGCCGTGGCCGTCGTCGGCTGGATCGTGCTCCGCGCGCTCGAGGGGCGCGGGGTCTACCTCCCGGTCGTGCCGTGGCTGGTCGACATCGCGATCCTCGGCCTGGCCGCCGCGATCTTCTGGGCCGGCTGGGCCGTGCGCTCCTACCAGAAGGGCAAGCGGCCGACGCTCGACGGCATCCGTGCCGCGCGCACGCTCGTCCTGGCCAAGGCCGCCGCGCTGACCGGTGCGCTGCTGGGCGGCTGGTACCTCGCGCAGGTGCTCGTCGTGCTCGGTGACCTCGGCATCGAGTCACGGCGTGACCACGCCGTGGCGGCAGGCATCGCGGTGCTCTGCTCCGTCGTGCTCACCGTGGTCGGGCTCGTGGTGGAGAAGTTCTGCGAGATCCCGCCGTCGGACCCGGACGACCCGGCGGGCCGCGATCGCGCGGGCTCGGACGAGGGCGAGTCGCCCGCACCCGCCTGAGGCCGCGGGGCGGACGGCGGCCCGCGCACTTGCGCACTGCGGAACAATGGCTTCATGACCAGCCCCTTCGAACCGCACGACGTGACCTGGAACCGCGTGTCCCCGCGCCTCGTGACGGCCATGCTGGTGCCGGCCGCCATCTGGCTCGGTGTCCCCGCCGTCGTGGGTGTCGTGCTGTCCCTGACCCTCAGCCCGTGGTTCTGGATCCTCGCCGGCCTGCCCGCCGCGCTGCTGCTGTGGTCCGTGCTCCTGATCCCTCGCCAGGTGCGGGCCATCGGCTACGCCGAGCGCGACGACGACCTGCTCATCCGCAAGGGCGTCCTGTTCCGCTCGCTGGTCGTGGTGCCCTACGGCCGCATGCAGTACGTCGACGTCGAGGCCGGCCCGCTGGACCGCAGGCTGGGGCTGGCCAAGGTCCAGCTCCACACGGCCTCCGTGGGCACCGACGCCGTGATCCCCGGCCTGCCGCCGGAGGAGGCCGCACGCTTGCGCGACCGCCTGGCGTCCCGCGGCGAGGCCCGGCTGGCGGGGCTGTGAGCACGCCGGAGACCACGCCCGACGCCGCGGGGCAGCCCGCGCCGTCGGGGGACGAGGCGCTGGAGTGGCGCAGGGTCCACCCGGTGACGCCGCTCGTGCGGGGCTGGGCCGTCGTCGGCGCCGCCGTCGTCATCCTGGGGCAGCAGAGCCTGGAGGGCGGCCCGCGCGGGGGCCTGATCGACCTCCTCACCGGCGACTACTGGTGGACGGTGCTGGCGGCGCTCGCCGCCGTCGCGCTCGTCGGCTGGGGCTACTCGGTGCTGGCCTGGCGCATGACCACGTACGCGATCGGCGAGGAGGCCGTGCACCTGCGGCGCGGCATCCTGTTCCGCCAGCAGCGGCACGCACGCCTCGACCGGCTGCAGTCGGTCGACATCCGGCAGCCGCTGGTGGCCCGCTTCTTCGGGCTGTGCGAGCTCACGCTCGAGACGGCGGGCGGCACCGACTCCGGCGTCGCCATCGGGTTCCTCAAGGGGTCCGACGCCGACGCGCTGCGCGCCGAGCTGCTCGCCCGGGCCGCCGGCCTCAAGGTCGCGCGCACCTCGCCGTCCGCGCCGGCCGCCGGCACCGAGGGCCCACCCGGGCCCGAGGGTGCCCCGACGAGCACAGCACCCGAGCCCGCACCGGTCGCGGTCGAGGCCCCGCAGGTGCCCGTCCTCACCGTGCCCGTGGGCCGGCTGATCGCCTCGGTGCTGCGCTCGGGCGCGACGATCATGCTGCTGCTCTGGGCCCTCGTCGTCGTGGTCGTCATGATCGCGACGGGCGAGTTCGCCGTCCTCTCCGCGTCCCTGCCCGCCGTGCTCGGCGCGGGCGGCTACGTGTTCAACCGCCTCACCGGCGAGTTCGACTTCCGGGTGGCCATCTCGCCCGACGGCGTGCGGTTGCGGCACGGCATGCTCGAGACCCGCTCCCAGACCATCCCGCCCGGCCGGGTGCAGGCCGTGCGGCTCGTGCAGAGCGTGCTGTGGCGCGGCCGCGACTGGTGGCGCGTCCAGGTCAACGTCGCGGGCTACGGCGGCGACAGCGAGGAGAAGAACAGTCTGCTGCTGCCCGTCGGCACGCGCGACGAGGCCCTCACCGTGCTGTCCCTCGTGCTGCCGGACCTCGGCATCGAGGAGCCGCGCCGCGTGCTCGACGCGGGCCTCGACGGCGACTCCCGGGCGCCGAGCGTGTTCGTCACGGCACCCCGGCGCACGCGCATACTGGATCCCGTGGCATGGCGCCGCAACGGGTTCGCCGTGACCGGCCGCGCGCTGCTGCTGCGCCGGGGGCGGCTGGTGAAGATCCTCGACGTGGTGCCGCACGAGCGGACGCAGTCGCTCGGCATCAACCAGGGCCCGTGGCAGCGCAGGCTGGGTGTCGCGTCGTTCCAGGTGCACTCGACCGAGGGCCCCGTGCACCCGGAGGCACCGCACCTCGACGCCGACGACGCCGCGCGGCTCATGGCCGAGCAGGCCCGTCGCGCCCGCACGGCCCGCGCGACCGCGGGCCCCGAACGCTGGATGGAACGACAGGGAGAGTGACGACCGGTGAGTGACCCCGACGAGACGGGCCGCAGGCCCGGACGGCTGGGTGTCGGAGTGGTCGGCGCCGGGCGCGTGGGCGCGGTGCTCGGCAACGCCCTGCGCGCGACCGGGCACGCCGTGGTCGGCGCCAGCGGCATCTCCGAGGACTCGCGCGAGCGCATCGACACGCTCCTGCCGGGCGTGCCGAACCTCGAGGTGCCCGACGTCGTGGAGCGCGCGGAGCTCGTGCTCGTCGCCGTGCCCGACGACGCCCTCGGCCCCTTGGTCTCCGGCCTCGCCGACACCGGGGCCTGGCAGCCCGGCCAGCTCGTCGTGCACACGTCCGGCCGGTTCGGCACCGCCGTCCTCGAGCCCGCCCGGCGCGCCGGCGCGATCCCGCTCGCGATCCACCCGGCGATGACCTTCTCCGGCACGTCGCTCGACCTCGCCCGTCTCGAGGGCTGCACGTTCGCGGTCACCGCGCCGGCTCCGGTGCTGCCGATCGGGCAGGCGCTCGTCGTCGAGATCGGGGGCGAGCCCGTCGTCGTCGACGAGGAGGCCAGGGGGCTGTACCACGCCGCGCTCGCGCACGGCGCCAACCACCTCGTCGTGCTCGTGGCCCAGGCCGCGCAGGCCCTGGAGGCCGCGGGCATCGCGACGCCGGGCCGCGTCCTCGCGCCGCTGCTCGGCGCGGCCCTGGAGTCCGCGACGCGGTCGGCCGACGTGCGCGACGGCGTCGGGCCCGGCGCCATCGCCGCGCTCACCGGACCCGTCTCGCGCGGCGACGTCGGCACCGTGCGCCGCCACCTCACCGACCTGAGCGCGCTGGCCGCCGCGAGCGGCGCCACCGACGTGCCCGACAGCTACACCGAGCTCGCTCGCGGGGCCACGCGCCGCGCGCTCGCGAGCCACCGCATCGACGACTCGGCGGCCCAGGCGCTGCTCGACGCCCTGGACAGCGCGACCGGCTCGTCGCGCGCAGGAAGGACGACACCGTGACGACCCAGGCAGACACCCACACCCCGCTCGTGGTCCGCACCCGCGACGAGCTGCGCGACGCGCAGATGCGCTGGGCGCTCGCCGGCCCGCTGGACGGGGCGGCGGACGACGGACCGGGGCGCCGCGTCGTCGTCATGACGATGGGGGCGCTGCACGAGGGGCACCTCGAGCTCGTCCGCACGGCGCGCACGGAGGCGGGGGCGAACGGTCAGGTGGTCGTCACGATCTTCGTCAACCCGCTGCAGTTCGGGCAGGGCGAGGACCTGGACCGGTACCCGCGCGACCTCGAAGGTGACGTGGCGAAGCTCGCGGGCGTCGGGGCGGACGTCGTCTTCGCGCCCACGCCCGACGTCGTCTACCCGGACGGCGACCCGGTGGTGCGCGTGTCCGCCGGGTACGTCGGCGAGGTGCTGGAGGGCGAGCACCGGCCCGGGCACCTGGACGGCGTGCTCACGGTGGTGCTCAAGCTCATGCACCTGGTGCGGCCCGACGTCGCGCTGTTCGGCGAGAAGGACGCGCAGCAGCTCCTGGCCGTGCGCCGCATGGTGCGCGACCTCGAGGTGCCGGTCGAGGTGGTCGGCGTGCCGACGGTGCGCGAGAGCGACGGTCTCGCGCTGTCCTCGCGCAACGCCTACCTGACGGGCGACGAGCGCGAGCGCGCCCTCACGCTGTCCCGCGCGCTGCGGGCGGGCTCCGACGCGGCAGAGCAGGGCGCGACGGGTGTGATCAACGCCGCGCGGGAAGTGCTGGACGGGGCCGACGGCGTCGTGGTCGACTACCTGGCGCTCGTCGATCCGGCGACCGTCCAGGCGGTCCCGGACGACTTCTCCGGCCGCGCGCTGCTGCTCGTGGCCGCACGGGTGGGCACGACCCGCCTGATCGACAACCAGGCCGTCGAGGTCCTGCCCCAGAGGTGACGTCATGAGCTCCGCCCCGCACCGCCCGCCCGCCGCCCGCCCCGCATCCCTGCAGCGGCCCATGATGATCGCGAAGATCCACCGCGCCACGGTGACGCAGGCGGACCTGCACTACGTGGGCTCCATCACCGTGGACGCCGACCTCCTCGACGCCGCGGACCTCGTGCCCGGCCAGCAGGTCGACGTCGTGGACGTGACCAACGGCGCCCGGCTCACCACCTACGTGATCCCCGGCGAGCGCGGCTCGGGCCAGATCTGCATCAACGGGGCCGCCGCGCACCTCGTCCGGCCGGGCGACGTCGTCATCCTCATCGCCTACGGGATGCTCGCCGACCAGGACGCGCGGACGTTCCTGCCGAACGTCGTCTTCGTGGACGAGGAGAACCGCGTCGTCGAGATCGGTGACGAGCCCGGGCAGGTCCCGGACGGGTACGGCCTGCAGGAGAGCGGCCTGCCGATCGAGCCGTTCCAGCACGCCGGCCTGGTGCGGACCGCGTCGGGCCGCGCGTGAGCGCCGCACCAGGACCAGGACCCCGTCTCGCCCGCTCGCTCGCCGCACCGGCCCCCGGCTGGACCGCCGAGGCCGACGCGATCGTCGTCGGATCGGGCATCGCCGGCCTGACGGCGGCGCTCGAGCTGCGCACCCGTGTGCCGCGCGTGCTGCTCGTGACGAAGGGGCGGCTGTCGTCCGGCTCGACGGTGTGGGCGCAGGGCGGCATCGCCGCGGCGCTCGACCCGTCCGACTCGCCCGAGGCGCACCGCACCGACACGCTCGCGGCCGGCGGCGGCCTGTCCGACCCCGAGGCGGTCCGGGTGCTCGTCACCGAGGGCCCGGCACGCGTGCGCGAGCTCGTCGCGCGCGGCGCGGTCTTCGACAAGGCCGCCGACGGCGACATCGCGCTCACCCGCGAGGGCGGCCACCACGCCGACCGCATCGCGCACGCGGGCGGGGACGCGACCGGCGCGGAGATCTCCCGCGCGCTCGTCGCGCAGATCGAGGCCGTGCGGCACGACCCCGGCATCGAGATCGTCGAGAACGCGCTGGTCCTCGACGTGCTCACGACGACGGACGGCCGCGCGTGCGGCGTGACCCTGCACGTGCGCGGCGCGGGCTCGCGGGACGGCGTCGGCGCGGTGCTCGCGCCCGCCGTGATCCTCGCGACGGGCGGCATCGGGCAGGTGTTCCGCTCCTCGACCAACCCGGCAGGCGCGACGGGCGACGGCATCGCCGCCGCGCTGCGCGCCGGGGCGGTGCTGGGCGACCTGGAGTTCGTGCAGTTCCACCCCACGGTCCTGTGGCTCGGTTCGGGCGCCAAGGGTCAGGTGCCGCTCGTCTCCGAGGCGGTGCGGGGCGAGGGGGCGCTGCTCCTCGACGTCGACGGGCACCGGTTCATGCCGGGCGTGCACGAGATGGCGGAGCTCGCCCCGCGCGACGTCGTCGCGCACGCGATCGTGCGGCGGATGGCCGCGACGGGCGCCGACAACGTGCTGCTCGACACCCGCCACCTCGGCAGGGACTTCCTGCGCACCCGGTTCCCCACCATCAACGCGCGCCTGCTCGAGGCGGGCATCGACTGGTCGGAGGAGCCCGTGCCCGTGGCGCCCGCCCAGCACTACCACTCGGGCGGGGTGGTGACCGACCTCGACGGCCGCTCGACCGTCGACGGGCTCTACGCCGTGGGCGAGGTCGCCTGCACGGGCGTCCACGGTGCCAACCGGCTCGCGTCGAACTCGCTGCTCGAGGGCCTGGTGTTCGCGGCGCGCGCCGCGCAGGACGTCGTGGCGCGGTTCGACGCGGGGGAGCTGCGGCAGGGCGAGCCGGCCGAGCGTCCTGGCGGGTCGGGGCTCGTCGCGGCCGCCGCGCGCTCACGCGTCCAGAAGGTGACGTCCGCCGGGTCGGGGGTCATCCGGTCGGCACGGTCGCTGGCCGAGGCCGACGAGCGGCTCGCCGCCGTCCGGACCGACGCCCACCTGGCCGCCGACGTGGTGGCCGAGCCGCAGGCCGCCGAGTGGGAGACGACGAACGTGCACCTCGTCGCCCGCGCGCTGACCCGCGCGGCGTGGGCGCGCGAGGAGACGCGCGGCGGCCACTACCGCACGGACTTCCCCCAGCCCGACGACGCCTGGCGCCGCCGGATCCAGGTCCGCCTGGACGCCGACGGCACGCTCCACGCCCGCTGACCCGGGCGGGCTCGCGGCGGCGGGCACCCGGAGCGACCTCAGGGCGCCTGCGGCGTCACGTACGCGATCGGGTCCGCCGGGGTGAGCTGGGCGCCCTCCGGCGCGGCGTGCTCCAGGGTTCCCGCGGCCTCGGCGACGAGCTGGGACTCCATCTTCATCGCCTCGACCACCGCGACGGGCTGCCCGTCGGCGACGGTCTCGCCGTCGGCCACGAGCCAGCGCACGAGGGTGCCGGGCATGGCCGGGCGGACCGGGACGCGCGCCCCGTCCGCGGCCGACGTCGCCGCGCCGCCCGGGGCCGCCA
>NZ_JABEMG010000175.1 GCF_013004695.1 Promicromonospora citrea
CCGCACGGGCGCGGGGGCCGGGTCGCGCCGCACCGGCGCGGCGGTCGCCGTCACGTGTCCGCCAGCGCGGCCGTCGCCTCGTCGGCGGCTCGCTGCAGCGCCTCGGCCGGGTCGCCCTGGCCCTGCAGCACCTCCGAGATCGCGGTGCCGATCGCCTCCGACAGGCGCACGTAGCCGGGCACCGTCGGGCGCGGGATGGTGGCATTGGCGCTGTTGGCCGCCATGACGTCGAGGCCGGGCATCTCCTCGACCTGCGCGGTGAACTCGGGCGAGTCGATCTCGCTCTCGCGCAGCGGCAGGTTGCCGTACGCGACGTTCCAGCGCACGTCCTGCTCCGGGTCGGTGAGCCACTTCGTGAACTCGTACGCCCAGTACTCGCGGTTGGCGTCCTGGTGGTCGAAGAGCACCCACAGGTCCGCGCCCGAGATCGTCGTGTGGTCGCCGTCCGTGCCGGGCAGCGGCACGACGCCGTAGTCCGTGCCCGCCGTCTGCAGGTCGTACAGGGACCACGGGCCCGAGGTGATCATGCCGATCTGGTCGCTCGCGAAGATCTGGCCGAACTTCGTGTCGGTCTGGTCCAGGTAGACCGACTCGTCCTCGACCGCCATGTCGCGCAGCAGGGTGAGCGCCTCGACGCCCGCCTCCGAGTCGAAGGTCGCCTGCGTGCCGGACTCGTCGAGGATCTCGCCACCGTTCTGCCACAGGTGCGGCCAGAACTGCCACGTCGTCTCCTCCGAGCCGGAGACCGAGTAGCCGTAGCCGTACGTCGTCGTCGCGGGGTCGGTGAGCTCCTTGGCGGCCGTGCGGAAGTCGTCCCACGTCCAGTCCTCGGTGGGGTACTCGACGCCGGCGCGGTCGAAGACCGTCTTGTTGTAGATGAGCGAGATGTTGTCGACCACGGCGGGGAAGCCGATGGTCTCCTCGCCGGTCGGCTGCGCCGTGGCGCGCGCGGCCCCGGAGAACTCCTCCCAGCCGACGGCGGGGTCGGACACCTGGTCGGTGATGTCCAGCGTCCGGCCGGAGTCGGCGAGCTCGCTCGCCCACGAGCCGAACGCGTAGGAGATGTCCGGGTAGGTGCCGCCCGCGAACGACGACGACAGCTTCTGCAGCAGGTCCTCGGTCGAGGGCGCGCCCGAGGACACCTCGATGGTGACGTTGGGGTGCTCCTGCTCGAACTCCTCGGCGAGCCCGGTGAGGATGGTCTGGGCCTGGTCGGCCTGTCCGGTCCACCAGGTGAGCGTGACGTCGGCGTCCTCGTCGAGCGTCGTGGCGCCCTGCGTGCCCGAGGAGCACGAGGTGAGCAGGGCCGTGGTCACGAGGAGGCTCGCGGCGCCGAGGGCGCCGCTCCTGAGGGGGTGGTGACGCAGCATGGGTCGTCCTCGTCTCTCTGCGTTCTTTCCTGGGTCTGGGTGGTGCGGTTCAGCCGAGCACGACCGAGCGCGTGAGGTGGCGCGGGGTGTCCGCGTCCAGCCCGCGCGCCCGGGCGACCTCGACGGCGAGCCGCTGCGCCTGCACGAGCTGGACCAGGGGGTCGAGGTCGTCGTGCCGCACGGTGGCTCCGGTGCGCTCGACGTCGGCGGCGAGCGCGGGGTCGGCGTCGCCGAACAGCGTCACGAGGCTGCGCTCCCCGGCGACCGCCACGGGACCGTGGCGGTAGTCGAGGGCCGGGTAGGACTCCGACCAGGCCTGCGCGGCCTCGCGGATCTTGAGCGCCCCCTCCTGGGCCAGGCCGCGGGTCCACGACCGGCCGAGGAAGACGAAGTGGTCGTACGCCGCGACGTCGACGGCGAGCGGGGCGTCGAGCGCGGCGCGCGCCTGCTCGATCGCGGAGGTCAGGTCCTCACCGAGCCCGGTGCGGGCCAGGACGAGCACGGCGGTGGGGAACCGGGTCTGGACCACCGACTCCTCGTCGGCGAAGTCGAGCACGAGCACCTCGTCGGCGGCCTCGGCCACCGGCGTGCCCGCGACGCCGACGACGGCGGCGGTGCGGGTGCCGTCGGGAACCTGCGCGAGCGCCTCGAGCACCTCGCTCGTGGTGCCCGAGCGGCTGATGACGACCACGCGGTCGTAGGTGCGGCCCGGCGTCCACTCGGACGCGTAGGCGGCGTCCGTCTCGCCCTGGCCGGCGCGCTCGCGGAGCACCGCCAGCGACTCGGCGACGAACGCGCTGGTGCCGCACCCCAGCACCAGGACGCGCTCGCCCGGCCGGCCGAGGACCGGCGCGCCGTCGGCGGCCGCGGCGGCGGCACGGGCCCAGACGTCGGGCTGGCTGCGGATCTCACGTTCGGTGATGGTGCTGAGGGTCACGGAGAAGGTCCTGTCGTCGTGCGGTGCGCACCTGGCGCCTGTCGTCGCGCCCATCGTGCTCGACGGGTGCGCGACCCGTCACCAAGACTGGCGGATTCGATCAGTTTCGGTGATCGAATCGCGTAACAAGGCTGCAATCCGTGCGCGGCTCGACGATCCTCGGGGGCAGCACACTCACTTTCCGTCAGGAGGCAGTCATGAGCCCTGTCGACCCGAACGTCGACCCGCTGGGTGCGGGCGACACCGCCGACGTCGCCGTCCCGGACCTCCGGCTCGTGGAGTGGGCGCCGCGGCCGCAGGTGTCGGTCCCGGTCACGCGGGTGCCGCGCGCCGCCGTCCCCGCCGTCGACGTGCACAACCACCTGGGCCGCTGGCTCACCCCCGACTGGTGCGCGCCCGACGTCGACGCGCTGCTCGCGCTCATGGACGCCGCGAACATCGCGACCGTCGTCAACCTGGACGGGCTGTGGGGCGACGAGCTGGAGGCCAACCTCGACCGGTACGACCGGGCGCACCCGGACCGCTTCGTGACGTTCTGCCAGGTCGACTGGACGCTCCTGGAGCGACCCGACGGCGAGCAGGTGATCGCGGAGCAGCTGCGCGACAGCGCGGCACGCGGCGCACGCGGGCTCAAGGTGTGGAAGAACGTCGGGCTCACGGTGCGCGGCCCGGACGGCGCCCTGGTCCTGCCCGACGACCCCCGGGTCGTCGGCGTGCTCACCCTGGCCGGCGAGCTCGGCCTGCCCGTGCTGATCCACGTGGCCGACCCGAAGGCGTTCTTCGACCCGCTCGACGCGCACAACGAACGGTTCGACGAGCTCGCGGGCCACCCGAGCTGGTCGTTCGCCGACCGGGACCGCTACCCCGCGTTCGACGACCTGATCGACGCGCTCGAGCGCCTCCTGGTCGCTACGCCCGGCACGCGCTACATCGGGGCCCACGTGGGCTGCGTCGCCGAGGACCTCGACCGCGTCGAGCGGCTGCTGCGGGCCGCACCGAACCTCGTCGTGGACATCGCGGGCCGGCTCGGCGAGCTCGGCCGCCAGCCCCGCCGCTTCCGGCGCCTCGTCGAGGACTTCCCCGACCGCGTGCTGTTCGGCACGGACGCCTTCCCGCTGTCGGCCGAGGAGCTCGAGGTGCACTTCCGCTTCCTCGAGTCCGCCGACGAGGCCTTCGACTACGTGCCGGGCGAGGACGTTCCGCCGCAGGGCCGCTGGCAGATCGCCGGAGCCGCCCTGCCCGCGCACCTCCTGCCCGGGCTCTACGCGGACAACGCCCGCCGCGTGCTGGACGCGCGCGGACGGTGAATGAGAAGTGAACGACGACGCCCCGGAGAGCGGCCCTCGGCACTTCTTGACAGAATGCTGATATGACCGCACTCGAGGACCTCCTCGACGACTACATGTTCCGCTCGGAGTCCGACTCCGACAGGGACGAGAAGTTCGAGGACCTGATGAAGGCATTCCTGCGCGCCGACGAGGAGTGCACCCCCGCGTTCGACGAGGTGTGGTCGTGGGACGAGTGGCCCGCTCACCAGGGCGCGGGGGACGGGATCGACCTGGTCGCGCGTGAGCGCGACACCGGGCGCCTCGTCGCGGTCCGGTGCCGGTTCCACGACCCCGGCGCTCCTTTGTCGGGCGAAGAGCTCGCATCATTTCTCGCGGCCTCGGGCAAAGCGCCTTTCTCCGCGCGCATCGTCATGGCGACGACCGATTCCTGGGACAAAGAGCTCGAGGAATCGACCCGGGAATCAGAAATACCGGTCGAGCGAATTGGCCTGAGCACGATGCTGCATTCCACGGTCGACTGGACGCGGCTGGTCCCCCAGCCTGCCGCCGCCGGCTGACGCCTGCGCCGCCGCACGACGGCGCGCGACCGACCCGCACGACAGAAGCACCCCAGCGAAGCACCCCCCACCCCGATCGCTTCCCGGGTGAAGCCCGCGCGGATTTCCATGCATTTGCATGGAAATACCGCACATATGCCCGCGAACAGGACCGGGCAATAGTATGCGAAGGATCGATATGTCGCTCAGCTCCGCCCCGCTCGGCGTCCTGCCCGGCGGCGGCCTCGTCACGTCCGTCTGCCGCGCCTACGCCCACGACCCCTGCGGATGGGCCCTCCGCGCGGCGCCCGCGCAGGAGTACACCGCCGTCGTCGACCACCCCGCCCTGCCCGACGCCCTCGAGACCGCCGACGTGCTGGTCTGCCGCGGCGCCGCCGTCGACCTCCCCGACGACCGCTGGCTGTTCTTCGACGACCTCGCCCCCGCCGCGGCGTTCGCCCGGGCCGGGCGACGCTCGACCCTCGAGGCACCGCTCGACCTGTACGAGGCCGCCGAGGTCCGCGCGCACTGCGCCGAGCACAGCAGGCACGAGGCGGCGCTCCTCCTGGGCCGCCAGGTCCACGACCGCGCCGAGCTGCACGCGCTCGTCGCCCGGTTCGCCGCCCAGGACGCCGAGGCGGCCTGACGCCCCGCGCCGTGGCACAGTGCTGCGTGGGCCGGGCCGCGCGGACCGGCCCGTCCCTGACGAAGGAGGCCGCCACGTGACCTGGACGCAGCTCGTCCCCGACCTGCTGGGCGTGTTCTTCTTCGCCGTGTCGGGGTCGCTGCTCGCCGTCCGGCGGCAGTTCGACATCATCGGCTCGCTGCTGCTGGGCACGTGCGTCGGCCTGGGCGGCGGCATCCTGCGCGACGTCATCCTCGACGTCGGCGTGCCGCGCGCCTTCGACTCCCCCGTCTACCTCGCACCTCCCGTCCTGGCCGCGGTGATCGTGTACTTCTTCGCGCACGTCGTGCAGCGCTTCCACGACGTGCTGCTCACGTTCGACGCCGGCGGCATGGCGCTGTTCTCGGTCACCGGCACCCTCGTCGCGCTGGACGCCGGCATGAACCACACCGCCGCGTCGATCCTCGGCGTGGTGACCGCCGTCGGCGGCGGCGTCATCCGTGACGTCGTCGCCAACGACGTGCCGCAGATCTTCCGGGCACGCGGCCTCTACGCGATCCCGGCCCTGCTCGGAGCCGGGCTCACGGCACTGACCTCCTGGCTGGGCTGGTTCGGCCTGCCCACCGCGTGGGCGATCGCCGCGGTGGTGTTCAGCCTGCGCATGGTCTCGCTGCGCCACCGCTGGCAGGCCCCGCCGTCCTCGCGCTGACCGCCGGCGTCACGAGGGAGCGGAGCACGGCCACCACGCCGTGCTCGTCGAAGGTCCCGGTGACCTCGTCGGCCGCGTCGCGCAGGACGGCCGGCGCGTGCCCCATCGCGACCCCGCGCGCCGCCCACGCGATCATCTCCAGGTCGTTGACGCCGTCGCCCACGGCCACGGTCCGGGCGGCGGCCACGCCGACCGTGGCGCGGACGTGCTCGAGCGCCGTGGCCTTGCTCAGGTCGCGCGGCGTGACGTCGACCCAGTCGGCGGCGGCGGGCACGGGCGTCACGCCGAGCGAGCGCAGGGGCTCGACCAGGCGCGCGGCGCCCTCGCCGCGCAGGATGACGCGCGTGGCCGGCACCTCCCACAGCTCGGCGTCGGGCACCTGACGCTGGTCGCCGTTCACCGCGGCGGGGTCGAACGGGCTCGTGACCCGGTAGCCCCAGCCGATCTCCTCGACCCCCACCTGCACGGCGGGGACGAGGGACCGGGCGCGGCGGATCACGGGCTCGACGTCGAAGGTGCGCACCGTGTCGAGCTCGTAGCCGCCGGGGCACGCCGCGTCGAGCCGCGCCACGACGGCGCCGTTCGAGGTGACCACCCAGCCGGCGTCGATGCCGAGCCGCCGGGCCACGGGCAGCACGCCGACGAGCGAGCGACCCGAGGCGAGCACGACGTGGTGGCCCGCGCGGCGCGCCGCGGCGACCGCCGCGACGACCACGTCCGGCACGTCCGCGCGCGTGCGCAGCAGCGTGCCGTCGATGTCGAGCGCGACGAGCACGCCGTCCGCTGCCGCAGCGCGGAGACGGCGTCCGGATCCCTGAGCGTCGTCGGTCCTGGGCGTTGTCACCGTCTCTGTCGTATCCGTCATGCCCTCCAGACGCACGCCGAACGCGGAAGTCACAGCACTTCGGCGCGAAGTTTCCCGCCGGGTGAAAACTGGGTCTTGCGTAACGATATATCTTTGATCTATCGTGAGTGTGTCGGTCGAGCGATCCCCGCTCCCGGCCCACCGTCTCTGAAGGAGAACCCATGCACACCCACGACACCTCACAGCACCCCCGCGGCTCCGGCCGCCGGGGCTTCGAGATCCCGATCTTCGTCCCGGGCCTGCGGCCCGCCCTTGTCGGCATCCCCGACGACCTCGACCGTCGCGGCGGTCGGGACGAGCGCGGCCGCCGACGCGAGCGCGACGAGCGCGAGCGCGGCCGCTGGGGCCGGTCCGAGCGTCGCGACGGCTTCGGCCCGGGCTTCGGTCCCGGCTTCGGCCCGCGCGACGGCGGACCCCACGGCGGACCCCACGGCGGCGGGGGCCGGCGCGGCCCCCGTCGCGCCGGGCGCGGTGAGATCCGCGCCGCGATCCTCCTGCTCCTGGCCGAGCAGCCCATGCACGGCTACCAGATCATCCGCGAGCTGGCCGAGCGCACGGACGGCCGCTGGCGCCCGAGCGCCGGTGCGGTCTACCCGGCCCTCTCGCTCCTCGCGGACGAGGGCCTCGTGCGCCTGTCCGAGGAGGGCGGCCGCAAGCTCGCCACGCTGACCGACGAGGGCACCGCCCACGTCGAGCAGCACCGGGACGAGCTCGGCACGCCCTGGGAACAGGTCGGGCACGGCCACGGCCGCGCCCTGCGGCACGAGCTGCGCGCCCTGGCGGACGCCGTCGAGCAGGTCGTCCGCACCGGCACGCCGGAGCAGGTCGAGGCCGTCACGGCCCTCCTCGACGCCGCGCGCCGCGACGTCTACCTCACGCTCGCCGGCCGGCAGGCCGGGACCGACTGAGCCACCCGCCTCCCCGCGGGGAGGTTTGCGGCAGGTTGTGTCGACGTGCCCGGACCACCCGGTCCGGGCACGTAGTGTCTGGCCCCGTGAGAGGTACCGCCCGAGCCGCCGTCCTGGCCGCCGCCCTCGTCCTGACCGGGTGCGCCGCGGCCGAGCGCGGCGCGCCGTCCGGGCCGCTCGCGGAGCTCGGCCCGCCGACCGCGCCCCGCCACG
>NZ_JABEMG010000176.1 GCF_013004695.1 Promicromonospora citrea
GATGTCGGAGGCCTGCGCGTAGCCGCCGCCCTCCATCGCGGGCTGGTGGATCAGCACGCGCGAGTTCGGCAGCGCCAGGCGCTTGCCCGGCTGGCCCGCGCGAGCAGGTCCCGGGCCGCGCCGCGCGACCAGGTGGTCGGAGCGGCGCCGGTCCCCGTCCCGGCACCGCTGTGCATGGCGTTCCTCATGGCCGCCGACGGTACCGCTCCGGTGCGGCGCCCGGCGGGCGCGCGCGCCGTCGGCGGGCAGGTTGGGTGCATACCGGACTGAACGCCCGTTCTGGTAGTTTCAACGCACCGTGGACAGGAGGAACGAGTGAGCACGGACGCACTGCCGGAGCAGGCACAGGCGGCGCAGGGCACCGCAGCAGGGGCAGCAGGACCGGTGGCAGCAGGACAGGTGGCAGGCGGGCCGGCAGCGGAGGCGGTCGGCGAGCCGACCGCCGCGCCGGCGGAGCCGACGACCGCAGAGGTCGCGCCGGAGGCCGAGGAGCGCCAGGAGAACCTCGAGACGCGCACGGCCGCGCGCCTGCACCAGCTGGTCGCCCAGGGCGCCGAGAAGCTGCCGGGCGAGGCGGGCAGCACGGTCTCCCGCCTGGCCGTCGCGCTGCTGTCGTTCGGCAGCCAGGCCGCGTCGAAGGAGAAGGACAAGCCGACCACCGCGCTGATGGGCGAGGCCGTCCAGCTCTACAAGAGCCTGGACGAAGACGACCCGGGCAAGCAGCGCGAGGTGCTCGAGCACGCGCTGGAGAACTTCACGACGTCCACGCTCGGCGGCAAGGAGCGCTCCCAGGTGCTCGAGGTCGCCGAGGAGGCGATGAGCCTGTGGGGCAAGCTCCGCGGCACGACGTCGGACATCGTCAAGAGCGACGCGGTGACCTCGATGCGGTCGCTGTCGAGCGCCCTGCGCAAGGAGGGCCGCGACGAGGAGGCGGACGAGACCGAGCGCGAGGCCGGCCGCCTCGAGTCCTGAGCGCGGCGGCCCCTTCGCGGGTCAGCCCGGCTGCGCGCAGGCCGGCGGGTCGGTGAGGGTGACGCCCTCCGGCATGTCGGCGGCCGTCGCCGGGCGGCCCGCCATGGCGCAGGCCCGGTCGATCATCTGGTCGTCCGAGAACGTCCAGCCCGTCGTGACGCCGTGGTCCTGGACCACGAGGAGCTGCCCGTCGGCCGCGTGCACGACGCCGGGGGCGGGCTCCGCGCCCTCGTCCGGCCCGCCGGGACCGTCCGGCGTGTAGAGGCGGGTCGCGAGCTCCCCCACCTTCTGACCGGTCTCCATGTCGAAGAACGCGAGCGCCGGCCCCTGGTTGCGCGCGACGAGGTTCGGCCCCGGCAGCACGGCGATGACGTCGCCGTACGTGCCCGTGAGGTCCAGGCTGCGCGGATCCGCCGAGCCGTCGACGCCCCGCAGGCGGACCGTCGAGTCCAGGCCGAGCGTGACGAGCTCGAGCCGGTCGGGCAGGGCCGTGTCGTCGCTGCCGCTGCGGGCCCTGACCAGGTGGACCTGCTGCACGCTGCTGCCGCGCACCGTCCACACGTCGCTCTCGCCGCGCGCCGCCGCCTCGAGGTCCGCGACGCGGAGCGAGAAGTCCTTCGGCGCCACGGCGACGCGGCTCCCGTCGTCGGCGACCGCGACCCGGCCGGGCTCGGCCCACGCCGAGGCGAGCCGCGGCGTGCTGCCCAGGGGGCCGGGTACGAACAGGGCGCGCTCCTGCAGGTCCGCGTCGAGCAGGTGCAGGCCGGAGCACGCGTCGACGAGCAGGACGTCGTCGCGCGTGCGGCGGGCGTCGACCACCGTGGCGCACCGCGGGTCGCCCCCGTCGAGGCCGGGCGCCACGAGGTCGCGGAAGCCCGCCTCGTACCCGGCAGCCGTACCGCCCTGCGTCCGGTAGGCGGAGCCGTCGGGTGCGACGAGCAGCAGGCGCTCACGGTCGAGCCAGACGGGCAGCAGCGGCACGCCGGCGTGCGGGCTGCCCGGCGGCAGGGTCACCGTACCGAGCCCGTGGACCGTGACCGTGCCGTCCGACCACGCGACGGCCGTGCTCACCTCGCCAGTCACCGGGTCGCGGTAGGTCGCGGGCACGGCGGACGGGCCGGGCCCGGCGGTCCCGGCCGACGCGCTCGCGGGCAGCGGGACGTCGCCGTCCGTGCCGGCGGTGCTCCACAGCGCGATGCGGCCGTCGCTCGCCACGACGACGCGCTCGGCCCCGACGAGCACCGGTGGTCCCGTACGCCGCACGCCCGACAGGTGCCAGGTGCGGTGCACGCCGGTCCCCGCCGCGATCTCGCACACCACGAGCCCGTCGTCGGTGGTGACCAGGGCGCGGGTGGCGGCGTCGTCGAGCGCGACGAGGCGTGCCCCGGACCACGCACGCGGGACGGGGCATGCCGCGGTGCGCTCCGTGCCGTCGGCCCAGTGCCGCACGGTGACGACCGTGCCGTCGTCCGTGTCGTCGAGCGTCGCCCAGTCGCGCAGCGCGGGGGAGGGGACGGCGCCGTGCGGGAGCGTGACGGCCTGGTCCGAGCCACCGGTCGGCTCCAGGGTGTCGAGCCCCCGCACCTCGAGGGTCCCCGCCGCGGCGTCGGCCACGGTGAGGGTGCGGCTTGAGCCCACGGCCAGCGCCGTGACGTGCAGGTCGGTCCCGACCTTGGTGCGGAACGCGAGGCGCTGCTCGTGCGGGCGGCTCGGGCCGGCGTCCGACTCGAGCACGTCCAGGTCGCGGCCCGCGAGGTTGATGCTGCCGATGCGGTGGTTCCCCGTCGTGGCGTCGCGCCACGCGATGAGCAGGGTGCCGCCGTCGGGCGTGACGGCGACCGTGGTGGCGCCCGGCAGGTCGAGGTGGGTCTGCCGGGTCGTGCTGCCCTCCGGCAGCTCGCCGAACCGGCCGACCGTCACGCCCAGGTCGTCCACCGCAGCGACCACCGTGCCGTCCGCGCTGCCCGCCACGACCGGGCCCGCGCCGTCGGGGCCCGACACCGTGCCGAACGGCGTGCGGTCGCCCCGCAGCACCTCCGGGGGGCCGTCGTCGGGGTTCCAGCGCACCAGGTCACCCTTGCCGGTGCGGCCCACGACGCCGGTCGCCGTCGCCGCGACGTCGGCCAGCCGGGTCTCCTCCGGCACGTCGACGGTGCGCAGCAGGTACGGGTCGGCGGGCTCGTTGGCGGTGACGGCGTTGAACAGCGCCGTCCGCGTCTGCCCGTCCCGCAGGCGGCGGACCGCCTCGACCGCGAGGAGCTGGGCGGTGGCCGGGTCGTCCTGGTGGACCACGTGCGACGTCGCGCCCAGCAGGTGCGCCGCGTTGGCGTTCACCGCCTTGCCCGCGCGGTCCGCCTGCCACCACGCGACGCCGCCCGCCGTCATCGCCGCGACCAGGGCGACGGCCAGCGCCGCGCTCGCCAGGCGGTTGCGCAGGCTCGCGGTGCTCTGCCGGGCGATGTGCGCGCTGAGGATCTCCTCCGTGCCGACGTCCTGCCCGCGCAGCGGGGCGACGAGCTCGGCCAGCGCGGTCGCCCGGTCAGGGTGGTGGCGCCAGAACCGGCGCTGCCGCAGCCGCGTGAGGTCGGTCCACTTCGGCTCGTGGTCGATGCGCTGCACGAGCGGGGCGGGCAGCGCCGTCGTGCTGATCGCGTCGATCTCGTTGGCCGTCTGGTCCCACACGATGCGGCCGCTCGTCAGCGCGACCAGCAGCGTCTCCGGCTCGCGGTGGTCGAGCCACCACGCGACCTCCTTGGCCACGTACCGCGAGCTGGCGGCCCCCTCGGACGCGAACAGGATGAGGTAGCGGGACCGCTCCAGCTTGCGCACGATGGAGTCCCACAGGCTCGGGTTGTTCGCCAGCCCGGTGCGGTCGAGGAAGATGTTCAGGCCCGGCACGCCCTCGCGCCGGTCGAAGTCGAGGAGCTGGGCGTGGAACGCGGGCGCGAACTCGCCGTCGGAGTCGCGGCTGTACGACAGGAAGGCGTCGTACCCGTCGGCGCCCGGCTCGCCGTGCACGAGGCTCGCGGGGATCAGTGAGCGGGCCCTCCGGTCGGTCATCCTCGCCACAGCAGCCCTTCGTCGACCTGAATGTGTAGTGTCGCCGCAGGTCGTGACCGTAGTCACTTTCGCGGACGGATGCACGGCCCGGACGAGGGAGGCGGGAGATGGCGGCACCTGAGCTGGTCCGGCCCGACGCCGGCACCCGGCGCCTGCGGCTGCGCCGATCGTGGGTGCGCGCGGGGTTCACGGCACTGTTCGTCGTGGCGTTCGCCCTCGGGGTGTGGGGCTTCGCCCGCTACCGCACCGACCCGGACTTCGCGTGGGGCACGACCGCGTGGGACGTCGTCTACTACTCCGTCCAGCTCTTCGTGCTCGGCGCCGAGGCCACCAACGACGGCGGCGACCTGCCCTGGCAGCTCCAGGCCGCGCGGTTCCTCGCTCCCGTGGCCACCGGCTACGCCGTGTTCGAGGCGGTGCGCTCCCTGTTCGCCGACCAGTTCGTGCTCGTGCGCACCCGCCGGATGCGCGGGCACGCCGTCGTGGTCGGCCGCACCCCGGCCGCCGACGTCATCGCCGAGGCGCTCGCGGCCCGTGGCGCCCTCGTCGTGCGCACCGCCGCCGGGTCCGAGGAGGCCCTGCGCGACGCCGGGATCTCCGGTGCCGCCGTCCTGTACGCCTGCGAGGCCGAGGACGACGAGCCCGGCACGAACGTGCTCACCGTCGCCGTGGCCAGCAGGGTCGACCGCGACCCCGACCTGCCGGTCCTGCGCCTCAACGCCCACGTGCGCGACCCGGAGCTCGCGCTGGCCCTGCAGGCGCGGCACCTGAGCCACCCGCAGCCCGGCGTCGACTTCTTCACGCTCGACGAGCTCGTCGCCCGCGCGCTGGCCCGCCGGGACATCGACGTCGCCAGGGGGGACGCTCCGCACGTCGCGGTCACGGGTCACGGGGTGTTCGGCCGTGCGCTCGTCGTCGCCCTGGCGCGCCTGCGCCACGTCGAGATCGCGTCGGGCGGTGAGCCGCTCACCGTGACGCTCGTGGGGCCGGGGGCACGCGAGGCGGCCCGCGCGCTGCGCGCCCGCTGGCCCGCGGTGCGGGCGGCCTGCCGCCTCGTCCCGGTCACGACCTTCGCGGACGTGCGGTCGGTCGGCACCCCCGACCGGGTCTACGTCTGCCACGACGACGACGGCGAGGCCCTGCGCGAGGCGCTGCGCGACAGCGACCTGTGGCGGGCGACCGACGGACCGGTCGTGCTGCGGCTGAACCGGCTCGCCGGCCTGGACGCCCTGTTCGGCGTGCACGACGGCGCGATCCTCGACGACCTCGACGGGCGGCTCGACATCGTCCGCCCCGGGCCGCTGCTGCGCCGGGCCACGGCGCCGGGCGCGCTCGTGCACGACGACGTCTACGACCTCATGGCCGTCTCCGCCCACCTCACCTACCTGCGCAACCAGCGCTCACGCGGCGTCGAGTGGGGCAGCTCGCCCGCGATGGTGCCGTGGACCGAGCTGTCCGCCGACCTGCGCGCCGCCAACCGCGCGCAGGTGCGCGCGATCCCCGACCGGCTCCGGCAGATGGGCTGCACGGTCGCGCCCGCGCGCGGCACCGAGCACGGCCGCATCCCCGAGCCCGTGGTCGACGCGCGTGCGGTCGACGAGCACGACCGCTGGACGGCGGAGAAGGAGGCGGCGGGCTGGACCTACGGCCCGGTGCGCGACGACGCCCGTCGCGTGCACCCCGACCTGCGCCCCTGGTCGGAGCTGTCCGAGGCCGACCGCGAGAAGGACCGCGCCGCGATCCGCGCGATCCCCGTGATCCTCGCCGACTTCGGCCTGCACGTGGTCCCGCTCGACGGCGACGCCGGCTGGGAGGCCGACGGCGAGCCGGTGCCCGACCCCCGCGGCGTCGTGCGCGGCTGGCGGATGTTCGGCCGCGGCCGGTCGGAGCCTGCCGGAGAAGCCTGAGCGCGAGTCCTGACAGGATGTGCCCCATGCGAAGCGTCACCCTCCTCGGCTCCACGGGTTCCATCGGCACGCAGGCCGTCGACGTCGTCGGCCGCAACCCGGACCGGTTCCGCGTGGACGCCCTCACCGCCGGCGGGACGGACCTCCCGCTCCTCGCCCGGCAGGCCGCCGACCTCGGCGTCCGCGCGGTCGCCGTCGCCGACCACGCCGCGGGCCCCGCCCTGACCGCCCTGCTCCGCGAGGCGGGCGCCGCCGGCGTCGAGGTGCTGACCGGCCCCGACGCCGCGACCGAGCTGGCCGGCCGGGGCAGCGACGTCGTGCTCAACGGCATCACCGGTTCGGTCGGCCTGCGCCCCACCCTCGCCGCCCTGGAGGCGGGCTCGACGCTCGCGCTCGCCAACAAGGAGTCGCTCGTCGTGGGCGGCGAGCTCGTGAAGAAGGCGGTGCGGCACGCGGGGCAGATCGTCCCGGTGGACTCGGAGCACTCCGCGATCGCGCAGGCGCTGCGCTCGGGGGCGCCGGCGGAGGTGCGCCGCCTCGTGGTCACGGCGAGCGGGGGCCCGTTCCGGGGGAGGTCGCGGGACGAGCTGCGGGACGTGACGCCCGCGCAGGCCCTGCGGCACCCCAACTTCGCGATGGGCCGCGTGGTCACCACCAACTCGGCCACCCTGGTGAACAAGGGTCTCGAGGTCATCGAGGCGCACCTGTTGTTCGACCTGCCGTTCGACGCGATCGACGTCGTCGTGCACCCGCAGCAGATGATCCACTCGATGGTCGAGTTCGTGGACGGCTCGACCCTCGCCCAGGCCGGCCCGCCGCGCATGCTCGTGCCCATCGCGCTCGGTCTGTCGTGGCCGGACCGGCTGCCCGACGTCGACGTCGGCATCGACTGGACGCAGGCCGCCACCTGGGAGTTCGTACCGCTCGACGACGACGCGTTCCCCGCCGTCCGCCTGGCCCGCCAGGTGGGGGAGGCCGGGGGCACGCACCCTGCCGTCTACAACGCGGCCAACGAGGTGTGCGTCGACGCGTTCCACGACGGCGCGATCGGGTTCCTCGACATCGTCGACACCGTCGCGGCCGTGGTCGAGGAGCACGCCGCGGCGGGCGGCGGCGACGCGGGCTCGGTCGAGGGGGTCCTCGCGGCGGACGCCTGGGCCCGCACGCGCGCGGCGGAGGTCCTGGCGCGGCGCTGAGCCACGGCCGCTCGCTCTTCAACCCGACGTTTCTCGGCTTTGACGGCCGTCAAAGCCGAGAA
>NZ_JABEMG010000177.1 GCF_013004695.1 Promicromonospora citrea
CGCCACCCCCGCCGAGCCCCAGCCCGCCGTGCGCCGGCGCTCCCGGACCGACCGCTTCGCTCCGTCGCCGCAGCCCGACGACGCGCCGGCGTACCCGTCGTCCGGCCCGACGCCGTCCGCGGGCCCGGCCTACCGGCCCGGCACGGGCCCGCAGCCGCAGGCGGATGAGCCCGAGGACCTGTGGCAGCCCCCGGCGTCCTACGAGGCGCCGTCGTACGGCGACGTGGCGGACGACCTCGACATCACACAGCCCCGGTACGCGCCGGAGCCCGCCTACCAGTCCGGGTCGAGCTTCGCGCCCGCGCCGTCCGCCTACCAGCAGGGCGCCTACGACCAGAACGACTACGGCTACACGGCTGACGCGCCCGCCTACGACCAGGGCGCCTACGAGTACGCCCAGTCGGGCTACGGCTCCTCGTACGCCGACGGCACCGCGCCCGGCGCCACCGCCACGGCCGACGCGCGGCCGTGGGAGTCCGGCGGCTACCTGTCCGGCCCGGAGGGGGGCTACGGCGAGCAGGCGTTCGACGGCGACCCGTTCCCGTCCAGCGCGCCCGAGGCGCCCGCCCGCCCCGTGCCTCCGCACGAGAGCATCCGCGCCAGCACGCCGATGCTGTTCGAGGAGGAGGACGACCCGGACCTCGAGGCGCTCGCCCGCTCGATCGGCACACCCACGCGCATCGTGTGGTCCCGCCCGCGGCGCAGCCAGCACTTCGAGGCGATGCTGCTGCCCGACGGCGCGATCGAGCTGTCCAACGGCGCCCGCTACCGGCACCCGGACTCGGCCGCGACGGCGGCGTCGGGCTCCTACACGGCCGACGGCTGGAACGTCTGGCGGATCGGCGACACCGGTCCGACCCTCGTCGAGGAATTCGCGCGCCGGTTCTCCTGAGCCGGGGCCCGGCCCGCCCTCAGGGCCGGACGACGACCTTGCCGAACTGGCTGCCCTCCGCGAGCCGGAACAGGGCGTCGGCCGCGCGGTCGAGCGGCAGCTCCGCGTCGATGACCGGGCGCACCCCCGTGCGGGCGCAGAACCGGGCCAGCGCCGCGAGGTCCTCGCGTGTGCCCATGGTCACGCCCTGCACCCGGATCTCCTGGAAGAAGATGCGCGTGAGCTCGGCGGGCGGGGCGTCGCCCGACGTCGCGCCGCAGACCAGCACGGTGCCGCCCGGTCGCACCGACCGGATCGAGTGCGCCCAGGTCGCCTGTCCCACCGACTCCAGGACGGCGTCCACGCGCGCGGGCAGCCGCGCGCCGGACTCGACGGCGCCCGCGGCGCCCAGAGCGACGGCGCGGTCGCGCTTCTCGGCCGAGCGCGACGTCACCCAGACCTCCAGGCCGGCCGCGGCGCCGAGCAGCACGGCGGCCGTCGCGAGCCCGCCGCCCGCGCCCTGCACGAGGACGCGGTCGCCGGGCGCGAGGCCGCCCTGCGTGAACAGCATCGAGTACGCGGTGAGCCACGCCGTCGGCAGGCACGCGGCCTCCTCGAACGACAGCTCGGCGGGCTTCGGCACGAGGTTCGCCGTCGGCACGGCGACCCGCTCGGCGAGGGTGCCGGGGTAGCGCTCCGACAGCAGCGACCGGGGCTCCTTCGGCCCGACGCCGTGCCCGTCGGCCCCGATCACGCCGTGCACGAGCACCTCGGTGCCGTCAGGGGTCACGCCGGCGGCGTCGGTGCCGAGGACCATCGGGAGCTGCTCCTCGCGCAGGCCGACGCCGCGCAGCGACCACAGGTCGTGGTGGTTGAGGCTCGCCGCCCGCACGTCCACGGTCGTCCAGTGCTCCGTGGTCGCGGGGTCCGGCCGGTCTCCCACCTCCAGTCCGTCCAGGGGGCTGTCGGGCGAGAACCGGGCGACGTAGGCGGCGAGCATGCGCCCGACCCTAACCGACGCCGGACCAGCCGGCCGGGACCGTACCGAGCCGCACGCGCTGGGGGTGGTCGCCGACCGGCACGGACGTGATCTTCTCGCCGGTCGCGAAGTCGATCGAGGTCACCTGGTCGGCGCCGGACTCGGAGACCACGCACGCGGCGCCGTCGCCGGTCACGGTCGCCCAGTACGGCTTGTCGACGGCGACGAGCGGCCCCTCGGCGAGCGTGGCCCGGTCGACGACGACGGCGTAGTCGTCCATCGTGCCCGCGACGCACAGGTGCTCGCCGGTCGGCTGCATCGTGAGGCCGTGGTGGCGCGAGTCGTTGACCATGTCGGTGCGCCGGCCGTCGAACACGCGCGGCAGGGTCGCGACGCGGGTGATGCGGTCGCTCGCGACGTCGTACTCGAGGAACCCGCCGAAGAACGAGACCTGGAAGTAGAGCCTGGACCCGTCCGGGCTGAACGCGGCGGGGCGCACGGCGTCGGACAGGTGGTCGAGGCCCGCGGCGTCGAGCCGGTCGCGCATGTCGATCTCGCGGACCACCTCGAAGGTCGCGGCGTCGGCGACGGTGATGACGCGGTCGCCCTTGAGGAAGTCGAGGGCCGGGTCGTCGAGGTCGTTGTTCACCTCGCCGATCGACATGTTCCAGATCAGCCCGTCGGCCGTGTAGACGTTCTCGTGCGGCTTGTCGCCCGTGCGGAACGAGCCGAGCTCGGCGCCGGTCTCGATGTCGAGCACGTGCACCCGGTTGCCGGTCGACGCCGAGACGGCCACCTGCGTGCCGTCGGGCGAGACCGCCATGTGGTCGGCGCGGAAGCCGGACACCCGGAACCGCCACTCGACCTCGCCGGTGCGCAGGCTGATCGAGACGACGTCGGCGAAGCTGGGCCGCGAGACGACGAGCGAGGTGCCGTCGGGCGTGGTGTACAGGTCGTCGGCGAGCTGGTCGTGCCCCTCGCCGACGGTCTCGCGGACGACGAGGAACGCCGCGAGCCGGACGGGGTCGCGGTAGATCTCGCGCATCCGCTCGGCGCGGTCCGGGACGACGTCGACCTGCGCGACGGGGGTCAGGTCCGCGCCGGAGGACAGCGCGGAGGCCGTGCCGTCCCAGTTGTTGGCGACGAACAGCACCTCGCGAGGCGGTGGGTCGGCGTGCGCGGGCGCCGCCGCGGCGGCGGTGAGCGCGAGCGTGGTGGCGATCGAGAGTGCGGTGGAGAGTGCACGGCGCTGTGTCACGGGACGCTCCTTCTCGTCGGGCCGGTCGGCGGTGACCGGCCCGACGAGGTTACTGGAGCTGGGTTCAGTAACGGAAGTTCACCCGGCGGCGCTCTCTTCCGTGCCGATGTCGAACATCCACGCGATACCGAACTTGTCGGTGAGCGCCCCGTAGTAGTCGCCCCACGGTGCGAGCTCGAGCGGCTGGCTCGGGGTCGCGCCGTCGGACAGCTTCTCGTAGGCGCCCCTGATGTAGTCGTGGTCCTCCGGGCCGCCCGTGAGGGCGACCGTCACCCCCGCGGTGGGCGCGACGTAGGCCATGAAGGACGGCGTGTCGGCCGCCATGATGGTGAGGCCGCCCGGGGTGTCGAGCTGGCCGTGCATGACGAGGTCCCGGTCCTCGTCGGGTGTGGGCATCCCCTCCATGGGGACCCCGCCGAACGTGCTGATGTCGAGCTCGCCGCCGAGCACGGACTGGTAGAAGGCGAGAGCGTCCTTGGCCTCCGACCTGAAGCTGAGGTAAGGGTTGAGCTTGGCCATACGGTCACGCTAGACCCGGCCGGCGCGCGGCGCAGGACGGTTACCCGAGGAACTCGCTCACCATGGGACCCATCTGGTCCGCCTCGACGAGGAAGCCGTCGTGGCCCACGTCGCTCGTGACGATCCGCAGCGGCTCGGCGCGGGGCAGCCACTGCGCGAGCCGGGCGGACTGCCCGGGCGGGAACAGCCGGTCGCTGTCGACGGCCACCACGAGCGCGCGCGACGTGACCTGGCTCAGCGCGGCCTCGACCCCGCCGCGGTCCCGCCCCAGGTCGTGGGACAGCATCGACTCGGTGAGCACCACGTAGGAGTTGGCGTCGAACCGGCGGGCCAGCTTGTCGCCGTGGTGGTCGAGGTACGACTGGACGGCGAACCGTCCGCCCGCGAACGGGTCCTCGCCGCCCTGCGGCAGGCGGCCGAACCGCTGGTCGAGCTCGTAGCCGGTGCGGTAGGTGGTGTGCGCGATCTGGCGCGCGATGCCGAGCCCGGTGTGCGGGCCGTCGTCGTCCGCCGCGCCGTAGTAGTCCCCGCCGCGGAACCGCGGGTCCATGCGGATCGCCGCGAGCTGCGGGCTGGCCCACGCGATCTGGTCGCCGCCGGTCTGGGCCGTCGTCGCGATGGCGGCGATGGTGCGCACCTCGATCCCGGCCTCGGGACCCAGCAGGGCCCACTCCAGCACGCGCAGCCCACCCATCGACGCGCCGATGACGAGCTGCCACGAGTCGATGCCGAGCGCCCGGGTCAGGGCGATCTCGACGGCGACCTGGTCCCGCGTCGTCACGTACGGGAAGCGGCCGCCCCAGGGGCGGCCGTCCTGCGCGGTCGACGACGGGCCGGTCGTGCCCTGGCAGCCGCCGAGCACGTTGGGGGCCACCACGAAGTACCGGTCGGTGTCGATGGGGCGGCCCGGACCCACCATCTGCGACCACCAGCCGGCCGTCACGTGACCCGGCCCGGCGTCGCCGGTCACGTGCGAGTCGCCGGTCAGGGCGTGCAGCACGAGGACGGCGTTCGATCCGTCCGGGGCCAGGGTGCCCCAGGTCTCGTAGGCGACGCGGACCGCGGGCAGGTGTCCGCCCGCCTCGAGATCGAACGCGCCGAGGTCGGTGAACTGCCGGTGGCCCGGGTCGTCGTCCTCGCGCCAGGCCCCGCTGGCGGGGACGGGCGGCTTCGAGCGGGAGCGTGAGGTCTCGACGGCGCTGTGCGGGGCCTCGGGGAGCGTGACGGCCATGGGATCTCCTGCGGCTCGGGACGGTGAGCCCGGGGTGCCGGGCTCCTGGCGGGTGCCCTGCGGGCACCCCCTGCGGACATGCCCGGGGCGGGCACCGGGTTCTCCGGTGCCCGCCCCGGGCGTCGACGCCTCGATCAGCTCGCCTGGTCGCCGAGGAGGTTCTTGGCCGCGGTGAAGCCGAGCTCGAGGTCCGCCAGGATGTCCTCCACGTGCTCCAGGCCCACCGCGAGGCGGACGAGGCCGGGCGTGACCCCGGACAGCGCCTGCTCCTCGGGCGTGAGCTGGGAGTGCGTGGTCGACGCCGGGTGGATCACCAGCGAGCGCACGTCACCGATGTTGGCCACGTTCGAGTGCAGCTCGAGGGCCGACACGAACGCCTGGCCTGCCTCCGCCCCGCCGTCGAGCTCGAACGCGAGCACCGCGCCCGCACCGCGCGGCGCGTACTTCTGTGCGTTCGCGTGCCACGGCGAGCTCGGCAGGCCCGCGTAGTGGACGACGCGGACGTCGTCGCGCGCCTCGAGCCACTGCGCGACGTGCTGCGCGTTGGCGACGTGCCGCTCGAGGCGCAGCGACAGCGTCTCCAGGCCCTGGGAGAGCAGGAACGCGTTGAACGGTGAGATCGCGGCGCCGAGGTCGCGGAGGAGCTGCACGCGCGCCTTGAGCACGAACGCCAGGTTGGCGCCGAGCGCGCCGTCGACGCCGAGGTCGCGCGCGAAGACGAGGCCGTTGTAGCTCGGGTCGGGGGTGTTGAAGCCCGGGAACTTCTCCGGGTCGGCGCCGAAGTCGAACCGGCCGCCGTCGACGATCACGCCGCCGATGGCGCTGCCGTGGCCGCCGAGGTACTTGGTCGCGGAGTGCACCACGATGTCGGCGCCGTGCTCGAACGGCCGGATGAGGTACGGCGTGGCGACCGTGTTGTCCACGACGAGCGGCACGCCCGCCTCGTGCGCCACGGCGGCCACGCCTTCGATGTCCAGCACGTCGGCGCGCGGGTTCGGGATGGTCTCGCCGAAGAACGCCTTGGTGTTCGGGCGGACGGCGGCGCGCCACGCGTCGAGGTCGTGCGGGTCGTTCACGAACGTGGTCTCGATGCCGAACTTGGGCAGCGTGTGGTGGAGCAGGTTGTACGTGCCGCCGTAGAGGCTGGCGGACGCCACGACGTGGTCGCCCGCCTGGGCGAGGTTGAGGAGGGCGAGGGACTCGGCCGCCTGGCCGGAGGCGACGAGCAGCGCGCCGACGCCGCCCTCGAGGCTGGCGATCCGGTCCTCGACCACCTGCTGCGTCGGGTTGCCGATGCGGGTGTAGATCGGGCCCAGGTCCTTCAGGGCGAACCGGTCGGCCGCGACCCCGGCGTCGGGGAACACGAACGACGTGGTCTGGTAGATCGGCAGCGCGCGGGCGCCGGTGGCCGGGTCCGGCTCCTGGCCGGCGTGGATCTGGCGCGTCTCGAAGGACCAGTGGGGCTGCTGCGTCATGGCTGTCCTGCTTCCTGTGTCGGGGTGCTTGTCGGGCGATCTGGCGAAGACGTGCCGCGGCGTGCCCCCGAGGGGCCTGCGCATCAGGAGGTGGGTCCGCGGCGGACGGTGCGCACGCGGAGGTCCGGCCGGACGGCCGAGGGCAGGCGAACGTGCGCGAGGTCAGTGGCAACACATTCGACAAGTCATGGGTGTGACCGTAGACGGCCGCGAGCGACCCCGAAACCCGTGTCTTGAATCCTGAGATTCGAAAATGAGACGACCCGGACAACGCGCGGCCTTGGGTGAGGGTTTGCCTTCCGGTCGCGCGATCGGAGGGTGCGGGTCACAGTGGTGCGGTGACACCGGAGTGATTCACAGGATCTGCGCAAGGCGACACGCCGTCCCGGCGCAGATCGGGAGGGGGATCATGAGGCAGGTTCGACACGGCCACCCCGACGGCCACGGGTTCGGCGTGGTGCTCGCACTGCGGGCGCTCGCGGCGGCGCTGCTCGCGCTCGGGCTGGTGATCCCCTGGGGCCCCGTCGCCAAGGCCGACCCGCCCCCCGTCCGGCCGACGGGCGCGCCGTCGGAGCAGGACGCGAGAGCGGCGCGGGACGCCGTCGCTGCGGGGGCGCTCGACGTCCAGGAGGCCGAGGCGGCGCTCGCGGCGCTGCGGGCAGGGCTCGAGGCGGCCCAGGTGGCGG